>JBKICP010000273.1:0-11097 GCA_046567085.1 Acidobacteriota bacterium
GTTCTGGTCCGCAGTCGCGGGATTGGAACTGGAGGCGACTCTGGTGGAGGTTTGGTTGAGGCCTCTGATCGTCAGGGTCGCGCCGCCGGACAGGTTCGACAGCGAAGCGGAGATTTGCGTGCTGCCCGAGCACAGGCCTGTGGCAAGTCCGCCCGCGTTGATGGAAGCGATGGAGGGCGCGGAGGAAGTCCACGCAGCCGATGCAGTGATGTCCCGGGTGCTGCCGTCATTGAAAGTACCGGTGGCAGTAAAGGGCTGCATCGCGCTCGCAGCGATCGAGGAATTCGAAGGCGTGACGGTAATCGACGTGAGGGCTGCGGCGGGAATGGTGGGGGCGGCGTTGGCGGGCAGAATCTCAATGGCTGCACCGTCGAAGTTGGTGCCGCCATCGCGCTGTTCGCCGGCGTTGGCCATTTGCCAGTTGAAGGAGATGGGGCTGGTGGAGGTGGCGTAGGTGTAGGCAAAAGGATCGCCGGTATCCCAGCTGCTGGAGTCGATCATGCCGGAGGCCCAGATGGAGTTGAAGACCACACCGGGGGTGAGCGATGCGGAAGGCGGACCGGTGCCGACGTAGCTGGTGGCGACGATGAGGCTGCCGGGGGTGGTGGGGGCGATGACAGGATCGCCGATCATGGGCGCGTTGGCGGTGGCGCCCTGGTAGCCGATGACGGTGTTGACCGTGGCTCCGACGCAGCCGGTGGACCCGCCCGACGTGGCGGCTCCGGCAATGTCGTAGAACAGCACGTGATTATTGATGGAGCTGGGCGTCCAGGAGAGAACGAGGTTCTGGCCGCCGGTTCGGGTGCCGAGGCAGGTGAAGAAGATCTGCGGATCGAGGCCGGGATTGGTGAAGGGGGTGCGGGTCCAGGTATGGCCTTCGTTGTCGGCGAGGCCGGACATTTCCCATCCGCCCTCGGATGGATTCGGCGTGGAGACAACGATGGCATTGCCGCTGGAGGGGAAGGGCACGGAGACCGGATTGGTGAGTTCGCCGACGAAGTGAAGAATGCGCGTGACGTGGATGCCGGAGGGTTGCGTTCCTGCGCCGGTGGATGGAACGAAGGCCGCGGCGACCGAGTTCCAGTTACGGCTGCTGGAGTTGCCATTGATGGTGAGCGCAGGGGTGAAGGCACCGTGCGCGGCCTGGAGGCTTACTTCGCTGGCGTATTTGTCGACGACGTTTTCCATCAGCAGAGCCGAATTGCTGTCGGGGGTGACGCCGGCGATGGGGTTGTCGTATTCCGGGTACGGGTAGGATTCCTCGGCGTAGTTGAAGATCATGTCGCCGTCGGTGGTGGTGGTGACGGGACCAGGCTGCAGGGTTCCGCGGAGGCCATTGGCCGCGGCGGCGCCGTCAAGGCATGCCGTGGGAGCCATGCCACTGACTTCGTCGTAGGTGAAGTGGAGCGGCTCATCGTGAACGGCGGGCTGGCTGAGATGGATGGTGATGAGGCTGGTGCCGGGCGCCGCGCCGCAGAGGTAGAGCAGCTCGCTCTTTGCGCCGTCGGAGGCATTGGTGGTGGTGACGGCAGTTTGCCATGCGCCGTTGTTGTTATCGGTGACGGTGATGGATTTGGAGCTGGCGTGCATCACGGTGAAGACGAGGAGGTTCCCGGGAGAACTGGGCTCGGTGGAGAGCTGGAAGTCCTGGAGGGTCTCGCCGTAGGCGGTACCGGTGGCTACGGTGTCGATATGGTGGACGACGCAGGGATGGGTTGTGTCGCAGTCGGGCCAGATCCAGGTGCGCGATTCGGATTGGGCCCCTGAGTAACCGGGCGACAAAGCGAAGAATAGTGCGGTGAGAATAAGAGAGGGAATCGATCCGGAGAGATGCCAGGATCGGCTGTTCCACGAGAGGACCATCTCTCGCCTCCTTTTTCGGTACATCGCGACGGAGAGTCAGCGAAAGGAGCAGGGAACTGCGATGATCGGTTTAAGCAACCGTGTCCAGACTACGGCAGGGGCACCCATGTGGGGATCACAGAGCCGTGACCGTTGACAGTCGGCACGGTACCTTTTGTGCTTACCAGGAGGGCAGCAAGTAACACCCTTCCGTTATTGGGAATGCATTTCTGGCGCAGGATGGCGCTTAATCGGCGAGCTTGAAGATGCGGATCTGGACGAGCTTCGCGATGGTGAGGTCGTGGAGGCCGCGGTCCTGCATGCGGTGGATGAAGTCGGGCGTGACTTTGAAGATGCGCATCTGGATGAGCTGGTCGGGCGTGGGTTGGTAGCCGAGGGCGCGGTACTGCTTCACCTCGTCGGGATTGACATGCTGGACGCCAAAGGCGATGAGCTTGCCGGCGGGCAGGTGGGTGTAGCCGAGGGCGTCCATGCTGCGCACGTAGTCCGGTGTGATTTTAAAGATGCGCAGCGCGATGAGGTTGCCGGAGTCCATCTCGGTGACGCCGGCGGCCTGGAGCTGGCGGACCCATGCGGTATCGATGTGAAAGAGGGTGTAGGCCTCGAGCTTGTTGGACGTGAGGCCGGTGAAGCCGAGGCGGGCCATGCTTTCGACGAAGGACGCATTGGGGGTGAAGGTGAAATCGCCGGTGAGGGTGGCGGCGTGGATCTGGCCGGAGCAGGAGATGGTGCCGGCTTCGGCGACGATGCGGGCGTCGATGTGCGCGCCTTCGCGCTCGAAGTCGGCGAGGGCAAGGCCGGTGAAGGTGGCGACGGGGACGTCGGAGTCGTGGTCGTGGTTGCTGCAGTTGTCGCCGGAGACGTCACAGGAGCTGGTGAACTCATACCGGACGTGATCGGGGGTGGTGGAGGGGGCCAGGGTGCAGGATCCGTGGAGGGTTTCGAGGGTGTCTTCTGCGAAGAAGAGGGGAGCGGAGAAGAGGCGGCTGCCGGCGAGGCAGAGAACGGTTGTGAGAATCGCGGCGCGAACGCTCATGGCGGTTTCTCCTGGTGTGGTTGCAAGTTGCGGGTTCAGTGTTTCCAGCGGGGATGCTGCCGGAGCTGAAAAGAAGCAGGTCCCTCGCTCCGCCTGCCCCGTCGATGCCTGACGGCACGGACGGGGCCCCACGGCGCTCCGCTCGGGATGACACCCTTCTTTAGTTTTTGGTTACTTCGTCGTCGAGGATGCCGGAGATGCGGAGCTTGACGAGCTTCCTGATGGTGAGATCGGTGAAGCCGTGGCGTTTGGCGTTGGCGATGAAGTCGCCGTTGATGTTGAAGATGCGCATCTGCACAAGGTCCTCGGCGGTGGCGTCGGGGAACTGGGCTTTGACGCTCTTTGCGAAGTCGGGGGTGACATTCTGGACGCGCAGGGTGACGAGCTTCTTTGTGGGGATGTTGGTGAAGCCGGCGGCCTTCATGCCGGCGACGAATTCCGGCGAGACGTTGAAGATGCGGTACTGGATGAGGTCGTTGAAGGAGGCGGCGTCGATACCGTCGGCGTGGAGTTTGGCGGCGTAGTCGGCGGTGACACCCTGGACCTTCATGGCGATGAGCTGATCGACGGAGGGCTTGCCGTAGCCGAGTTTGGACATGGCGTCGGCGTACTCGGGAGTGATGTCCTGGACCTTCATGGCGATGAGCTTGCTGGCGTCGGCGTCATAGCCGGCGGCGCGCATCCTGGAGATGTACTCCGGGGTCAGGTCCTGGACGCGCATGGCGATGAGTTTGCCGACCGGCAGATTGGCTTCGCCGGTGGCTTTGGCCATCTCGGCGGCGTACTCGGGGGTGATGTCCTGGACCTTCATGGCGATGAATTTGCTGGCGTCGCCGTCGAGCCCGCCGGCGCGCATTTCGGCGACGTAGTTGGGGGTGACGTCCTGGACTTTGAGGGCGATGAGCTGGCTGGCGGAGGGTTTGGCGCCGAAGGCTTTGGCCATGTCGGCCGCGTACTGGGGCGTGATGCCCTGGACTTTCATGGCGATGTATTGATCCAGATCGACGTTGTAGCCAGCGGCCTTCATGGCGTCGATGTAGTCCGAGTGGCCAGTGGTGGGAGCGGCGCTGTCGGATTGATCCTGGTTGTCCGGCGCGGGGGCGGGTGATGGTTCTTCGGCTCGCGACGCGCTGGGTTTGGGCGCGGGAGCAGGGGTGGCGGCAGCTGTCTGCAGACGCGTGTGGATGGCGCGGTAGACGACGGTGCGGGTGACGCGGGTGGCTGTGGGCACGATGCTGGCGGCGACGTCGGGGACGGCGCGGAAGCTGGCGAAGAGCTTCGGCAGCGGGCAGAGGAAGAGGACGAGGGCGATGGAGACGCCGGCGAGGGAGATGGGGCGGAAGGAGCGCGGGGCAGCTTCGCGGTCGCCGAGAATGCGGAGGATGCGGGCGCGGAGGCCGGCGCGGGACTGATGGCCGTCGAGGGCCATGGCCAGGTGGAGGCGCGTGCGGCGCTCTTCTTCGAGACGGAGGAGAGCGGAGGCGTAGACGGTGGGGTCGGTGCAGGCGGCGACGGCGATGTCGTCGCAGCAGAGCTCGCGCTCTTCGCGGACGCGGCGGCTGATCCACCAGACGGCGGGGTGGAAGAAGAGGAGGGTTTCGATGGAGGTCTGGAGGAGGTTCCAGAAGTAGTCGGCGCGGCGGATGTGGGCGAGCTCGTGGGCGAGGACGACTTCGAGCTGCTCCTGACTGAGGCCGGTGAGCGCGGTGGCGGGGAGGAGGATCCACGGGCGCAGGACGCCGGCGGTGAGCGGATTGGCGATGCGCTCGGAGAGACGGAGGTCGACGAAGCGGGGGATGTTCATCTGGCGGCGGAGGACGTCGAGGCGGAGGCGCAGCGTGTGCGGGGCCTGGTGGAGACGGGCCTTCATGCGGCGGATGAGCCACCATCCGCCGAGGGTGCGGAGGGAGAGGAGGACGACGCCGGCGAGCCAGAAGATATCCAGGTACGGCATGAGGTTGGTTTCGGCGAAGAAGCGGTTCGCGGTGAAGCGGTTTGCTGCAGTCCGGTCCGTGAGGAGGAGGTCCGTGTTGGTGCGGTCGGCCGCGCTTTGCGCAGCGGGGGCGGCGACGAGGGCCGTTGTATGGGTTGGCTGAGCAGCGAGCGCGGACTCTTCATACGCCAGGGTGCCGACCGAGACGGCGAGCATGCCGAGGAGCGCGCCGAGGGCGAGCACGTAGCGAGCATTCGCGGAGCGGCGCGCGAGGGCGAGATCGGCGACGCGGTAGACGAGGGCGATGGCGGCGCCCTGCCAGAAGAAGTGGACGAGGGTCCAGCCGAGGGCTTCCCAGTGGTGCGTCATTTGCGGTTCCTCTTTTGGTCGATGAGGGTGCGGAGAGCTTCGAGGTCGTGGTCGTTGACGGGCTCGAGGGCGAGCGCGTGCATGGCCAGCTGCGCGGCCGATCCGGCGAAGAGGCGCTCGGAGATGTCGCGGAGGAGCTGGTTCTGGGTCTCGTTCTGCGAGGCGGCGGGGTGGTAGATGTGCGCCTTGCCGGATTCTTCGCGCTCGACGAGGCCTTTGTCGGTCATGATCTGGAGGAGCTTGAGGACCGAGGTGTAGCCGATGGGGCGGGTGACGCTGATCTGGTCGTGAAGGTCGCGGACGGTGGAGGGGCCGCGTTCCCAGAGGATGCGGAGGAGCTCGAGTTCGCCTTCGGTGGGGCGGGGGAGCTGGAGGGGTCGCTTCATGATGAAGACAATATACGAAGAGGTTCGTAGATGTCAACGAAGACTTTCGTAGATGGGGGAGTTTGTGACGAATGGGACAAGGGAGCGGTTCGCGGACAGCGGACAGCCAAGGCGCTCGGTGTCCGGCGATCCGCGTTCCGGAAAAGATTCAGGCGGGGTTGAGAAGGAGCAATTCTCTTTCGCGCAGGGTGGTGCGGATCGCCTCCAGGCCGGCTTCGAGGTCGGGGCGCTTGCGGAGGATGGTGGCAGGGTCGCGGCTCTCGACGGTGGAGCGCATCAGCTCACACTGGCCGACGAGGCGCTCGTCCTGCTGGAGGAGGTTCTGCAGGGTGGGCGCTTCGTCGCGGTAGCGCTGGCTCATGCGGTCGTTGGCCGGGACGGGTTGATGCTGGAGCGCGGCTTCGAGTGCAGCAATGCCGCGGCCGAGATTTTCGAGATGCTGCGCGTCGGCGACGGCGGCCGCGTCGGGAAAGGGCTTCGCGCGGGTGGGCGGCGGGAGGAATTCGCTGCGGTAGGCGGACTCCGCCGCACTGACACTGGCGACGGCTTCGCCGAGAAGCGAAGCCGCCTTGCTGCGAATGAGCTGGTCGTCGGCGCGCAGCTGATTTTCGACGCGGTAGAAGTTGTAGCCGCAACCGTAGAAGAGGTTGGTCGCCAGTTGGCGCAGCACGCCGGCGTCGTAGAAGCTTTCGCCGGCCATCACTTGCCTCCGTTGAGTCCCGCTTCGTTGCCGACCGGATAGAAGCCGGTGGCGGGGCCGATGCTGAACGGGAGTCCGGCGGCGGCGTTGGGAGCGGAGACCAGACCTTTTTCTGCCATCTTGAGCGCGAGGTAGTAGCGGACCGCCTCAATGGGCGTGAGGCCCATGGCCTGCAGCGAGATGAGCTCGCGCATGCGCTCGTCTTTGGGCATGATGAGGATCTTGAGGTCGTTGAGGGTGATGCCGTAGGTCTTCAGAAAATCGGCGAGGTGGTTCTTGACGAGCTCGCGCACTTCGTTGATGTGCTCGTTGATGTCCTCCATTTTGGTGACCTGGACGACCTGATTGATGGACTGCTCGATGGCGGGTCCGGCGTACTCGGCCACTTCGCGGGTATCGATGCTGTTGCCGTTGAAGGGCAGGTGGGTGATCAGTTCGAGTGCCGCTTCCTTGCTGTCGACGTGGATGTAGTAGTCGACCTGGTAGGCCATCTCGGCCATTTCTTCGCTGGTGGCGACGCCTTCGCTGCGGATGAGCAGCTTGGAGCGATTGATGTAGATCACTTCGTAGGTCCACGGGGAATTGCCACCGAAGAAGCCCTGGGCGATGGAGCCGAGGATGGGCTTGTCGGGCGTGGAGAGGGCGTATTGGCCGGTCTCATAGACATTCAGCACGGCGCCGCGGGACTTGAGGACGCAGAAGTGATTGCTTTCGACGGTGAGGAGCGAACCGGAGACGATGCTCTCGTCGGCAATCTTGACGGCGAGCGTTTTGGTTCCGAGCATGTCGGTGCCGTCGTGCTGGAGCGAAGTAATCACCTGGCGGGCGATGGCCATAAGAATCCCTTTCAACGGGGTGTGAGGAACGCCCCCATCTTAGCTTTCGAGTTAGGTGCGCACAAGATGGAGTTACTGCAGGGATCGTCGGCGATTGTGAAAGAGACGTGAAGAGTGCGAATCCGCGGGATCAGGGGAGCAGGAATTGTTGAGTGAGGCGCTCAAGGAGGCCTTCGGTTCCGTCGCAGACGCCGGTGTGAACGGGTGAGGGCTGGAGGATGGTGGAGCGCGGCGAGATGAGCCAGTGGAAGCGTTCGCGCTGGGAGAGGCGGGCGATGGGGCCGGCGGCGGGGTCGCCGGCACAGATGCGGGGGACAGAGGGCGTGGAGGCGGGCGGCGTCAAGATGGACGCGGGCGTCGAGATACTTCTTTTCGGGGCAGAAGACGATGACTGCGGCGTTGATGAACTCCTGGCGCTCGACGCGGGGGACGACGCGGAGGATGGCGTAATCAAAGGAGGCGGGAGCGGGCACGGATGGCCTCCTGTTCGAAGATTTCCGCGGCAGCGAGGCGGCGGGTGAGGAAGTCGATGTAGCCGGCGCGGCGCTCGACGGGGTCGATGGGCTGGGGGTCGCCGGGGATGGCCTCGATCCAGGAATCGGGGATGAGGCAGACGATGTCGGTGAGGAGCGCGGGAGTGAGGCGCTGGCGCGCGATCTGGGCGGCCTCTTCGATTTCGTTGGCGAAGGGCAGCAGGATGTGTTGCTCGATTTCCATGAAGGGCGATTCTATTTTGCTCTCGCGCGCGGGCCAGTTGTGATGGAAGAAGAGCGCGGCGCCGTGATCGATGGGATGGAGGCGGCGGTGCCAGACGAGGAGATTGGCGTTGCGCGGGGTGCGGTCAACGTTGAGGACGAAGGCGTCGAACCAGACGAGCAGAGAGGCTTCGGGTGAGGGCGCGGCGTCGCGTGCGGCGGGATCGAACATGGTGGAGCCGGGGAGGTAGTCGAGGGCAAGGTTGAGGCCAGGGCTGGCTTTGAGGAGCTGGCGGATTTCCGAGTCGGGCTCGTTGCGGCCGAGGGCTGGATCGATGTCGATGAAGACGAGCTCGGGGACGCGGAGGCCGAGGACGCGGCCGATTTCTCCGGCGACGAGCTCGGCGATGAGGGCGAGGATGCCCTGGCCGGCTCCGCGAAATTTGACGACGTACAGGCCGAGGTCATCGGCTTCGACGATGGCGGGCAGAGAGCCGCCTTCGCGGAGCGGGAGCACGTAACGGGTGGCGCGGACGGTACGCATGGGAGGGTCCAGGGATCAGGGTACAGGGTACAGGGTGGAGCCTGTAGCCGGTGGCCTGTAGCCGGTAGCCGGTGGCCCGTCGCCCGTCGCGTGGGGACTTCTTTCCTCTTTCCAATAGACGGTCTATTGGTGTAGGGTTGATTCCCATAGAAGTTCTACTGGAGGAAAAGTGGGGCGTTCGAAGAAGGAAGAGCTGCTGCTGGGGACGCTGGACATGCTGGTCCTGCGCACGCTGGTGACGGGTCCGGCGCACGGGCACACGATTGCGCACGTGATCGAGCACACGTCGGAAGAGGTGCTGCAGGTCGAGCAGGGATCGCTGTATCCGGCTCTGCACCGGCTGGAGAATCGCGGATGGGTTTTGTCGTACTGGGGCGCGAGCGAGAACAACCGGAAGGCGCGGTTCTACAAGCTGACGGCGGCGGGGCGGAAGCGGCTGACGGTGGAGACGAACCGGTGGGAGTCGATGGTCGCGGCGATCGGGCGGGTGCTGGGACATGCAGGGCGGGTGGCGGAGTAGCCGGAGGACGGAGCGATGAACTGGCGCCGGTATTTGCGACGGAAAGAGTGGGACGAGGAGCGGGCGCGCGAGCTGGAGGCGCATCTGGCGCACGAGATCGACGACAACCGTGCGCGCGGGATGACGCCCGGCGAGGCGCGGCGGCAGGCGTATCTGAAGCTGGGGAATCCAACGGCGATTCGCGAGGAGATCTGGAAGATGAACAGTTTGGTGTCGGTGGAAGAGATGGGGCGGGATCTGCGCTATGCGGCGCGGCAGCTGTGGAAGAGCCCGGGCTTTGCGGCGATCGCGATTGTGACGCTGGCGCTGGGGATCGGGGTGAACACGGCGATCTTTTCGATGGTGAACGGGATGCTGTTTCGTTCGCTGCATATCGAGAACGAGACGCAGGTGCGGACGCTGGGATTGCGGCAGAAGGGCGGGCCTTTCGGATCGCAGATGTCGGTGCCGGAGATGCAGGCCGTCGCGGAGCAGACGAAGGGCGTGTTCTCGGAGGTCTTCGGCGGGCAGTACGGGCTGGACGGGATCACGATGGCCGGGAGCCAGCCGGATCGACTGTTCACGGACTACGTGACGGGGAATTACTTTGCGGCGCTGGGCGTGGAGCCGGCGCTGGGAAGGCTGTTCAAGGCGACGGAGGGCGTGACGCCGGGCGCCGATCCTTACATGGTGCTGAGCTACGGCTACTGGCAGGAGCATTTCGGGGGCCGTCCCGATGTGATCGGGCGGAGGGTGGCGCTGGACGGGAAGCCGGTAACGATTATCGGAGTGGCGCCCAAAGGTTATCGAGGGCTGAGCAGCATCCTGGAGGTGCAGGCGTATCTGCCGCTGGCGATGACGGTGTCGATTGAGAATACGCCGGTGGCGGACTTCAACAAGGTGACGAACCGCGGAATGCAGGTATTTGTCCGGCTGGCCGGCGGAGTGACGGCGCGGCAGGCGGATGCGGCGCTGGCGGTGGCGGCGCGGAATCTGGCGGCGGCGCATCCGCGGGAGGAGCAGGATGCGGGGATCAGGACCTTTTCGCTGGAAGCCGGACGGCTGGCGGCGGGCGATCTGGATCAGGACAACAGCTTCAATGCGATCTCGGCGATCTTCCTGGGATTGGCGGGGCTGGTGTTGCTGCTGGCGTGCGTGAATGTAGCGAATCTGCTGCTGGTGCGGGCGACGGTGCGGGAGCGCGAGATGGTGATCCGATCGGCGCTGGGGGCGCGGCGGTTCCGGCTGATCCGGCAGATGCTGACCGAGAGCGTGCTGCTGGCGGTGCTGGGGGGAATGGGCGGGATCGCGCTGGGGCTGGCGGGAAGCCGGCTGCTGATGTCGATCAATTTGCAGACGGATCTGCCGATCGGGTTCGATTTCAGTTTCGACTGGCACGTGTTTGTGTTCTCGGCCGTGCTGGCGGTGGCGGCGGGATCGGTGGTGGGAATTGTGCCGGCGGTGCGGCTGGCGCGGGCGAATCTGAATCTGGTGCTGCGGGAAGGCGGGCGCGGGATTACGGGCCACGGCCACCGGTTCCGCGATGCGCTGGTGATGGTGCAGATGGGAGCGGCGCTGACGCTGCTGGTGATTGCGGGGCTGTTTCTGCGGAGCCTGCGGCAGTCGGAGCATGCGGAGCTGGGATTCAATCCGCGGCATGTGCTGACGATGATGATGGATCCCGGCGAGATCGGATACAACACGCAGCGTTCGCTGGAGTTTTACAAGGAGATGCTGCCGCGGGTGCGGAGCCTGCCGGGCGTGGTCTCGGCGACGGTGGCGCAGTCGATTCCGATGGGGCTGATCGACAACGATTCGGAAACGGTGACGATCGAGGGGCACACGCCGCCTGCGGGACAGAGCGCTCCGACGATCGGCAACAACGCCATCGGGCCGGATTATTTTCGGACGCTGGAGATTCCGCTGGTGGAAGGGCGGAGCTTTACGGATGCCGACACGAGCAAGAGCGCGGATGTGGCGATTGTGAGCCGGACGATGGCGGAGAAGTACTGGCCGCATGAGGATCCGATCGGGCGGCACTTCACGATGGGGAGCGATCCATCGCATCCGATGGAGGTGGTGGGGGTAGCGGGCGACGCGCACTACGGAAGCCTGGCGGGCGCGGCGCCGGCGTATTTCTACGTGCCGTATACGCAGCACGATCTCAGCTCGCTGCTGGCGCTGGAGGTGCGGACGCATGGCGATGCGGCGGCGATGACGCCGGCGATCGAGGGAG
>JBKICP010000274.1:0-4908 GCA_046567085.1 Acidobacteriota bacterium
TCCAGCCCTGGCGGGTGATATAGCGCCGGCACACCTCGAGCTGGTCCTCGATCGAGGCCTCGCGCTGCATGTCGGAGGAATACCGCGCGTAGATCACAGCGCGAACGGTCATCGGGACCTCCCCGGGGATGCCAGGCGACTCGGAGGCGGGCAGCCTACCGCCGTTCATGGGGAAGCCGGAAGCAGGGCCGCGACTGGTCGGTGAGAGGCAGTGCCGTCGGCGAACGACGTCCTCAGCAGCCTGCTAACGGGGGGGCTGCAGGGACGTTCAGCTCGGCCGCGCTGACCGGCCGCCCTAGCAAATATCCCTGCACCAAGTCGCAACCGTAAGCTCGCAGACTGGCGAGCTGATCGTCCGTCTCGACGCCTTCGGCGGTTACTCTGAGGTCAAGGCTGCAGCACAGCGCCAGGATCGAGTGCACAATCATACCGGCGTCCCTATCGGTGCCGAGGCCCTGGACAAAGGACCGGTCGATCTTAATTGCGTCGAAGGGGAACCGCCGAAGATAACCGAGGCTTGAATAGCCGGTGCCGAAATCATCCAGAGTGACGCGAACGCCCAGGGCTTTGAGTCCGTGCAACACTTTCTCAGCCTGCGCGGTGTTGCTGATCAGGATTCCCTCCGTAACCTCAATCTCAAGCCGTGTCGGCGGCAACCCGGTGTGTGCCAGGATCCCAGCCGTCATCTCGACAAAGTCTCGCTGACCGAACTGAATGGGGGAGAGGTTGACCGCCACGAAGTGCCTGTTCGGCCACGAGCGGGCCTCGCGACAGGCATGTTCCAAGACCCAGCGACCCAACGGCAGGATGAGTCCACTCTCTTCGGCCAGCGGGATGAACTCGGAGGGTGGCACAGCGCCACGGGAGGGGTGGTTCCAACGCAGCAGCGCTTCATATCCCACTACCTCCATTGAGCCGGCGCGGCAGATTCGCTGGTAGTGGATCTCCAGCTGCTCTTGCGCCATTGCGTGCTTGAGATCGTGTTCCAGCAGGCGCCGACGCTGCAGTATCCGATCCATCCCCGGCTCGAAGAAGCAAAACGTGCCCCGCCCTTCTTGCTTGGCACGCAACAGAGCGAGGTCCGAGCGCTTCAGCAGCACGTCGTCCGTTTGTGCGTCATCCGGGTAGAGCGCGATGCCGACGCTGACGCTGATCGCGATGCGCTGCCCGCCGGCCTCAAATGGCGACGCCAGCACATCGATCACCCGCCGCGCCACCGCCGCGATTGCGTTCGGCTGCTCGGCAAACGGTTGCACGATCGCGAATTCGTCGCCACCGAGCCGCGCCACCGTGTCCGTGTCACGCAACTCACGCAGCAACCGTGTGGCGACCTCGCGCAGTACTAGGTCGCCAGCCGGATGACCATAGCTGTCATTCACCAGCCTGAGCCCGTCGAGATCGAGGGACAGCAGAGCTACCTTCCCCCGAGAGCGGTCTGCCATCGCCAGCGCCTGAGCGAGCCGGTCGTTGAACAATATGCGGTTAGCAAGTCCGGTCAGCGTGTCATGGTTTGCAAGAAACGCAATGCGCCGCTCAGCTGCTTGCCGCTCCGCAACGTCACGGACCGCAACCACCGTTGCGGCCCGGCCTTGCCCCGTTACCGCCCGGATCAAGACTTCGACCGGACGAAGACCGCCGGTTGGGGATGCCAGGATCGTCTCCAGCTTGTCCCGCGGCCAAGGCGCTGACAGTTCAGCCAACGCCGGCAGCAGCTCAACCACCGACCGACCAACAATCTGGTGTGGCTCCACGCCGGCCAAGTCGCACAAAGTCTGGTTCACGTCGATCACGACCGCATCGCGCAGCAGCAGGATGCCTTCGAAGGTGGCATCGGCGAACCGACGGAAGCGGCGCATTTCGACCTCGATCCGCCGCGCACGCTCCCGATCCAAGGTCGGTAGCACGAGCGCAGCAAGCAGGATCGGCGCCACCGCCGCCAGAATCGCGTAGGTCAGAGGCGTCTCTCCAATCACGCCTGCGGGAGCCGGGGTCGTCATTGGCACCAACGCGACTGCCGGCAGCGCGGTGATGAACATGGCTGTCACGACGGCAGCGAACATCAGGGCCGCGGTGAAGCGCCGCCAGGCGCTGGCTCCTTCACGCCCCAGCAGCGCGCTAGGTGCGGCGGTGCCGGCCGCGACCAACACTGACGCCGCAGCGAAGTGCGAATCCCAATGCAACACCCCGGCGAAACGTAGCCCTCCCAGGCCGCTGAGGTGCATCGCCGCTATGGAAAGTCCGATCACCGCGCCTCCCAGCGCGGCTCTGCCGCGACCGGAACCCCCGGTCGACGCAATCGCGAACCCTGCCAGGCTGCCGGCGATGCCGAGCACCAGAGAAGCAAGCGTCGGCGCCAGTGCCGCGCCGAGTGGGAAGTGGACTCGGAACGCCAGCGCGGACATGAAATGCAGCGGCCACATACCAGCCGCCATCGTCACGCCGGCTGCCAGCAGCCACAGGCCGCTCCGGCGGGTGGCTGCCGCAGCTCGCTCGAACAACCCGAAGGAAGTCCAGCTCGTAATCAACGCTAGAATTGCAGCTCGCGCAATCAGACGCAGGTCAAAATGGGCGATGATGCAGGCGCAGGGGTCGGTCATCGGTGCCAGGGCGGACGTGGAAACGGACAGCTACCTCAATCGGACCGATTGGGGCAGTCGTGACTGCTGCAAGGCAAGCCGACCGTGTGATACCTCGCCCGGCTGGGAGTATCTCTGCCGATTCTCTGGCCTTCGAGCTCTTTCGGACTGGTTACGAAACCGAGGGAAGCAGCCTCCGACTGGACTGGCCGAGCTGACGACGCGGTCACCGTAGGGCGCGATCAAAGTCCAGCCCTGGCAGCCAATGGAGCGCGGGCAGACTTTGACCTGATCCTCGCTCGAGTCCTCGCCCAGCATGTCGGAGGGATAGCGTGCGGAGATCACGGCGCGAACGGCCATCGGAACCTCCTCGGGAATGCCGGGCGGCTCGGAGGCGGGCAGGCTACCGCCATTCGCTGGGCCGCCGGCAGCCGGCCAGAAGAAACGCCCCCGCCGGGATGGCAGGGGCTTCATTGGTGTCAGTCCTGCGGTTCGAACCGCAGGTCAGCGGCGATGGCCAGACGGTTGGCGAGCTCGTTGAGTCTCATCGCCCGACATGAGACCGAGCTCTGCCGGCCTATGGGCTGGGTGGCGAACACCCGCGGCGGTGGCGATGACGGACCAAGCCGAGAACATCCCAGCTCGCATCGGGAGCCGCCTATCACCGGTCTGTGACAACGGCGTGATCTACGCACCGCCCGGAATTTCTCTGTGATGCATGCGTGATCGAGGCCGATGCCGTCCTCGTGTTCTCCTTTTGGGCGTCGGCGAAAACCCCCTCCCAGCGTGATCGGATTCTAGCAGGGAATCGTAAGCGTATTGTAGGCGATCCGCGCGGAAGCTCGCTCGGCGACCATGGACCAGAGGCATCCCTCCGATTCGAACGGGGCGACACACCGCCACCAGCCACCGTTCGCGGAGGCCGCCGATCGCCGACGTCCAGGTCGCCTTCGGGAAATCAGGCCACTTCTCATACCGCTCCTGCGGTTCCACCCAGCCTCCGAAGAGGCTGAGGCACTACGTCGGCAGATAGCAGAGATCGAAGATTGTTACCTCAATGACGACGAGGACGATGATCTTCGAGCGTCTCGCGGAATTCTGTTTGCCCTCGTGAATGCCGGCCTCGTCTGGACCGTCGCCGGGATGCTTCTGGTCTGGCTCTGGTGATATCGACACACCGACGGCTGCAAACAAATGCAGCCTCCTGCCGCCCGGGTGCCTTCTTTTCATGCACCAGCATCGGCAGGGTTGGGCCGGCGGCGGTCTCGGGCCCCGCAGCGCCAGTGCTCGGCCGTCAGTCACCAAGAGCTTTGTGGTCGCGGTGTCGCCTGCTGCGCGCGGGCCGGCCCGGCCAAGAGCGACGATAGCGCGCAGGTGCGGCGCCCTCCCATGCACGGCGCCCGGATCTTGAGGGGTCTTCCGCGACAAACTGCGGTGGAGCAGTCGGGAACCGACCGGCAAACCCTGCGGGACTGGGTAAATCGCCAAGCGATGAGGGTTTGACGAGTCTTCTGTCCGTCCGGTGTCAGCAGCGGTGGCCTATTGGCCGCGGCTATTTGGCCATCCTGCGCGGGCCCTCTGGCGTCCTTCGTTCCCTCTCGATCGAGTTCCGGCTCCGTCGGCGGGTCCCTTCAAGGACAGTCAGAAGCTGTGTCGCAATCGAGGCGTTACCAACCCGCTCGGCGTCGTCGACAAGCCGGCCGAGTTTGTCGGAGAGGCGCCGCCGCAGAGGGACATCCGGACCGTTGTCTTCCTTGGCGGAAATGTATTTTGGAACGTCAAGCCGCTCGCCAGGTGCCCAAAGCCCGGCATCCGTTGAGATCAGAGAGGAAAGTCGCTTCACCATTCAGGGGGCCTTGGTGTTCACGCCTAAGGATGCGGAGGTTCTAGCGGAAGGCTCCGACGCGCTGGCAATCGCTTTTCGCTGCCAACGCCATCCTATTTTCAGAGCCTTCATGTCGAGCAGGGGTGGGAAGCGCAGAAGTCCGATCGGTTCGGGGCTGATCTGCTGGGGACGTTCTTGGCGACGCCGCTCCACAAGTCCAGTGCGGCGCCGAGGGTTGTTTTGGTGATGATCCGAGACAACCGAAACGTGCATTTTGCTTGTCATGCGCGCTGATCGCATGGGTCCACTTGCGAAGCGGTTACGCTGTACCTGGACCTGATCCAAAGCAGCGGGCTGGTGCCGGCGGATCGCTGCCGTCAGCCCGCTGCTTTGGATCAGGTCCAGATACAGCGGCAACCCCGCCAGCGACGTCACCCCGGTGCTCGAACGTTCGGCTTCATACTGGAAGCCCAGAACTCCCTGTGGCAGCATCCCGCACCCCGTTGG
>JBKICP010000275.1:0-4134 GCA_046567085.1 Acidobacteriota bacterium
GGCAAAGACCTCTCCGATTCCGCTCGATGCTCCCGTCACCACGGCCACTGGTCTCGCCATACCACTCTCCTGCGCCGATCTTAGCGAATCCGCTTCCCCGCCCTCCGCATTTGCCCCGTCCTCTTCTCATCCATACAATCAATCTCGGACCGCCTCCCTCTCTTATGACCGAACAGGCAGAGACCAATCCGCCACCGGTATCTCCGGAATGGGCGAAAACCGAGCTGGCACGTCACCCTCAACGGCCCTACCCCATGGATTTCATCGAGCGGATTTGCACCGACTTCTCCGAGATTCACGGCGACCGCTCCTTCGGCGACGATCCCGCGATTTCCTGCGGCATGGCCCGCTTCGACGGCCAGGAAGTCATGCTCATCGCCAACCTCAAGGGCCGTTCCACCAAAGACAAAGTCAACCGCCGCTTCGGCATGCCGAACCCTGAGGGTTACCGCAAGGCGCTCCGCTGCATGCAGATCGCCGAAAAGTTCTCGCGGCCGATCCTCTCCATCATCGACGTCCCCGCCGCCTATCCCGGCGTTGGCGCCGAGGAACGAGGCCAGGCCGAGGCCATCGCCCGCAACATGCGCGAGATGTCTCGCCTGCGCGTCCCCATCGTCGCCGTCATCACCGGCGAAGGCGGCTCCGGCGGTGCCCTCGGACTGGCCGTCGCCGACCGCGTCCTCATCTTCGAAAACGCCATCTATTCGGTGATTCCGCCCGAAGGTTGTGCCGCCATCCTGTGGCGCGATGCCTCCTTCAAGGACAAGGCCGCCGAAGCCATGCGCATCTCCGCCACCGACGTTCGCTCCCTCGGCTGCGTCGACGACATCGTCCCCGAACCCGATGGCGGCGCGCACACCGATCTGGCCGGAGCCGCGGAAGTCCTCTCCGAGAAGCTCCGCTGGCATCTCAACGAACTGAAAAGCCTCTCCGTCGACGAGCTGGTTCGCCGCCGGTACGACAAGTTCCGCAATATCGCCCAGTTCTACACCACCTGAGCCAAGGCAGGCATCGAAATACTGCTGATGATTCTCCAGCGCGCCGCATTTCTTTTCGGAGCAACCGCGTGAGTTTTCTGCAAAGGCTCTATGCGCTGGTCTGGTTCCTCCTCGCTGCGGCGTGGTTTCTCTTCTCTGATCTCATCGCCGCCCGCGCCTCCCAGGGCCTCTCTTCCGGCGACCTGCAAGAGCCGCTCTACCGCATCTTCCTCCTCTTCCTCCTCATCGTCGGCTACTGGGCCATGAGCCGCATCGGCCAGCGGCGCATGGAATCCGCTCAGGCCACCGCGCTCGCCCCCCGCTCGGGCTGGGGTGGCGAATTCGCTCTCGGCGCCGCCCTCGGATGGGCCGGCGTCCTCGCCTGCGTCCTGCCCGCGGCCCTCATCGGTGCACTGGTCGTCACCGCCTTCACCAATGCGCATCAGTTCTTCATCCTGGCTCTCGACATCGTCGCCCTGGCCGCCGGCACCCTGGGCATCGAGATCGCCTTCCGCGGCTATCCCTTCCTGCGCCTCGTGGAAGCCATGGGACCGGTCCTCGGTGCGTTTTTCATGGCCGTCGTCTACGCCATCTGGCGGACCCATGCCGCACCCACCACGACCGCCTCCGTCCTGGTCTCCTTCTTCCTCGGCTTGGTCCTGGCCATCGCCGTCCTCCGCACCCGCGCGCTTTGGGTCAGCTGGGGATTCCACTTCGCATGGATCGCCACCATGAGCATGCTCTTCGGCCTGCCCGTCTCCGGCTCCATGACCTACTCGCCCGTCCTCGCCACCAACGCAACCGGTCCCGCATGGATCACCGGCGGCGTCCAGGGTCCGGAAGGCTCAGCCTTCGCCGTCCTTGTCTCTTTTTTGCTGATGTTCTTCGTGGTCCGCTTCACCGCCGACCTCCGGCACAAGTACGGCTTCCCGGAGTTCGTCCCCGGCGGCATTCCCGTGGATATCGATGCAGCCGCCCGCGCCCAGCATGAAGCCGCCATGGCCACCGCCGCGCCTCAGCCGCCTTCTCTGGTTCAGATTCTTCCTGCGCAGCCAGTCGCAGCGCCCCCGGCCGCAGCGCCCGCACCTGAGCCTCCCCCCCCGAGCGAGCCTTTCGCCTTAGCTCAGAATGCCGAAGCCGCTCCGAACCCAACACCCGCGTCCGATCCCGAGCCTGAAACCCCGCCCTCACCCCACGAATAGCGGTCCGGGAAACCCCGGCACCAAATCTCATGCACCACAGGATTCAGCGGATCCGGTACCGCACCCCTGTGCTCACGCTGATGTTCGTCATCGATCCATACGTGAATCCCGGCCAGTACTGATCCTCCACATCGAACAGACGCAGCCGGATCCGCGAATTCACCCGGTAATCCAGCCCCCCGCCCGGCGCCATCACGAAGTAGTTGCCGGTCGCATAGCTGTACGGGAAATTGAAGTACCCATCGCCCACCAGAAACTTCACATACGGCCGCCACTGTGCGTTCTGCCCCATCCCGGCCAGCTGAAACCGCGGCCCCAGCAGGTAAGTCGTCGCGTGCGTCTGCTCGAACTGGTGCAGAACCTCCCAGTTCGTCTCTCCCTCGATCCCGTACCGCCACGTAAAATTCGCATCGGCAAAGACCGTTCCGCCATACAGCCAGTGCTGCCCGTACTGGAGCCGGGTCGCGTTGAAGCTGCCCCCCACAGCGAGAGAGGACCAATCCCCCACCGCGGCTTCCGGCGACTGCGCCCGCGCGCTGCTCGCCCCCGCTCCCAGGGCCAGCACCATCAGCATCCAGAAAACCCATTTGCGCCGCATCGTCATGCCAACTCCGCTCACTGGGTCACCGTCAGCGTGAGGTTCGATACGTGCGTCACGCCCGTCTGCATTCCTGTCGCCGTCACCTGGATCACGTAGTTGCCCGGCTTCGCGCTGTTCAGCGAGAATCCGCCGCAACCCGTCATCAGGAAGGTCGTGCCGGCCAGCATCGCAAGCACCAGCAGTACCCGCAGGGCCATCGCATTCTTTCGGAATCTCCGGAAGGCAAACCCGAACAGCGTGGCTCCCGGGAAGACCCACGCCGCGATCATGCCGCCGCTGCCGAACAGCCCTTCATTCTTCGCCTGCGACCCCGAAGCCAGCGGCGAATTCGTATCCACCGTCAGCGTCACCGACGTCTGCCCGTTCGCGCTCAGCGTGACGTCGTTGTTCGCGAAGTTGCACGTCACCGAATACGGCAGCGATCCGCAGCCTAGCGCCATCTTGTCGGTGAATCCATTCTGCGATCCCAGGTTGATCGTTACCTGTCCCGACTTGGTCGTCTGCAGGCTCATCGACGTCGGGTTCAGCGCCATGTTGAACTCCGTCGCCTGCGACACATTCACCGTCACCACGTTCGAAACCGACGGCGCGTTGAGAGCATCGCCGCTGTAGTGCGCGGTGATGCTGTAGGTTCCCGCCGGCGGATTGAGCGTGAAGGTTGCTGCCCCGTTCGTTCCCACCGTCGCCGTTCCCAGCGATGTCGTGCCGCTCATGTAGGTGATCGTGCCCGTCACCGCGCCGCCGCTCGACGAGGTCGTCGTCGTCAGCAGCGTCAGCGCCTGATCCGTATTGATGTTCGTCGCCGAAGCCACCAGCGAGGTCTGCGTCGCGTACGCCGTTACCGTTTCGGTCAGCCCTCCCGACGCGCTCCCGGCATCGTTGGCGTCGCCGCCGTACATCGCCGTGATGCTGTGCGATCCCACCGCCAGCGATGAAGTCGTGTAGGCCGCTACACCGTTGCCGTTCAGCGCCACCGAGCCCAGCGTGTTCGCGCCATCCATGAACGTCACGCTGCCCGTGGGCACGCCGCCGTTGCCGCTCACCGCCGCCGTGAACGTGACCGCAGCCGTCACCTGCACCGAGGGATTGCTGGTCGCGAGCTTCACGCCCGTCGTTGCCTGAATCACGCTCAGCGCCAGCGCCGCCGACGTGCTCGACGTGTCGTTCGAGTCGCCCGCGTAATTCGCCGTAATCGAGTAGTTCCCTGCCGGCAAAGTCGACGTCGTGAAGGTCGCCACGCCTGCACCGTTCAGCGTCCCGGCGCCCAGCAGCACCGCCCCGTTGTAGAAGTTCACCGTCCCCACGGCTTTCCCGCCGTCGGTCGTCACCGTCGCGGTCAGCACCAGCGCCTTGC
>JBKICP010000275.1:4144-24841 GCA_046567085.1 Acidobacteriota bacterium
TCGTCGTCGTGGAAGCGATGTTCACCGTCTCGCTCACCGCCGCCGACGTGCTCTTGAAGTCGTTCGCATCCCCGCCGTAGGACGCCGTAATGGCATGCGTTCCCGCCGCCAGCGCCGAGGTCTGGAACGTTGCTACCGCACTCGTCGTCCCCGACGCCGCAAGCGTCCCCGTTCCAATCTGCACCGTGCCGTCGTAGAACGTCACCGGCCCCGTCGGTGCCATCGTGCCCGTCGCCGTCACCACCGCCGTAAAGGTCACCGGCGTCCCATGAATCGCCGGGTTCAGGCTCGAGGTCAATGCCGCCGCCGTGTTCTGTTCAACCGTCTGCGTCAGCACTGATGAGGTCGAGCTCACATTGTTCGAGTCCGTGTAGCTCGCCGTAATCGCGTTACTGCCCACCGGCAGCGTCGCCGTCGAATACGTCGCCACATTCCCGTTCAGCGTCCCGCTGCCGAGATAGTTCCCGTTGTTGTAGAAGGAAACTGCTCCCGAAACCGGAATCCCCCCGGACACAGTCACCGTCGCGGCGAACGTCACCGTTGCGCCCCACGCTGACGGATTCCCGCCGGCGGCATTCGCGACCGTCACCGTGACTTGTTCCTGCACCACCTGCGACAACGGATTCGACGCCGATGCGCTGTAGTAGGTATCGCCGCCGTAATTCGCAGTGATCACGTGCGTCCCCACCGCCAGCGAACTCAGCTGCAGGCTCGCGTTGCCCCCGGCCAATGTCTGCGTGCCCAGTGTCGTCGTCGTCCCCTTGAACGTGTCCGAGAACGTCACTGACCCCGTCGGCGTACCCTGCGTCGAGTTCGGATCCTGCTTCACCGTGACGTTCAGCGTCACCGTCTGCCCGTAAGCCGAAGGATTCTGGCTCGACGTCAGCGTCACGATCGCGCCATTCAGTCCCAGCGCCTGTCCCACCACCGAAATATCCAGCGGCGCATTCGCCGCGTTCCCGGCCAGGCTCACATTCCCGACCAGCGGGTTAGTCAGCGTCGCGGTGGTGGGCGCAAACTCCGCCGCCACCACACAGCTCGCATCCACCGCCACGCTGCTCGATGTCGAGCACGTCGTTCCGCTGGAGGCCACCGCCGCGTTCGCATCCGGTGTCACCGCGGAGAAGCTCAGCGCCGCATTGCCGTCGTTCTCCACCTTCTGGTTCTGCGCCGAGCTCACCTGGTTCTGCCACAACTCCGGCTGGAAGAACAACGTCGCCGCATTGGCCGTTACCTTCCGCACCAGGTGATCGAAATACTCCGCCACCAGCAGATTTCCCGCCTGATCCACCGCAATCCCATACGGCGCGTAGATCCCCGCGCCGGTCGCGATGCCGCCGCCGGTAAACGCATCGCCGTTCTGGCCGTTGCCGTAGCTGAAATCCGACTTGCCGTCGATGTAGTTATCGTTGGCGTTCGTTCCCGCAATCGTCGAAATCACGCCCGTAACCGCGTTCACTTTCCGCACCACATAATTGCGCGCATCGGCGATATACACGTTGCCTGCCGGATCGCACGCCACACCCAGCGGCGAGTACAACTCCGCAGACGTCGCCGCGCTGCCATCGCCCAGGAACGCCGGCGTTCCATTGCCCGCGAACGTGCTGATCGTGCCCGCCGTGTTCACCACCCGGATCCGGTTGTTCCCAGAGTCCGCGATATACAGATTTCCCGACGGATCCAGAGCCACCCCGTACGGCGCGTTCATCTTCGCGCCAACGGCCGCAGTCCCGTCGCCCGCAAATCCGGGCACTCCCGTCCCATCACCCGCAATCGTCGCGATCTTTCCCGTCGCCGCAACCACTTCCCGCACCGCAGCATTATTGGTGTCGGCGATGTACAGGTCTCCCGCCGCATCCACCGTCACGCCCTCAGGAGAATTCAGCGTGGCCGCATTTGCAGGCCCGCCGTCTCCGGTGTAACCCGGCGCTCCGGTCCCGGCCGCCGTCGAAATCGCCCCCGTCGCCAGATTCACTTTCCGGATCACGTTGTTATTCGTGTCCGCGATATACAGATTCCCCGCTCCATCCACCGCCACCCCGCCCGGCTGATTCAGCGAAGTGGCCGTCGCCACCGTTGCCGTGGCGTCATAGCCCGCGCTTCCGTCGCCGGCCACCGTGGTGATCGTGCCCGCATTCGAGCCCGTCCCAAACACTTCACGCACCCGGTTGTGGTGCGAGTCGGCGATAAATAGGTTCCCGGATCTATCCACCGCAACACCCGACGGCAAATACAGATCCGCCTGCGTTGCCGGCTGGCCGTCATTCACCAGAGTCCACTCGCTCACCTGGCCGGCCACAATGCTCACCGCTCCCGGCACCATCACGGCCAAAGAACCCTGCCCCAGCCCCGTCAGATACTGTGTGCCAAGCGTGTTCTTTGCCGCGTCCAGCAACACCACCGCGCCGTTCCGCGGCCCCGGATACTTCGGCGCAAACGCCACCGTCACCTGGCAGCTTCCCGAGCTGATCCCACCGCAGTTGTCGGCTCCCGACTCGGTGAAATCCAGGTTCGGTGCGCCCATCGTCAGCACCTCCACCTTCGCCACCGTCCCCGTGGCCTGCAGATTCACCGTCACGCTCTGCGTCGCAGGCGTCGACGTCCCCACCGGCGCTGCCGCAAATACCGTCTGCGCCATCGCTCGCGGAGAGCCCGCTAATCCCAGTGCCGCAAGGGGAATCAGCACCGGAATTATCCTTTTCGTTAACAGTGTGCGCAGGCTCGTTTCCAAATCCAGGCAGGAGTAAGACAAAACCTTCATAAACGTTCCTCTTGGTGATATCCCTGCCGGAGTCCGCATCGCGGCGGTGCGACTCGGCAGAGGGCAGAAGGATGAGCCCGTCATCTATCGGCCATCCTTTCGGCCGTTTTCAGGTCACCCCGTTACCAATCTGGTGCGAACATAGCACGCACAGTCACCAGGAGAAATGACTTTAGTGACCCATAACTGGTACTTATGTGTTACTCCGCCCCGCCGGGGTCACCACCGAGAACCATCGAGGGAAGACCCGTTACCACAGGTTTGCGTTTTCCACAGAACCACGCCCCCATCCCTTGCGCGGCGCCCGCCCCCCTCCTGTTCAATCGCTTCCAAAGGTCCGGCAGTCACCCATGCGATCCACACCAATTGGGGATCGTGCATGCGCAGAGGGGGGGATAGCTTCGCCCCCCCTCTGCCGTTATCCTCAAGCCCCGAAGAACCCTTTGCCTCGATTCCAGAAAGCCCCCGCGCACCTTCCGCCCAGCAGTAGACTCGGAGCACACCGGCAATCGTGATCATGGACAGCAAAGAATCGGAGTGGCGTTCCCCGGAGGGTCTCGGCGGCTGGCTGATCCTGCTGCTCCTTGAGATCTGGGTCACCGCCGCCGCCCGACTGGCCGCCGGCCTTTCCTCGCTGGCCGTGATCTTCCACATCGCCGTACCCACCGCCTTCGCCGCGCCCATGGCGCCCTTCGCCTCCGCCGTCGCGGTGGCCGCTGGCCTCTTCGGAGGCGTCACCGGCTTTCTTCTCGCGCGCAAACATCTCCGCGGACCCGTCTTCGCAAAAGCCCTTTTCTCCCTCGACGCCGGCTATTCCCTCCTGTCCCTTCTTGCCGCTGTCTTTCACACCGGGCCCGTCACCGCGGAGCCGGTTCAGCTGTGGCTCCGTCCCTCTGCATACTTCATCGTTTCCATCGTGGCCATCGGATACCTCCTGCGCTCACGCCGCGTCGCCAATACCTACGCGCCGCGCCCGCAGGGACCCAACCCAGCCGAGGTCTTCGCCCACGACGAAAACTCCGACGTCCTCCGCAACCGGATCTTTCCCTGGGAGGAGTTCGGCAAACCCGCGGATCCTCTCTCGACCGACGCCCAGACCCCAAAGCCCGAAGCATCGGAATCGCCTGCGCCCTCAACGGCCGAGCCGGACGACGAGACCCTCCTCGAACCCAAACACCTCAGCCGCATCTTCCGCGACGCAGCCTCCGCACCGCTGCACTCTGGCCTCGGCATCATGGCGGAAGACCACCACGCCTCCATCGCCTTGCCCGACCGCCGCCGAAGCGACCGCCGCAAACCGGAGGAAGTCTGGCCCACCCGCCGTTTCGCGCCGGAAATGCCGATGGCCGAAACCCCGCATGCCCGCATCTTCCACGACGAACTGCCGCCCTCCGCTGACCCGGCTTCTCCTGCTCCGACCGAACCTCGTTACCCGCGGCACCTGCGCAGCTCCCACCCCCTCCAACTCGATCCCGGAACGCGCGAAGATGCATGGCCGACGCCCGCCTTCGCTCCGGAGGCCGTGCGCCCGGCTCCTCACCAGAGCCGCATCTTTTCCCGCGAAATGATGTTGGGAACCACGACGTCTCTCGCCTCCGCACAAAACGGGAACGGCCATCTGCCGCCCCACCTCGGCCGCCCACGCATCGATCGCCTCCCCGTGGAATCCCCGTGGCCGCCTCCCGCTTCCGAAGAGGAGCCACCGGAACCGGCGACCCATCCAACGGAACCCCACAACCCCGCACTGCAACCAACCGACCCCCTCGCCCGCGATGCCTGGCCCGCCGGCACCTTCGTTGCGGAATCGTCAGAAGACACAGCCCTCAACGGCCACCAGCATCCCAACGGCGACCCCGAATTCTCCGCCGAGGAGCCGTACGATCCGGCGGCAGATCTGCGGGGTGAGCCCGTTCCGCAATCCTTCTCCCCGGAACCGGCTCCGCAAGCCGAAGCACCGCCGCAACCCGTCGAACCGGAGCCCCTCGATCTCGACACGCTCAAAGCGCAGATCGCCGCGGGCGTCACCGAATGGCTCGACTCTGCCGCGAACAATCCATCCGGCCCGCGCATCGCCTTATTCACAGAAACCGGCGACACCCTCACCCCCGAAGAGGCCCGGCAAAAGCTCCTCGATCAGGTCGATGCCATCTGCGACCAGGTCTGGTCCGTCTGCACCGGCGACTCGCCGACCCTCCCCAATTCACCGGACTCCGGCGGCTCCTTCGAGAACGAGCTGCGCAAATGGGCCGTCGCGCAGGCTGCCTTCCGCCTCAGCCGCTCGCTCGATATCCGCGCTGCCATGGAGGTCAACGGCCCCTTCGAGCGCGTCGCCCACGACCGCGAATACCTCATGGCCGTTGTCCTCAAAAATTCCTCCGAAGACGCCTTCGGACGCAAGGTCGATCTCGCCGAATACGATGCCCACCCCGGCCCCGAGATCGCCTACCGCCTGATCCTCCGCGCCCAGCGCGAAATGTTCGAAGCCGACATGTGGGTGCACGTCGCAACCCTGGCAGGCGACTCCGACTTCACCGCCCGTTTCTCCAGCCGCGGCGCCAAGGCCTATCAGGATTCGCGCGAATACTGGAGCGGCTACGCCAACCGCCTCCGCGAAGATCGCGCCTTCCCCGTGCCGGCCAGCCCAGGCCTCCACTAAGAATCGCCCGATCCGCTCAGCCGCCCCACGGATTCAGCTGCCGCAGAGACCCGCGCCCCCCGGTGTTAGCCTACGGATGGGCATCGCCTCAATGGGCCTGTAGCTCAACGGTTAGAGCAGGGGACTCATAATCTCGGACGGGGCATATTGGCGGGCTTCGCTGATGGTTGTATGGGTTTGTATTATCAGCAGCTTCCAGAGTCTAAACCGAAACGCATACAAGCCTGTCTAAACTGGCACCCGCTACATTATCCGCTACAGTGGCCAGGCTCCCTCGCGTGCATGGCGCGCTCTCAGGCGGCGCGGAATGCGAACTGCGACAGGCTCCCCGCGTCGGACGACTCGGTATAAACTGCAGGCGCGTCCCATGCCCACCATATCGCAGCTCCGCCCCAGGGGTTACTCAGCCGTGATCCCGCTTCGCGTCCCTCTGGCGATCCTCGAAGCCATTGATGCTGAGGCCATTGATCGCGGGGTCTCGCGCACGGCCATCATCCTCGAACGCTGGAAACCGTGCGCCTTCGCGAAGAACAGGCGCGTGCTGGAACGGCGCACCGCCGCCATGCCCCTGATCCCGGAAGGACAAGGTGCTCCCGAGCCGGAACTCCTGGAAGACGCTGAGGAATCGACAATGATCCGCGAAGCGCAGCCGCAACAGCTGACAGAGCGCAGATGCCAGTGCGGTGGGCTGCTGGTAGCGTCCCATCCGGGCCGACGGTGTGAGGCGTGCGGCACCCGCTGGATTCTGGCGGAATAATCCCGCCACGCAGGATCGGCCCACCGTCCACCCCCCACCCCTGAACGTTGCACAACCGAAACGATGGCGCTACCGCCGCGCACAAAAATTTTTTGTTTTCGACTCTTACTTCTTCGCCAGGACCGCCAAGACTTTGTAAGTTTCTGACTCCTTCTTTTTGCCGTCGAGACTGACGACCCACGAAAGTTTCGCCTTATCTCCCTTGAAGTCAGCCTGAATCTGATCCACGAGCGGCATGCGGCAACTTCGACGGTTCCCGGAACCAGGGAAAACCGAAGTCCCGTTCCAGCCGCCAGCCATGTGCTCGGCAAATTTGCTCACGCAATTCACCACTGCTATTCGGCCGTCCGGCAACAAAAGTGAGTATGTCGCTCCCTCTACGCTAAACGAGACTTCCCGAGCCGGAGTGACCCAACCATTCGTTGAACTGGAGCTCTCGCAATTCGCTGAGTCCGTTGCCGTCACGAGGTTTCCAGACGTTATCGCGCTTCCGGATCCTGCGCAGCTCGCACGCGAATTGGTAGTTGTCGCGACGCGCCCGGCGACAAAATAGTCGTAGGCGGTCTCCGAGGATTGCCTCTGGATGATTGTGACATCCACCGCCTGCCCAAAGGCACCCATCACGCTGGCGGAGAAGAGCAGAAATCCGACCGCAAGAGATGTTTTCATCGCTACCGTTCCTCTTCCGAGAGACGCACAACTCACTTAGCGAGCGCGTTTCCCCTGACACTCTATGGGAAGCGTGCACTCATGGACCATCCCTGCATCGGGGAGCTTCGCCTGCGACCTTCGGGGCAGCGACGGAGGCTGAGAGGCGCAGGGCGGAGGGGAAAGAGCCTCCGGCGCTGGTGTTTGTTTTCGCCAACCGGGACGGACAGTCCTACCTTGGCACCAGCATCAATCACCTTCACCGGAACGTGTGCGCTCCGAAGGTGGACGGCAAGCGCAAGGCGATCTTTCCCGCCGATTTCGTTCTCCACTCCCTGCGCCATACAATGCTCACTAGGCTGGGGGAATCGGGAGTGGATGCGTTCACCATCATGCGGATCGCCGGTCACAGCAGCATCACGGTTTCGCAGCGGTACATCCATCCGACACCAGAGGCAGTGGAGCGGGCTTTCGAGCGGCTGCAACTGTCTGGTGCGCGGCCCGAAAACCAGCCGAAACGACTGCCACCCGCTACAATTTCCGCTACACTCGGCGGGCCGGTTGCCGTAACTCATTGATGGGCCTGTAGCTCAACGGTTAGAGCAGGGGACTCATAATCCCTTGGTTGGGGGTTCAAATCCCTCCGGGCCCACCATGTCTCCTTGCGAAGAGACGTATCGGATCCAACGCCGAATCGGGCGCTCTCACAGTTCAGCCACCATCTCTTCCATCGCCCTCGTCGGCTTTCCCTCCGGTATCACCGCCAGCCACAGCACGCCCCCCGCCAGACACAGAACCGCGCTCACCATAAACGACGCCGTCCATCCGAAGCGCCCCGCAATCGCCGGCGTCAGCGATGAGGTCACCACCCCGCCAAACTGCCCGCCCATGTTCATCACGCCCGACAACGCCCCCGCACTCTCCCGCCCCAGATCGGCGCTCACCGACCAGAACGAGCTCTGCGAGATGTACAGCGTCCCCACCCCGCCCGCCAGAATCGCCGTCGCCCACGGGACGCTCGTCACCTGTGTTCCCAGCCCTACAAAGACCCCGCACAGGCAAATCGCCGCGCACGCCAGACCGCATCGCCCTACGCGCTTGCCGTACCGCCGCGTCAGCCGGTCGCTGATCCAGCCGCCCACCGGCGAGCCCACGCTCATCGCAAGAAAAGGAATCGCCGCGTAGTACGAACTGCTCCGCAGATCCACGTGCCGCACCGCATTGAGATAAATGAAAAACCAGCCGAAGAAGATATACGTGACATAGCCATAGGTGAAGTAACTCAGCGTCATCGCCTGCACGCTGCGATTGCCGAAGATCGCTCGCCATGGCATCCGCCGCGCCCGGCCTCCCTCATCGGCAACTGAAATCCCCTCACGAATGAACGCCAGTTCCCCCTTCGAGACCCACGGATGCTCACCCGGCGTGTCGCGCGCCAGCAGATACCACACCAGGCCGGCAAGAATACCCGCCAGCGAACTCAGCCAGAACGACGCCCGCCATCCGTAATGGATCAGGACCCACGTGATCGCCGGCGGCGTCACACCCGCGCCAAATCCCACCCCGCCAAAAATAATCCCGTTGGCGATCCCGCGTTCCGACGACGGAATCCACCGCGAGACCGCTCCGTTCGATGCTGGATAAACAATCGCCTCTCCCATGCCCAGGGCAAAGCGAATCCCGATCAGGCACGCCAGCACCGCGGCAAGATGCACGGAGAGCAGCGTGATCGCCGAAGTGAAAACTCCCCACCACACCACGCCCAGCGCGAGCGCCCGCCGCGGCCCCACACGATCCGCCAGCCGGCCCGCTGGCGCCTGCATCAGGGCATAACCCAGGATGAACGCACTGAACACCCAGCCCAGTTCGATGTTGGAAAGGTGAAACTCCCGGGCAATCGCCTGACCGGCAATCGAGATGTTCACCCGGTCCAGATAGGCAATTGCACTCAGCACGAACATCCACAGCACGAGAATGCCGCGCACACCCGCCAGCGGAATACGGTGTTGACCGGTGCCGGCTTCGTTCACGCGACTCTCCTCCACAGTGCGATGCTGCGCTCTCCAGTCAACCTGAACTAGCCTGCATCGCGCAATGCCAGCTCCCGCGCAACCGGCTGCAGGCGCTGTCGCTGCTCCGCCGAAAGAGCCGAAACGAACGGCGGAATCGCGCCGGTCCTCGCAATCTCCGCCAGTTCCACCGCGGCATGCAGCACGCGTGCCGGTCCCCAGGCATCGCGTAAATCCTCGAGTGGCAGGAAATGCCCTCGCACCCGCTCCGCCTCGGCAAAGTCGCCGCGCTGGCAGGCGTGCAAAATCGCCATCGACTGAGAAGGCGCGACGCATCCGGATCCCGTCGTGAATCCCGGCAACCCCCACTCGCGCAGGTGAACCACGGCCGGCCGTTCACCGATGCCGCTGATCACTTTCGCGCGATCCACGCGCCGCAACAGCGCTTCGAGATACGCATCGACCGTCGGATCCTGCCGCACCACCGCATATTTGATGCCGACGCAGATCCCCTCATCGACCAGCCGCGCCAGCACATCCAGACCGCGCGCGACATCGCTCCCCAGATTTGTCTCGTCTTTCACATAACAGATCAGCCGCGCCCCGCAAGCCTCCGCAAATTCGCGCAATCCCCGGCCGATCCCCTCCCCATCCCGCGGATCGCCGCACGGCAGCACCATCACATACGAAATCCCCGCCCGCCGCAGCAGCGGCGCCTGATCCATCAGCCGCCCAAACGACGGCCCCGCGCTCGGGATGCAGACCAGCCCGTCCCGCCCCAGCGGCTGCAGCCACTCCAGCAGCTGTTCGTATTCCCGCAGCGTCACATGGTAGAGAAACGCGTTGCCGCCATACATCAGGCAGCGGACACCGCCTTTTGCCAAATGGCGTACGATCCGCGCATTCTCATCGAAGTCAATCGCGCGGCGATCGTCTGCCGTCCTCGCCAGCGGCGGAACCGCGAACACCTGGTCAAGCGCGAGCATTCCCTGGCTCATCGTTGTCCCCCTGATCGAATCGCGGCTCTCAGAACAACACCCGGCAGGATCGCAATCACAGGCTCACGCCTTCCCATTGCAGCAGCAGCGCGCTCGCCCGCGGCACCTCCACTTCCGTGCGTCGCATCCGCCGCGACCACACCGGATGCCATGGCCCCTCCGCAACGCTCTGCGTACCCAATCGGACATCCGTCGTGCTCGCGGCGCTCGGCGCAGTCAGTGCCATCGCCTGCGATGCCCCGCGGAACGCGTCGCTCGTCAGCCTCACCTGCAAATCCTGCCCGAGATCCCGATTGATCACTGCCAGCGCCAGACGCTCCTTCGCATCGACGCACGCATACGCCGACGCATGCACGCCGCCCGTCTCGAACCTGCAGGGAACCAGCAAGCCCGCCGCGAACGACTGCCAGAACAGCATCGCCCCATACAACGGCCGCCCCCGGTAGGGAGCACTCCCGCCCCCCGTAATCGGTGTATAGAAGCCGCGGCCTCCCCCATGGAAATTGATCCCGGCTACGCCCAGCTGCGCGAGAAGCAGCATAAAATCCGCGCCCCACAGCGCCGACGCGAAAGCATCGCTCACCCCGGCCTTCCCGCCGTTGTAGCACGAGTTTCCCTCCGACATGCGATAACCGACCCCCGCCGACTCTGCCACGCTCACCAGATGCTGCATCTCCTTTGCGAGATCGCCATCGCCTCGCAGCAAATGCGCGATGTCCGAAGCAGGGCTCTCCGGCGGACCCTCCGCATAGTAGTGGCTCGTCAGCATCCGGATCCCGCTCGCCTGCTGCGCGAACCGCTCCGCCCAGCTCACCTCGCTCGAAACATCCGGCCCTGCCAGCGGAGCCTCGGGCGCACGGCGGCGAATCGCGGCCGCAAAGCTCTGCCACTCGCGAAAGTAGTCGTCGTATCCGTACGACGACGGCCGAATATCCCGGGCAAATAAATCCGGCTCGTTCCCAATCTGCAGCGCCATCAGCTTCGGTCCCAGCCGCTGAATCACGTACGCAGCCTCGTCCGCCGCGGCCTCCGGCGACCCGTGCCCCAGATCGAGCCCGTAGATTGCGCTCCACCCTGTCGCATCCAGAAACCCGCGCAGCTCGTCGATCGCCGTCTTCGTCACCACCGCGTGCACCGTGGCATCCTTACCGTCGTCCGGATTCACCGGATCGCTCCACCCCGCGCCGCGCGCCCTCCACTCCGGCTTCCACGTGTCGTAGTCGCTCGTGCTTCCGCCCAGGCGCAGCACGCCGCGCGGCCCAAGCTGCCGAACCAGCGCGACCAGCCTTGTGTTCTCCTGCGAAAAGTATCCCGGACTCGCCAGTTGCGCCGACTCGTAACTCAGCCCCGTAAAATCCTCCGGGATCGCCACCCGCGGCGCGCCCGCATCCAGAGCCAGCGTCGCCGCGCCCGTACGCGCCGCCGGCTCCTGGCCCACAAGAGCACGCCCCACGCCACGCAGCAAAAACACTGCAGCCCCTCCGGCAATCAAACGACGGCGATCCATCGCCAGCTACGCTCCAACCGACGCCTGCGAAGCAGTCAGCCCCGTCGGAGCCGCCGGCCGCATCGACGCTTCCATTTCGATCGAAATCCTCTGCCCCGCGCGCATCGCCACCACCACCGGCAGGCACTCGAATCCTGGAACCAGATTGAAGGTCCTCTCCCGCGGCAGCGGCTCGAATCCGCCCGCAGCATCGGTGCGCAGCGTGAGCGTGCCCTTTGCCTTCGTCACGCGAATCACCGCCGGATCGCTGTGTTCCACCGCCTCGCTGCTCATCGAGATCACCGGCAGAACAAACTGCAGCTTGCCAGGCAGCCCAGCCGTCCCCGTCGCAGACGCATCGATGCGCACGCCGGACTCCGCGAACCGATAGACCAGGTGATACGTCGCGGCCCCGCCGGAAACCCCCGCGCCCGGCACCGTCAGCAACTGACCCTGCGCATTGAAAACCACCACTCCCTTCTCTCCGGACGTCGCCTGCAGCACCGCCTTCCGATCGCTGAAGCTCGTATAGGTCTCTTCCCCAACGACATACTCCACCCGCGGCGTCAGCGGCATATGCGGAGCATCGTTGAACCCCTGCTGATTCGGCGGCTCGATCAGCTCGTACTCCGTCATGCTCCCGGTCAGCAACGGCCCCAGTTCGCGATGAAAGAGCAGCGACAGCGAGCCCCCCGTGACGTGGCCGCCCTCCTCGCCCGGCTCCTTCCAGTCAAACTCCGTCACCGTCGCTCGCCACGGACCCACCGCCGCCAGATGCGTCCCGATCTCCGCAAAAGACCGCAGCCCGTACGCCTCATCGCGCGGAAGTGCCACCCGCGTCTCCGGCACCGGATGCGCATCGTGATCGAGCACCGTAGTCAGCGCCTTGGCATGCGTGAACGCGTGGTGCAGGCACGGCCGATCGCCATGCGCAAAATAGTGCGGCCCGCCATACAGCAGCCCATCGTGCGTGCACGCCGCCATCATCTCCACGTTCCGCTGCGCCACCTCGCGGAATCGCGGATCATGTTCGGCCAGAAGAATGTACGCAGGATGGCACCCGTCGCTGGTGCGGCTTCCCCACCACGTCCACTTGTAGTTGCGGCAGCCCCAGCTGTTGTCCCATCCCCCATCCGGCAGCATGAATTCCATGTGGCTCCGCAGCGCTGTCACCGTCGCATCCAGCACCTCGCGATCCCCGGTCAGCGTCGAGTACAGCGCAAGCCCCGGCAGCGACTCTTCGACGTTGTAGCCCAGATCCACAGGACGAAAACCCTTCGGACTAAGTTCCCTTAACGGATGACCCTCGCCATAGAGTAAGTGATTCGGCCGGCTCATATAACCCAGACATACATGGGCCAGGCCACGCCCGCGATCGAGATAGTGCGAATCCCCGAGCACTTGCCCGCAAAGCGCAAATGCATAAGTCGAGGAAGCCGGATAGTTGATATTTCCCGTATCGATGGTGATGAACCCATCCAGAAACTTCGCCGCCTTCGCCAGCCGATCCTTCCACCTCTGGCGCGTCCCGCCATCCAGCAGCGATCCGTAATGGAGCAGCGCCTCGGCCATCGCCACCGCGCGAAATACCGTGATCCCCTGCCAGTCCTGCAGGCTCACGTCGTTCACCCAGCTGCCGTCCGAACGGCTCACCTGCCGCTCCGACCAGTCGTAGACCATCAGCGCCGCGCGCACATACTTCTCATCGCCCGTCGCCTTCGCCACGTGCAGCAGCGGATACACCGCGTCGGCGCACCGCCCGTGGATCAGCGCGCACGCCGGACAAAGAAACCCGCCCGCCAGCGCCGGATCCTTCAGCCCCGTAACCTGATGCGCCAGCAATCCGTCGCACCAGGTCTTCACCAGTTCGGCATAGATCCGGCTCCCCGGCGCCACTGCAGGTCCGGCGCCCTCTTCATGTTCCTGCTGTGAAAAGAAAACTTCCGGAAAGGCCCGCCGCGCCGCCCAAGCCGTCGCTCCCGTTGCCGACATCGCCAGGAGCCGCCGCCGCGAAAAAGAACCATTCATCTCATGGTTTGCCATGCCGCGTCATGGTATGCCAGCGAGCCGGCGGAATCAATGGCGCATAACTCGACATTACTTTGGAGTTAAGCCGTCCACTTTCACACTGCCGTAAAACCCGGATTTTGATTGACACCCCAAACCGCAAAGTGGAATAGTGACGAGACTTAGGGCACGCTTTTTTCGATGGTTGGAGCTCGGCGCGCCACGTGTGTTGTTTTTGGCTCTGGCATTACTCCTCCATCGCAGCGCGTTCTCGGCGAACTTTCCATCCTGCACCCAAAGCGGGCACGCGCCGATGAACCATTCCCTGCTCTGTGCGCGGTTGCGGAGGAAAGGAACACGCCATGAACATCTTCCACTCGGCATCTCGGCTCCTGCCCAATCGGCCCCACATCCCTGAACTCTGCCGCAGGAAATCGCCTCCCTCGCATTTCCCCACCTTCCCCGCTCGGCTCCTCGCCCTCGCCCTCCTCCTCTCCCTCGCGGCCATGCCCGCCTTCGCCAAAGTCACCGGGACCATCTCCGGAACCGTTCGCGATCCCCAGGGCGCCGTCATCCCCGGAACTACCGTGCAGTTGACCAACACGCAAACCGGCGTCGTCCAGACCATGGAGACCGACGAGGCGGGTTTCTACAACTTCGCCGCCGTCGACGTGGGCACCTACAGCATCAGTTTCACGAAAAGCGGCTTCAGCGAATTCCGCGAAACCAACCTGATCGTCAACGTCGACACCAGCCTCTCCGTCGATGCCAACCTCCAGGTCGGCAGCAGTCAGGAGCAGGTCACCGTCACCTCATCGTCCGCGCGCGTCGACACCGAAACCAGCCAGATCGGCGAGGTCATCGGCGCAAAGGAGATGACCGACCTGCCCCTCAATGGCCGCGCCTTCACCGATCTCCTCGCCCTGCAGCCCGGCGTGGTCCCCATCTCCACCTCGCAATATGGAACCCTGCTTCCCTCCAACTACCAGAACAACGGGCTCCTCTCCATGGGGGGCGCTCGTGACGTCAACAGCGGCTTCATGGTCAACGGAGCGAACGTCGTTGAAGGCTTCGGCGCCGGAACCACCGTCGTCCCCAACCTCGACTCCATCGGCGAGTTCCGCATCATCACCAGCAACGCCGGCGCCGAGTACGGCAACTACGCCGGCGGACAGGTCAACGTCGTCACCAAATCCGGCACCAATGACTGGCACGGCGACGTCTTCGAGTTCCTCCGCAACACCGACCTGGACGCGAAAAACTTCTTCTCGAGCGGACGCGGCGTTTTCCATCAAAACCAGTTCGGCGGCACCTTCGGCGGACCGATCCTGCGCAACAAAGCTTTCTTCTTCGTCGATTACCAGGGCACGCGCCAGAACATCGGCCAGCCTACTGGTAACGTCTCCGTGCCAAGCTCAGCGGAGAGGACCGGCGACTACTCCAATGCGCAGTCCCTGCTGGCAGGCGGATGCCAGGACGATAACGGGAATCCAATTCCCTGTACCGTCAACGGGTCCTACTGGGCCGGAATCCTCTCCAACCGTCTGGGTTACGCCGTCAGCGCTGGCGAGCCCTACTATGCAACCGGCTGTACAAGCGCAAGCGACTGCGTCTTTCCCAACGCCATCGTTCCTCACGCCGCATGGGATCCAGTCAGTTCGCACATCGTTTCTCTGATTCCCGCCCCGAACACGGGAATCTACTTCAACACCTCGGCCTATCCCGAAACCCTGCAGGACGACAAGGGCGGCCTTCGTGCCGACGTGAACACCCGCATCGGCCGGGTCTCCGCCTACTACTTCGATGACCCCTGGAATAATGTGTCGCCCTACGACACCAGCGATGGCGCCAACCTTCCCGGATTCCCCGACACCTCCATCGGCAGCGCTAAACTGGCCACCCTCGGCGTCACGACAACCATCGGCGCCAACGCCGTCAATGTCTTCACGGCGAGCTGGTTCCGCAACAAGAATCTCTCCGGCGAAACCATTAGCGGTCCTTCGCTTGCCTCGCTCGGATTCGCCGCTCCGCAGGACGGCGGCATTTTTCAACTGACGACGCAGTATCAGAATTATCCGACTGTGCTCTTCAACGCCTATTCGGTCGGCCCGCCCGAGTCCCGCCTGAACCAGCTCAACAATACCTATCAGTTCCAGGATGACTTCTCGAAAGTGATCGGCAACCACACTGTCAAGTTTGGCGCCGACTATCACTGGGACCTCATCGGGTTCTCACGCGCCAACATGAAGCTCTATTTCGAGTTTTACGGCGGCGAAACCGGCATTGATTTCGTCGATATGCTCCTCGGCGCTCCCGACGGCTATTTCCAGGCCACACCTGCTTCGGTCGACCTGCGCAATTTCTATACCGGCGCCTACGGCGAAGACAGCTGGCGCCTCACCCGCAACCTGACCTTCAACTATGGCCTGCGCTGGGATGTCGATCCCTATTGGGCCGCGGCCAAAAATAACGAACCCGTGCTGATCGCCGGCAAGCAGTCGGCTACATTTCCCACGGCACCCGTGGGTTACAACTTTCCCGGCGATCCCGGAATTCCGAAACACATGGCGAACATCCGCTGGAATGACTTCGGTCCCCGCATCGGTCTGGCCTGGTCACCGGAGGCCTCTTCCGGTTTCCTGCACACCCTCCTCGGCGATCACAACAAGAGCAGCATCCGCGTCGGCTACGGCCTCTATTACACCAATATCGAGGGCTCGTCGGTTTACACCTTCTCCGCAGCGCCTTACGGATACCACTACACGGCCCCCGACCCACCGCTCCTGTCTGCACCGTTCATCAGCCGCTCCGACGGAACCAACAACGGCCAGCGCTTCCCGCTACCTCCTGCCACCTCCAACGCAACCATCAACTGGAAGGAATTTGAACCGATCTCCGGCATCCGCAACCCTCTCGTCGACTCGCCCAGCCCGTACACTGAGCATGTCGACCTCTCTTTCCAGCGCCAGCTTGCCACCAACACCGTGTGGACCATCAGCTATGTCGGCACCTTCGGCCACCATCTCATCCTCAACGCCGACAATAACCCCGGCAATCAGGCTCTCTGCCTTGCGCTGAGCGATCCCGGTGCCGTGATGCCCGGCACCGATACCTGCGGACCAAACCTGGAAAACCATACCTTCTATCCGCTCAGTGGCAATCCCGTCTACGGCACGCGCGCACCCTTTGGCCAGTTATTCAAAGGCAATGGCCTTCAGCTCGATATCGGTAACTCCAGCTATCATGGCCTCGAAACCACTCTGCGCCAGAATGCCAGTCGCGCCTCCTTCCTCCTCAGCTATACGTGGAGTAAGGCGCTCGATGAGGGGTCGGGCTTCGGTGAGCAGGTGGTCTTGCGTCCCAACGGTACGATCTACGCACCCCGCGCCCTCTCCCTCTACGACCTTCCCCAGAATCTCTCTCTGAGCTATACCTTCGAGCTTCCTTTCGACCTGATCTTCAGGAAGAACAACCAACTCACTCGCGGATGGAAGATATCCGGAATTTCCGAGTTCACCAGCGGCCTTCCCGTCACCATGTACGAAATGGATGACAACTCGCTTCTCGGCAGCACCAACAACAGTGGCTATTTCGGCTCTCCCGATCTGCCCACCTATACCCCCGGCAAGATCTACCAGGATAAGAACCCTCGGGATAACCAGCTTAAGGGCGGGGCCCAGGGCCTGCCGCAGTATGCCTGGTTCAACATCGGGCTCTTTAGTCCGGAACCTCTCGGACAAATCGGAAACTCCTCGCGCCGCTTCTTCTTCGGCCCTGGCACCGACAACTGGGACATGTCCCTGCTCAAAGATTTCCGTATCGGCGAGAGCAAGTCCTTCGAGTTTCGTGCCGAGTTCTTCAACGTCTTCAACCACGCGCAGTTCCAGGGTGCCTTCTCCACAGATGGCAACCTGACCGACCTGCAGAACGGCCCGGGCAACTTCGGATTTGTGAACGGAGCCGCCGACCCGCGCATCGGTCAGATGGCGCTGAAGTTTCTGTTCTAACGCCGACTCCGCCTTCAGGCCCGGAGACCCTGAACCAGTCCGTGGACGGGTGCAATCCCGCCAGGGCCGGCAACATCGACCGCTGTCCGGGCTCGGCCTTGATCCTCAAAACGCCGACCCCTGCGCCACCAGCAGCAGCACCCAGTCGCCATCTCCCGTCGCTTCGCCCACCTTCCGCGGTGGCGTAAACTTCCGCACGCTCGCATTCGCAAAGGGACCCCCGGGAATCGTGACGTAAGTCCCGCTCACCGGATCGAACCACTTCGCCGTCGCTGGCGCCTTCAGGCTTGCCATGTTCACCGTGATCTCCCGCGGCGTCGGCATATACGCCACCACCACCGAACCGTCCTCGGTCCGCGACGCGGTGCAGAAGTCCATCTTGCTCGCTCGATCCTTCTCGTGCCCCGGCGTGCCATAGCCGGCCGTCACCACGCTGTGCTCCTGATCCGGAACCAGATCCTGCCACGGCATCGCCGAGAAAAATGCGTGCCACAACATCAGCTGGTTCACACCCACCGTATCGACGAAATTCTTCCATCCCGACATGAAATCGTCGGTGTAGTTATTCCCATACAACTCGCCCTTCGCGCCGCTCAGCATCGCCCAATATTCCTGCCGCCGCAGCACCGACGGCGTCCCATACTCGTCCGGCCAGTTATCCGCCATATCATAGTGTCCCTCCAGCAGGAACGTCGGCATCACCGGCTTGAAGTTGTAGCTATGCCACATCTGCAGATACGTGGGAAAGTAAGTATAGGTGCCATTAATCGAAATCAAGGACGCCCACGCCGGATCGTCCGTCGACGAGCTCGACCATGTATTCAGCTCCACCGTCTGCATCTGCTCCGGAGCCGCAGCCCTGATCCCCTTCGCAACCGCCAGCACTACCTCATCCTGCTTGGCGTCCTTCCAGTGGTCGAAATCGTTCCCGTTGAGCCACACAATGTTCTTAAAGTGTCGGTAGCGCCGCCCCAGAGACTCCCCATACGCGTGACACTTCGCGGCGCCGTTGTTTTCCAGCGTCGGAATCCACTGCCCCGTCTCCACCGGATCCAGCAGCACCAGAAATCCATACTGCGAAGCCAGCTCCAGCATCTGATCGACTCGCTGAAAATACGCCTCGTTCGGCGTCGACAAGTCGTAGTGCGCCGTATCGCTGCCGCCCGCCAGATGCCCCGTAAACGGCAGAATCCCGTCATACGTGCCGCCATCGTCGCGCGTCGCCGGATGATACGGCCCAGCATTCAGCACATCCATCCACAGCGCGTTATACCCATGCGCCGCCCGATCCTCCATGAAGCGCGCCGCATCCGCCGTCGAGACCTGCGTCACCATCGTCTGCGGATTATCCCCGACAATCAGAAACGGCACGCCGTTCCGGTCCACCAGATAGCGCCCGTTTTGGCTGACCTTCAGCGGATAGGCCCGCTCCGTCCCGGCAGCCACGGCGGTCACAGCGATCCCGTGGTCCTGAGTCAGCCCGGCCTGGCCCGCCATCCAGCCCAGCGCCACGAGCCAAAGCACTTTGCTCCTCGCGGTCATTGTTCAACCTCCATGCAGCTCTCAGTCCCGATGCGCGGCTAACTTCGCTACCTCTTCACCCGCCAGCAAAAACCCGCCAACCCCGAAGTTATAACTCGACTGCGGCAGATAGTGCTCGGGAGCCTCATCGGTCTGCTGCACATTCCCCAGCCTCCCATCGGCATAGATCTCGTGCACCATGCCCCGCCACGCTTTCTCCACCACCGGCGCATACGTTGCGCGATCCAGAACCCCGTTGTTCACGCCCCACGCCAGACCAAACGTGATCAGCGTCGATCCCGACAGCTCCGGCTGCGGATAATCCTTCGCATCCAGCAGGTCCGAATGCCACAACCCGTTCTCCGGATCCTGAATCGATGCCAGTTCCTTCGCCATCTCCCGCAGCACCGCTTCATACCGCGCCCGGTCCGGAAAATCCTTCGGCAGATATTCCAGCGTCCGCGCCAGTCCCCCCATCACCCAGCCATTGCCTCGCGACCAGAAAATCGGTTTCATCGCCGGATTCATCACGCCCATATAAATCTTGTCCCGATAAAACAAGTGATACCCGGGGGAGTACATCGTGTCGTACACCTCCCACCAGTGCTCATCCATGTAATGCAGATACTTTGCGTCGTGCGTCACTGCATACATCCGCACCCACATCGGCGGTCCCATGAATAAGCTGTCGCACCACCACCACAATTGCTGGAACTGATCCGGTTCGGGGGGCGGCTGCGGCACGCCGATCATCGCATCGATCCCCTTCCGCAAAATACCGATCTTCTCCGGCGACGGCTTCAACAGATACAGCTCCAGATACGTCTGCCCCATCGCCTGATCGTCGTTGTCCGGCCATCCTCGCCCCACCGGATCTTCCCGGCTCAGGTCCCAGTGGTATTTCTCCCCCATCCGCTCCATCGCATCGCGATACTTCGCATCGTGCAGCTCCCGCGACGCCGCCATGAACCCTGTCCCCAGCACCGCCCACGTCCACAGCGGATTCATGTACGGCTCGGCCCGCTGTAACTCCCAGTCCGCCACCTTCCGCACCGCCGCATCCACCGCCGCGCGATCCATCGCATCCGATAACTGCGCCTTCGGCCCTGGATCCACCGGAACATCGCCGAAGTGCTTCAGCAGGATGTCCTCATCGATCCCCGCCTGCTCCGTCGCGCTCACCTGCGCCGAGGTTGGAATCCCATTCCATCGTTCAGGCGGCGTAAGCGTCTGCGCGTGCAGACAGCCTCCCACTAACGCCACAGCCCCAATGGCCTTGAGCAGTTTCAAAGAAGACCGCCAACTCCGAAATCTCTCGCGGAGCCATCCTTCGCAGTGAAGTGCAGGAGTCATCGTTCCCTCCCCCGGCCGGTCAGGCAGACCATTCGGGCATTCCGGGTCAGCACGCAAGCCACAGCGGCCATCCTCCCGGATCAAGAGCGCACTTAGTATGCCACGCAAACACGCGAATGCCATCCGGCAAACTCGCATTTGTGTAACTAAAAGTAAGCAGCAGGAACGCGACCGCCCAACCGGTCTGGCAGACTCGGCGCGGCGGGTCCATACTCCTCGTATCCATGAAGCTCCACCCTCCCGCACTCGTCTTCGACTTCGACGGTGTAATCGCCGACACTGAGCCGCTCATCTGGAAGGCCTGGGCGCAACTCCTCGCACCGCACCACATCGCTCTGGCCTGGGAAGACTATGTCCGTCTCGGACGAGGCGTGACCGACGAGGCCATGCTCGACCGCCTCCTCATCTCCCACCCCGACCCTTCGCTCCTCACGACGCTGTGCAACCAGATTCCCCTCCGCCAACAGCTCGTCCGCCAGGCGTGCGCCGAACGC
>JBKICP010000276.1:0-42182 GCA_046567085.1 Acidobacteriota bacterium
GCGGACGTTGCCCTCTCATCGGTTTCTCATTCGCACCTGTCACGGTTACGAACTCGTGTGATCGAGGATGATTTTCCAGGCGCCGGCCTTCCGTTCAAAGATCAGCGAGAAGACGCCGCTCGCGTCGCCGCCGCCGGCTGCCGTGCGCGTGAGATGAAAGTGTCCCGTGACAACGGCGTGCTCCGGCCCGAGCATGCGCACGTCGAGATCGGTAAAGGCCAGCCGCCCCATCGCCTCGTGCGATGCGTAGGCCTGCCGGTAGCGGGCGAGGATCTTCTGGTATCCGTGGGCCACGGATTTGCCGATGAAAGTCGTCTGCGGCGAGTCGTCGTAACCCTGCATAAACGCGACGATGTCACTGCGGTTCCACGCGGCCTGCTGACCGGTGAGCACGCTCCGGATGGCGTCCTGAGGGGACTGCGCGCGCAGCGGGCTCGCGAGAACGGCAACGAGAAAACACGGAAGCGCGAGGGAAATGAAAGCACGTCGCATGGCGATCTCCTGCTCTGAAGAGTGTTTCTTTCCGGTGGGTTCGTTAGACTGGGCCGGGAGACAATGAAGACGTTTTATCCCAAATTCCTTCTCTCCGCGACCGCGGAGGCGCATTTTCCCAAACCCGGCGCTCCGGAGGTGGCCTTTCTGGGCCGTTCCAACGTCGGCAAATCGAGTTTGATCAACGCGCTGCTGCACGAGAAGCAGGCGCACGTCTCTTCGACGCCGGGCCGCACGCGCGCTATCAACTTCTTCGCGCTGGGGGGAGCATCGTGGCGCGAAAAACCGGGCCAGCACCCGCAGCTGATCTTTGCCGATCTGCCCGGCTACGGCTACGCGAAGATCTCGAAGTCCATCTCCGCGGAGTGGCCGAAGTTCATCGAGCCTTATCTGCGCGACCGCGACTCGCTCGCGCTGTGTGTGTGCCTGGTCGACAGCACGATTCCGCCCCGTGCGAGCGACGCCCAGCTGATCGAATTCCTGCAGAGCGCCGGACGCAATTTCGTGGTGGTCGGAACCAAGGCCGACCGGCTCTCGGGGAACGGCCGCGCCAAGGCGCTGTCGGCTCTGCGCCAGGGCTTCGGAACGGAGCATCTGCTGCTGTGCTCGGCGAAGACCGGCGCGGGCATGCAGGAGCTGTGGGGCGCGATCCGGGGAGTGCTCCAGCGAGAGCCTTGAACGCCCTGCGTGGAGCTTGTCTGTAGAGGCTTACGAGGGGAGGCGAAGGCGGTCCAGCAACTGGCTCGGGTGCACCGGCTTGAGAAGAATCTCAAACTCATGGCCGCGGACGCGCGCGTCGCGCAGCAGGTCGGCGGTGGCGGCCTGGCCGGAGAGCAGGAGCACGCGGCAGCCGGGAATCATTGCCGAAATCTGGATAGCCGCCTCGATGCCGCTCATCCCGGGCATCACCACGTCGGCGAGAAAGACGTCAGGATGAAAGGCGCGCGCCGTCTCCACCGCGTTCAGTCCGCCATACACCGTGGCGGCTTCAAAGCCATTCTGATTCAGAATCATCCCCAGCGTATCCGCGATGAGGCGCTCATCGTCGGCGACGAGGACTCTGGGCCTGATGGCGACGGTTGTAGAACGAGAGTCCATCGATTCCCGGGCAGAAATTGAAGCATCCATGGATTAACGTGGAGCGAGTATATCGCCCCTGATCCGGAATCCAACCATATTTTCCTGGCCCCGGCCCGGTGGCGCTTTCTGGCGGATACCGGTTTTCGCGGCTGCCCACGCCGCCAAAATCTGCGACGCCATCAAGGCCAACCTTGTCTTTGACTTGCCGGAGCGGAGGATTTATAACCATGATTCCGGACCGGCGGTCCGGGCTGGCGCGAGGGCACGGCGGGAATCGTCCCGCTGATCGTGTTCGCGATCGGTGTGCACCAGTGCAATGGGATGCTCGGGAAGGCGGTGAAAATCCGCCACTGCCCCGCAACTGTAAGCGCGTGTTTCTGCGTCTGGTGTTCGTGACGCAGAAGTGAGCCGGCCAGAATGCCACTGAAGCGCAGGCTTCGGGAAGGCGGCCGCCTCCGATTTTCGGGCGTTGAGCCCGGGAACGGCGCGCAAGTCAGGAGACCGGTCCCGTCTGCCGCGCTTGCCTTCGTTCCAACAAGCGCCACGACCGCGTTCCGAGGGGAACGGAGGAGACCATGATTCTTTCTGCTCGGCCTATGGGCCGTTTCCGAGCCGTTCTGCGATTTTCGATTGTTGCCTCCGCGCTGCTTGTCGGCTCGTCGACAGGGCTGCACGCGGTCAGCGTCCATGGCACCGTCACCGATCCGCTGGGTGCTCCCATCGCCAATGCCACGGTGGCGCTCGTACAGAATGGCCAGGTTCTGATCAACGGCCGTACCGCACTGGATGGCGGCTATACGCTGATGACCGCCAATTCCGGCCGATTTTACGTGCTCGCGGCCGGAATCTCGTTCCGCCAGCTCCAGACGCAAAGCTTCTACGGCGGCCCCTACGACAGCATCCAGCAGAATATCGTGCTGGAGCCGGAGTGGGTGCGGCAATCCGTGGTCGTCACTGCGACGGGGAGCCCGCAGCCCGAGGCGCAGGTCAGCGCTTCGGTCACCGGACTGAGCGCCGAGCAGTTCATGAATCGCGCCGGGGTGGTCGATCCTTTGCGCCAGGCGCCCGGCATCAACGTCGTCCAGCAGGGCCAGCGCGGGGGCATCACGTCGGTCTTCATCCGCGGCGGCAGTTCGACCGCGAACCGCGTGGTCATCGACGGCGTGCCGGTCGAGGACATCGGCGGACGCTTCGACTTCGGCGATGTGCCCAGTCTCGGCGTCCAGGATGCCGAAGTCTATCGCGGGCCCAACACGGTTCTTTATGGATCCGACGCCGCCGCCGGCGTGATTGCGCTCACCACGCCGCGCGGCAGCACTTCGTTTCCCTCGTTTCTCTACGAGGGCGATGCCGGCAGCTTCGGCACCTATCGCAACCAGGCGCAGCTGGCCGGCATGATGCGCAAACTCGACTACTACTTTGGCGCGTCGAGTCTGTACACGCAAAACTCCATTCCCGGCGACGAGTACCACAACAATGCTGCGGTCTCGAACCTTGGCTGGAGCTGGTCGGCGAAGACGCAGGTCCGCATCACCGCTCACGCCGTCAACTCGGCAACCGGTCTGCCCGGAGGCAACGGCGGCTACTCCTTCTATGGACTGGCGAACGACGGCAAGCAGAGCGATCAGGACGTCTACGGAACGGGCACCATCACGCATGCCTTTCGCGATAATCTGCAGGCCACGGTGCGCTACGGCCTGGTGCGCAAGCGCGAAGAATCCGGCGAGTGGTATCCGGCGGGCAATCTGCTGACCACCAACGACGCCGGAGCTGGAAACTACTATGGCAACAACGTCACCGTGCGCGGCGCTAACGGCACCTCCACCAGCGGCCAGGCGCTGCTCAATTACAGCACGGCTTTCGGATCCGTTTATCCCTACAAGGGCTATCTTGCCTCGAACCGCGACGACCTCTATGCCAACGCGAACTATCAGCACGGCCCGCATCTGATTATTCTTGGCGGCTTCCGCTATGAGGATGAGCGCGGCATGGAAGGTGAGCCCGTCTATCTGATCGGCGATAACCTCGAGCGCACAAACTACGACTATCAGGCGCAGCTGGGCGGCGAGTTCAAAAACCGCTTCTTCTACACAGCGGCGGGCGGTGTGGAAAAGAACCAGCTCTTCGGCACGGTGGGAACGCCGCGTGGCGGAGCCTCGTGGTATCTCATCCGTCCCGGCCGGGGCATCCTGCACGGCACGCGTCTCAACGTGAACTTCGCCAAAGGCTACCAGGAGCCGACCCTCGACCAGCAGTTCGGCTCGCTCTACGCCTTTCTCCAGGCCAACGGCGGCCAGTCGACGATTGCGCAATACGGCGTCGCGCCCATCGGCGCGCAGCTCTCGCGTTCCTACGACGGCGGCGTCGAGCAGAGCCTGTTCAGCGAAAAGGTCATCGCGCGCATCAGTTATTTCCATAACGAATTCGGCAATCAGATCGAGCCGGTCCCCGCAGCGGAGGTTCCGCGGCTTCTGCCGAATCTCAGCGGAGCGCAGCAGCAGCAACTACAGAGCTTCCTCACGAATAACCAGGCCTACTCGCTCGACCTGAACTCGATGTCGTACCGCGCTGTGGGCATCGAGTCGGAGTTCGAGTACGGCATGGGGAAGAATACCTTCATCCGCACGGGTTACACCTACCTCGATGCCGGCGTTCAGCACTCTTTCTCCTCCGACGCCATCGGCCCCAGCTATAACCCGTTTTATCCCGGCATCCCGATCGGCAACTACGCGCCCCTGGTGGGCGCGCGTCCGTTCCGGCGGCCTCCGCACACGGCATTTGCGAATGTCATCTATACCGGCAGCCGGTGGTCGGGCATCGTTCAGCTCGCCTATGCCAGCCGCAGCGACGACTCCACCTACCTCGGTGGAGACGACGTGAATTTCGGCAATACGCTGTTGCTGCCGAATCGCAATCTCGACTACGCCTACACTAAGGTCGACCTGGGTGCTACCTATCAATACAGGCCCTGGATGACGGTCTACACGCAGCTCGATAACCTCACCAGCAACCAGCACATCGGCCCCATCGGCTATCCGTCGCTTCCGTTCAACTTCCGCACCGGCGCGCGCTTCACGCTGAGCCTGGGAAGGAAGCAGTAGCGCGAATGGCGCCACCGGAGTGGGCTGGCGCCGTCCAGCCCGCACCGGGCGACCCGCACCTGCGTTGATCTCCTGAAAGCCTACGCGGATCGGACTCTCCTGGCCCACAGGCCGCCGGCGTATACTCCGCCCCAAACGGAGGTAAGACCCATGACCGTTGCCGAAAAGATGTTGTCGGAATTTGACGACGAATTCGCGCTGACCCGCCGGTTCCTGCTTCTCGTTCCTGCCGACAAGCTGCTCTGGAAACCTCATACCAAGTCCATGGAACTGGGACGCCTGGCGTGGCATGTGGCGGAGTTTCCCGAGTGGACCCTTGCCATCCTCAATCAGAATCCGCTGCGCATGACCGAGGCCGATGCCGCGAAGTCGGCGCATGGCTGGGAAGGGAAGTCGCCGCAGGAGATTCTCGCGCGCTTCGATACGAACCTGTCCGCGGCGCGCACGGCCCTCAAATCCGCGCCCGACAAGAAAATGGCCGAGCGCTGGAAGTTGCAGTGGGAGGGAAAGTACGTGGTCGACGAGCCCCGCCAGGAGGCGATCGACAAGTGGACCTTCCGCCACATGGCGCATCACCGCGCGCAACTCGGCGTCTATCTGCGCCTGCTGGGTGTCGCCCTTCCAGGCTGCTATGGCCCCTCGGCCGATGAGATGGAGGTGGTCCCGGCAGCGGCTTAGAACCGTAAACGTCACGCGAACTCCAGGGGCGACCAGCGTCCCGGGGGCGGCGGCAGGTGCCAGGATTCTGCTGCCGCCCGGTGAGGAGAGAATCGCTAATCGTTGTCGGGCACGTCGTACCGGGTGCAGTCCTGCGACGGACTGTAATGTGGCATTGAACGGACATTCACGGCTCGCTGCTACTGTCATCGGCGGCGCGCGAGTCCTCCGCGATCTCGCGCGAAACCCACACGCACTCCAGGAGACTCCGCAGATGACAGCATCCGCACCCCGCAGCGCTACGCCGTGCTGCGCCCGTTCCGGCTCGATCGCGCTCATGGCCGTCGCAGCCCTGTCGCTTCCCCTCAGCCTCGTCGCCCAGGACTTCGGAGGGGAGCACCGGCAGGCTTTGGATCCCGGCAATCTCATCGTTAGCCGGAGCGTCTACGACAATCGCGCCGCCAACCTCACGGTCGGCCAGCCGATTCCTCCCAATTGCCCGGCCGCGAGCGGCGCTTGTGTGACCGCAGCGTACGACGGGACCTATCCCTACGTGTTCAACAACGACGTGGTTGATGGCAGCTTCGGCATCACGTCGCGGATTTTTCTGGACCAGATCACGCCGCGCGGACGGTGGGTGAGCACGCTCGAAGTTCCCAACAGCCTCCAGGGCAGAATCGACGGAGATGACGACCAGCTGGTGACCAGCTTCAGCTCCAAGTCCGAGCTGGCGCTCAACCTCTCCACCGATGGCCGCTACGTCACCTTCATGGGCTATGTCGCGCCGGTGAACGCGATCGACGTCTCCAACTCGAACACGCCCGGGATCGTGGATCCGACCAATCCTGCCGGCGACAGCTTCTATCGCGCGGTGGCGCGTCTCGACCGCTGGGGGCGCTTCACCTATACCGAGACGACCGCGTACAGCGGCAACAACGGTCGCGCGGCGATTCTGAACGACAGCCATGGCGCGGATGTTTTCTACTCCGCCGGTAATGCGGGAAATGGTTCGAATCCTCAGCCGCTGGGCGTCGACCTGGGAGCCGGGGCGCAGCTGATTGCACCATCGTACGAGCGCGAACGGGATCAGACGCCGTCGACCACGCCAACGCCGGTCGGAAGTTTCGATGTGACTCTGCTCGGAGATCCGGCGGACAAGAAAGCGGGGAAGGACGACAACTTCCGCGGCCTGACCGTCTTTGACAACGTTCTCTATTACACGAAGGGCAGCGGCGGCAACGGCGTGAACACCGTCTACTTCGTGGACACCACCGGTACGGCGTGCCCCAACGGGACCGGCGTTCCTTCGGCTTCGGCGACGCTGCCCACCACCCCGCTGACCTACGATGCGTCGTCGGTCCTCGCGAAAGGGCTGCCGAGCAATATGTGCATCCTGTCGGGATTTCCCACGCTATCGAACAAATCCAAGGGCGCGAACCCGGTGAACTTCCCCTTCGGGATCTGGTTTGCCAACCCGACGACGCTCTATGTGGCGGATGAGGGCGACGGATCGACCGACGGTGTGGGCACGGCGTTCTATGCGCACGCAGCCGGACAGACCAACGCCGGCCTCGAGAAGTGGACCTACGACGCGGCCACCAGGACCTGGACGATGGCCTATGTGCTGACCAACGGGCTCGATCTGGGCACGCCCTACACAGTCGGCGGCTACCCGACCGGCGACAACATCGGCAGCGCCAACACCAGCAATCCCGCGGGGCTGCCGTGGAGCCCGGCGACCGATGGTCTGCGCAACCTGACCGGCCGGGTGAATCCGGACGGTACGGTGACGATCTGGGCCATCACCTCAACCGTGAGCGGCAGCGGCGACCAGGGTGCCGATCCGAACAGGCTGGTCATGATCACCGACAACCTGAGCAACACCAGCGCCAGCGCTGCGGCGAGCGAGAAGTTCGTCACTCTGCGCACCGCGCGCTTCGGCGAGGTGCTGCGCGGCGTTTCCTTCACCCCGGGAACGGGTGTGGCGGATAACGACCGCGGCCATGACCACGATCGCGGCTGGTAACCGCGCTCCATGGGCTCAAAAAGGCCTTCCTGCCTGGCAGGAAGGCCTTTGACTTGTATGCCCGCGACGCGGGTGGGCGCAGCTACGAGGTGTGCGTTCCCGCGGAAGATGCCGCGTACGAGCTCGTATCCACGCTTTGCGCGGGACGGCGCGAAGGCCGCTTCCCTCCGAACTTGCCCAGCAGCGTCTGCAGCATCACGTAGAGCACCGGAATGAAGAAGAGATTCAGAAGCGTGGAGACCAACATGCCACCGATGATGGTGGTGCCCACCGAACGCCGACCCTGCGCTCCGGCGCCCGACGCGATAGCCAGCGGAATCACGCCGAGGATGAAGGCGAACGAGGTCATCAGAATCGGCCGCAGCCGCAGTTCGGCGGCCTCGATCGCCGCGTCGACAATCGAGCGCCCTTTCGCGCGCAGCTGTTCGGCGAACTCCACAATCAGAATCGAGTTCTTCGCGGCGAGGCCGATGAGCATGACCAGGCCGATCTGGCAGTAGATGTCGTCCGAATAGCCGCGTGCGGACTGGGCCAGCAGCGCTCCGAAAACCGCCATCGGCACCGCCAGCAGAATGATGAACGGCAGCGCGAAGCTCTCATACAGCGCAGCCAGCGTGAGATAGACGACCAGGATGCCGAGAGAGAAGATCAGGATGATCTTGCCCGCCGACTCGATTTCCTCCAGAGCCAGACCGGTCCACTCGTAGGCCATGCCGTGCGCCATGCTCTGATGGGCCACTTCTTCCATGGTCTGCAGCGCGACGCTGGTGCTCACGCCCGGTGCTGCGGAGCCGTCGATTTCCGCAGAACGGAAGAGATTGTAGTGGCTGATCACCTGCGGCCCTGATGTGTTTTCAATCGCAACCAGGTTGTCGAGCGGGATCATCTGCCCGGTGCTCGATCGCACGTAGTACTGGCGGATGTCCGCGGCGTTCTGCCGGAACTGTTGCGCGGCCTGGACGTAGACGCGATAGCTGCGATTGTTGAAGTCAAAATTGTTTACGTACTCCGAACCCATGTACACCTGCAGGGCATCGGAGATCTGGCTGAAGGGAACCCCCAGGGCCTTGGCTTTCTCGCGGTCGATGCGCACCAGAACCTGAGGATCGTTCGAGGTGAAACTGGTATACATGCCGGTGAGATTCTTGTTCTGCCCGGCGCGGGCCGCGATCATGTGAGCGGTACGATCCAGATCGGCCAGAGTGTTGTTGCTCCGGTCCTCGAGTTCGAACTGAAAGCCGCCGAAGGAGCCGACTCCGGAAATGGCAGGCGGCTGCATGGGAATGATGAGGGCGCCCGGGATCATGAAGAATTTCGGGCGCAGCCGATTGACAATGGCCTCGGCTGAATGCTCGGGGCCGCGCCGCTGGTCGTACGGAGCCAGCGCGCAGAACATCATGCCGTAGTTCGGCGCGTTCCCGCTGAAGCTGAATCCGCCCACGGCAAAGGAGCCGGCGACGTCCTTGTCCTGATTCAGCACCGCACTGACTTCGGATTCGATGCGCGTGGTGTAGGAGAGAGAAGCGCCCTGCGGCGCCTGGACCAGGATCATCATGAAGCCCTGGTCTTCCTCCGGCACGAACGCGGTCGGGACGTGCGTGTACTCCCAGTAGGCTCCGAAAAGGCCGAAACCGAAGAGCAGCAGCATGATCCAGCGGATGCGGAGCACCCCGTGGATAGCGCGCGCATAACCGCGGCCCAGGGCCTTGATGCTGCGCTCGGCCAGATGCAGAACCGTGTGCTTGTCGTCGTCGCGGCGCAGCAGCAGAGCCGCCAGCGACGGCGAAAGCGTCAGCGCATTGAACGCCGAGATTGCGATGGAGAAGGCAATGGTGAGCGAAAACTGCCGGTAGAGAATGCCCGTGGTGCCGGGGAAAAACGAGACCGGCACGAACACCGCGATCAGGACGAGCGAGGTAGCGATCACAGCGCTGGTGACCTCGCCCATCGCCGCGGAAGTGGCATGGTGCGGTTCGCGGTCGCCCTCGGAGATGTGGCGCTGGACATTTTCGATCACGACGATGGCGTCGTCGACGACCAGGCCCGTAGCCAGGGTGATGCCGAAGAGCGTCAGCGAATTGATGGAAAAGCCGAAGACCTTGATGAAGGCGAAAGTGCCGACCAGGGAGACGGGGATGGTGACGGCGGGGATGAGCGTCGCGCGCCAGTCCTGGAGGAAGAAGAAGATCACCAGGATGACGATGACGATGGCTTCGATGAGGGTCTTAATGACCTCGTGAATCGAGGCGCCGACGATGGTGGTGGTGTCGAAGGCGACCGCATACTTCATCCCCGGCGGGAAGGATTTTGCCAGCTGCGCGAGTTCGGCCTTGGCATCGCGGTCCACCTGCAGCGCGTTCGCGTCGCTCAGCTGCTGGACGCCGAAGCCGACGGCGGGAATGCCGTCGAAAGTCAGCGTGCTGTCATAGGAACTTGACCCCAGCTCGGCGCGGCCCACGTCCTTGATCTGCACAATGCCGTTCGGCGTGTTCTTGATGATGATGTTGTCGAACTGCTCGGGCGTGCTGAGGCGGCCGACGACGTTAACGGAAATCTGGAAGGCCTGCTTGTTATCCGAGGGCGGCGCTCCGAGCTGACCGGAGGGGACCTCGACGTTCTGCTCCCGCAGCGCGGCGACGACATCGGAGGCGGTGAGACTGCGGGCTGCGAGCTTGACCGGGTCGAGCCAGATCCGCATCGCGTACTGGCCGACGCCGAAGATCTCGACATCGCCCACACCCTTGACGCGCTTGATAGCGTCCTTGATGTAGACGTCGAGGTAATTGCTCATGAACAGATTGCTGTACTCGCCGTGCTCGCAATAGATGCCGGCGCCGAAGACGAAATTGCTGTTGGCTTTGCTGACCGAGATGCCCGTCTGGTTCACTTCAGCCGGCAGCAGGCCCGCGGCGGAGGAAACCCGGTTCTGCACGTCGACGGCGGCGACGTCGAGGTTGTAGCCCGTGTTGAAGGTCGTGGTGATCGCGCTGCTGCCGTCGTTGGCGCTCGTCGACTCGATGTAGCGCATGCCCGGCACGCCGTTGATGGCTTCCTCCAGCGGAATCGTGACCGCGGACTCGACCTGGCTGGAATTGGCGCCGATGTAGGCGCTGGCCACGGTGACCTGCGGCGGCGCCAGCTGCGGATAAAGAGAGATCGGCAGCGACGGGATGACAACCGCTCCGGCGAGGATGATCAGGAGCGCGCAAACGGTAGCGAAGACCGGGCGGTGAATGAAGAAATCAACCAAGGGTGGCCTCTCCGTGCATCTCGGTTCGGATGATGGCTTAGCTGCCGGCGTGCGGCTGCGCACCGGGCGGCGGCCCGGCCGGCAGAGGCATCACGGGCATGTCGTTTTGCAGGAACTGCGTGCCCGAGACGATGACCTTGTCGCCGTTGCTGAGCCCCGCGAGCACCGCGTAGTTGTTGCCTACCGTATCGCCCAGGTCGACAGCCTGCTGGTGCGCGACAAACTTGCCCGGGCCGGCTTGCTGCGCCAGATAGACGAAGGCCTGCCCTCCCAGCCGCGTGACCGCAAGCACCGGAACCACAGGCTTGGGCGACATGCCCCAGATCACGCGCGCTTTCACCAGTTGATCGTTGCGCAGCAGAGGCGAAGGCACCGGAGCCTTCACGAGGATTCCCTGGAGCTGATCGTCCACCTGCGGCGAGACGAAGTCGATCGAGGTGTTCTCGATCGGTTTCCCGCTGTTGTCCTCGATCTGCACGCCGAGGCCGTTGCGCACTTCGGCGGCGCGTTCCGTCGGGACGTAGATGTAGGCCTCGAGGTCCTTGTTCTCGTCCACGGTGGTCAGCATCGTGGAGGGCGTGACGTAGTCGCCCACGTGGACCGGAATATCGCCCACGATGCCGTCGAAGGGCGCCGCGATCTTGTAGTAGCCCAGCTGTTTCTCCTGCTCCTGGCGAGAGGCGACCGACGACTCGTAGTCCGCTTTGGAGTTCGCGAAGGCCTGCTCGGCCTGGTCCAGCGCGTCCTTGCTGATGATGCCCGAGGCGAACAGCTTGCGCTGCCGCTCCACCTGGAGCTGGTTGTACTGGTAGACGGCCAGCTTCTGCTGCTCGGTGGCCTTCTGTGAGGCGACCGTGGCTTCCTGCTTGGACGGGTCGATCTCCATCATGATCTGACCCGGCGTCACGTGGTCGCCGGAGTGGACGAGAATCTGCGTGAGATTGCCGCTGACCTGCGGATTGAGGGTCGCCGAGCGGCGCGACTTGATCGTCGCAACGTACTCGTCGGACTGCGGAACAGGGACTGCGGCTACGGTCAGCGTTTGCACCGGGAGGGCCTGCATGCCGGCGCCCGCCGGGGCTTGCTGCTGGGCCTTGTTACACCCCAGAACGGCAGCCAGCAGAATCGGCAAGGAAAGATAGGTACGGAATAAGTACGGTTTCACCGCGAGACCTCGAACCAGGGTGGACAGGACCTGAAATCAAACGATTCAGAAACATCCAGAATACAGGAATTCGCGCGCGCTTTCTTCAACGAAAGCGGATGACACATGGGGTTTCGCTGTTAGATTCTGCCGCCGCATCCGGCGCTTCACGAAAAGAATCGCGCACCCCTCACAAGGAGTACGCGGTGGCAGAAAGGAAGTTCAGAAATAAAAAGCGGGCTGTCCGTTTCCGGACAGCCCGCCTCGTGCCGCAGGGACTTTTACCGCTACCCCCGGCAGGATTTGCGACGGCCAACAGGAGCTTTTGCCTCTGCTGCCTTTCTGCGCTTCCGCCGCGGTTTGCCGCCTTCCCCGGTTGGGCTGGGCAATCTTTGGATGGATCGCCGATCAGGTCAACCGGTTATGAGCCGGCATCGGCCGGGGAAGCTTAAGAACCCGCCCGGGTCTCGCCTCCGAAATACAGGGCGCACCATTTCGTGGTGCCTCCCGAGGGGCCGGTATATTCCAGCAGAACCCTCCAGGGTGAGGACTCAGCACGAGTCACTCGTCCTGCGCGCGCCTGCCGATGTGTCAAGACATCGCGCCTGGTTGCCGATTGGGTTGATTGCGTCCTTACTCGGGACATCCATCCTCCTTCTTCGGGTTTGAAGCGTTTCCGCCTTCTATAACCTTCGACGGTTTGGCGTGGGATGGCGTTGCCAGGTTTCGCCGGTTTTGTGTGGAAGATCGAAATGAAAATTGCAGCGGTTACTTTTTTGACTTTGGCGCCGCTACTTTTGTACCTGGCGCCTCGTTCCGCGCGCGCACCTTGAACCAGATCGGGGTGCCCTCAAAGCCAAAGGCGGCGCGGATCTGGTTGTCGAGGAACCGCTCGAAGGAGAAATGCAGCTTCACGTCGCGGTCCGTAAACAGCACGAACGTCGGCGGAGCGACGGCTGCCTGCGTCATATAGTAGATGCGCACCCGTTTCGACATGGGCACGCTGGCGCGCTGGAAGTCGACGCGATCGAGGAAGCGGTTGATCTGCCCGGTGGAGACGCGCTTGCGCCGCTCTGCTGCGACGCGCAGCACCGTGTCGAGCACGCGCCCCATATTGCGCCCCTCGGCCGCCGAGATGAACAGCACCGGCGCATAGCTCAGATACTTGAGCACCGAGCGCAGCTGCCGCTCGAAGATGGCGCGGTCCGCCGGCGGTTTGCCGTCCGTGCGGCCCGTGGTCACCAGGTCCCATTTATTGACGACGATGATCACCGAGCGGCCGCTCTCGTGCGCGTAGCCGCCGATCGTGGCGTCGGAGGCCGTCACGCCCTCGGTGGCGTCGATCACCAGCAGAGCGACGTCGCCCGCTTCGAGGTGCCGCCGGGCCATCACGACGGAGAGCTTCTCCGCCATGAGGTGCGTCTTGCCTTTGCGCCGGATGCCGGCTGTATCGACGATGCGCAGACCGCGATCCTTGTAGCGGATGACCTCATCAACCGCATCGCGCGTGGTCCCGGCAATCGGCGAAACGATGGCGCGGGCCGATCCGGTGAGCGCATTCAGCAGCGTGGACTTGCCCACGTTGGGGCGGCCGATAATCGCGACGCGGGTTTCGTGTTCTTCGAATTCCCCGTGCGTCCGATGCGGGGCTGCGGCTGCTTCGCTGTTCTCGATCTCCTGCTCGGGCTCAGGCTCGGGCTGCGCCCCTTCCGGCAGCACGGCAAAAACCTCATCGAGCAGATCGCCAATGTTGTGGCCGTGCTCGGCCGAGATCGCGATCAGGTTGCGGATGCCCAGTTGGCGGAAGTTCTCGGCGGCCGCATCCATGGCTTGCGCGTCGATTTTGTTCACGGCGAGAAAGAGCGGTTTGCCCGTCCGAATCAGCAGGCGGGCCAGGTCCATGTCCGGCGCTGCCAGCTCCGTGCGTCCATCGACGACCATGACGATCGCGTCCGCTTCCTCGAGCGCGAAACGCGCCTGGCGGAAGATCTCGGCCGGAATCTGCGCCTCGTCGTCGGGAATGATGCCCCCCGTATCGATCACGCGGACGGTCCGGCCACTCCAGCTGACCTCGCCATAGATGCGGTCGCGCGTGATGCCCGGCTCATCGCCGACGATGGAGCGCCGCGATCCGGTCAGCCGGTTAAAGAGCGTGGATTTGCCAACATTGGGCCGGCCCACGATGGCCAGCACGGGTTCGTTCGATCGGGGCTCCTGCCCCGCAGCGGCTGCGGATGGAGCCTTCTTTCCGGTATTCAAGGGTCGACGGGACATTCCCTTTGATTATCAGGTATTCCGGGGCCATCGGAGATGCGCAGCAGGATTCAGGGGGTGGCCGACGACGTTGCGTACACCGGCGCGTAGCTGTACAGGATGTGGTTTACGTCGGAGCGATTCAGCAGCCAGCGCAGCTCCGAACCATGAAAATCGAGCCCTTCGAATTCACCGGACAAGGGAGACTGCATGAGCAGGCGCATGGAACCGTCCTCAAGGTAGAGGCCGTAGAGAGCGCCGTCGGTCCCGGCGAGATACAGAAAGCCGTCCCGCCAGGCGACGCCCTGCATGCTGGAAACGGGGATGGTGAGCGGAAGGGTGCCGATGAAGCTCCAGTCGCTGAGGCGGAAGCGGTAGAGGTTCTTCGCATCGCAGAAGGAACTCACAAACGCCTGGCCGGTGTCAGGATCGATGGCGATGCCGGAGGCCTCCGGAATCCAGGGCGTGATTTCGATGGTCTGTTCCTGCTCCAGAGTGGTGCCATCGAAGATGGAAATAAAGATCGGGGCGCCGCCGGCCTTGCACCCATGCCAGTGTTCGATGACACCGTAGACATGCCCGTCGTAGTAGTCGCCGTCTCCGAGGTGCGTTGTTCCTGCAGGAAGCAGGTTGGTGTTCGTAACGATGGGGCTGGGTGCATCGTAACTACTGCTGCGATAGAGGACCTGGTTACTGAAGAAGAAATTCAAGGGCGCATCGGTCGCCGATGTGCCGCTGGCGTATCCCTGCGCCGCGTTGACGTTGGCCGATTGATCGACCAGGGTGAAGGAGGCGATCCAGTTTCCCGTCGAGGATTCCGGGACGAAGTGCGTCCCGCAGCCTGCACAAAGGCTGGTAGCTGCCAGGGCAGGGAGCCACCATTGGGAGAGGCGAGGCATGATCGGGACCCATCATCGAGACCCTCGGAACAGGGCGACGGTGTCCGATGCGCCTTGAGAATAGCAAGAAACGGGCGGCGGCTGGTCGTGTGGGCCGCACCAGGGAGGTACTTTGGTGAGTGTCTTTAGAGCAGCGGCCGTCGATTTCAGGTGGAACAGGCGCGGATCATCTCTTTGGTATCGGCTCCAACACTCAGCGCCTGCATGGCGGCGGCCCAGATTCCCACCCCGGTATCGGCCAGCGCGATGGTGCTCAGAACGTCGAGCATCACTCTTGTGACAGCGAGCGCACACTCGTTCATTTCAATCCCGAGGCTCTTCGCGATGCCGGCAAAGTAGTCGACAAAAGCGGCAATCGCTCCGCCTGCGGAGGCATTGCCTTTGGCCGCAAATCTCTCTGCGAAGTCCGCAGCCCCCATCGCTGCCGCACTCGACGACAGACGCGCCGCAGCCGCATATCCCGATGCGCCACGTCCCATGTCGTAGACCGATCGCGAGCACTGCAGCACCATCTGAAGCTGCGGCCGCTCCCTGATGTAGGTGTACAGTTCGCTGGCGAAGTACCCATATTTCTTCGCCGTATCCTTGCTCAGTCCCGAAAGTGTGAGGGTGTTGTTGACGGCGTCATAGATCTCGAGCGCAATATCAACCTTGCCTGCGACGGACATGCGGCACTCTCCTGCCGAACCAGCGTTCTGTGTGGTTCAATCCGAACCCCGGGGGAGAGAAGCGAAAGTATTGCGAAACCGATCCCTGTGTCAAGAAAATTTGACAGGGGCTTGAACTACGAAACCGTCTCAGCCGAATACCGCGCGATCAGCCCCGTCTTCACCGCGTGCCGGTAGACCGAAGTAAAGGCGCGTGCCATCAGCAGCAGATAGACCAGCGCGAGGACACTGCCTGTGATCAGGGACGTTGCTCCGAGCGCATGACCCGCAGCCGCAGGAGCGCCCGTCTGCCGTGCCAGGATCTGGCGCATGCCCTCAAATACATAGCTGGGTGGGATCGCCCGTGCCAGTCCCTGCATCCAGTGCGGCAGAGTCGCCAGGGGATAGAACACGCACGCCAGCGGAGAGATGAACGCCGGAATCGGCCAGATGAACCACTCGGCCGCCGGCCCGAAACGCAGCACCAGCGCGCTGCCGAAAATCCCCAGCGAGATGCCGAACAGGAACAGCACCAGCAGAAACGCAGCCAGCATCGCGCCGTAGACGAAAAACGAGAGCCCGAAGACCAGCGTCGCCAGCGCCACCATTACGACGAGGCCGACCGTGCTGGTTGCGATCGACGAGAAGACCAGGCCGCTGAGGTATTCCGAGACGGAGAGCGGCGAGGCAAACAGGTTAAGAAAATTGCGCGACCACACATCTTCGAGAAAGGCGGTGGTGATCCCCTGCATGACCCGCGCCATGAAATCCCACAGCAGCACTGCACCCAGCATGGCCGGCACAAAGTTGAAGCGCGCGCCCGAGACCGAGTTCAGATACCGCGTGATGAATCCCCACAGCACGATATCGATAGCCACCCACGCGAACAGCGGCACGACGCGCGCCGGCGATCCGCGCAGCAGATAGAACTGACGCAACAGGAGAGCCGAGGTGCGGCGCAGCGAGGCGGGCATCAGTCTTCCTCCTGCGCGGCACGGAGGGTCAGCGGCTCGCGCGCGACCGCGACGAACAAGTCTTCGAGCGTTTCGCGATTGTTCTCCCCCGGCAACGTGCGGGGATCGCCTTCCAGAAGAATCCTGCCGTGCGAGAGAAAGAGCACCCGATGGCAGACCTCCGCCACTTCGATCATGTTGTGCGAGGTCCACAGCACACCGACGCCGGTGCGCTCGGCAAAGTGGCGGATGGTGGCGCGAATCTCACGCGCAATCGCCGGATCGAGCGACGCCGTCGGTTCGTCCAGGAGCAGCAGGCGCGGCTCATTCAGCATTGCCTTGGCCAGCGCAACGCGCGTCTGCTCGCCGGAGGAGAGAACCCCGCACTTCGTGTTGCGGAATCGAGTCAGATCGAATTCGTGCAGAATCGCCTCGATGCGGTCGCGCAAACCAGGCACGGCGTAGAGCATCCCGAAGACACGCAGGTTCTGCATCACCGTCAGGTTGCCGGGAAGCGGTGCATAGACCGCAGCGAAGTTCGTGCGCTGCAGCGCCTGGCGTCGCCGTCGGATGAGATCGCAGCCGTCAATCGCGATCGAACCCCCGCTCGGCTCCAGAACGCCGAGGATCATGTTGATCGTTGTCGTCTTGCCCGCGCCGTTCGGCCCCAGCAGCCCGATAATCTCGTGCGGACAAACCTCGAATGACAAATCGTCGACCGCGCGCACCACGCCGTACTGCTTGCACAGATGCGAGACGGAGAGGATGGCGCGGTTCGGCATCTGCCTTCCAGTGTGCACCCAAGAGAAACGGGGCAACCGGTTGGTTCCCGATCGCCCCGTTGAACGTCTGTGTTTTCGCGACAGCCGAGCCTTACGATCCGCTGAGCGGGGTGGGCATCTGCTGCTGCGCCTTGCGGTTCACCAGAATGCGCTGCGCCTTCTGGTATTTCTGGAACAGGCTGGACGCGAACACTGCAAAAGCCTGCTCGCGCCGCTGGTTCAGAAGGCTGTCCCGCGTCGAATCGAAGTTCTTCGCCAGGTCCGCATCCGAGGGCTGCTGCTTGTCGGTGATCTGCGCAACCACGCCTGTGGTGCCGTTATTGATCGCGTTGCTGATCTGACCGACGTTCAGGTCGAAGAGCGAAGGCGCCGCGGTGGCCAGCGCTCCCACGTCCGGAACCTGCGCATCGTGTCCCACCAGATCGCTGGTCTTGACGGTGGCGCCGGCTTCTTTCGCGGCTTTGGCGAGGTCGTGCTCGGCGTGCGCGCGATCGGCCATCTCATTCGTCTTGCGCGCCAGCAGCGACGTCACCTGCTGATCCCGGAAGTCGTCCAGTACATGCGATTTGTACTCGGCGAAAGTCGGCGTGTGCGCCGGCTTTACATCCACAAGCTGGAAGACACCGACGCTGTTGTCGCCGGTGGCGGCTACCTGCGCCGGGCTGCCTGGCTTTGCCGCAAAGGCTGCGCCCAGCAGTTTCGAGCTGTCGGTCATCCCCGGCAACGTGGCGTTGGCGGCAACATAGTCACTGGTCACAACAGGAATGTGGTGCGCCTGCGCAGCCTGCGCCAGCGAGGACTTCTGCGCATCCGCTGCCAGCTGGCTGGCCAGCGCCTGCTCCGCCTGCGTCGCTTTCTGTTTGGTCAGCGTGTCCACAATCGAGGCTTTCACCTCGTCCAGCGGCTTGGTGTGCGCGTCCTCTTTGGCTTCGGTCTGGATGATGTGATACCCGAAGCGCGTGCGCACCAGGCCGGAGATCTGCCCGGGCGACTGCGCAAACGCGGTCTGGTCGAATTCCGGCACCGTCACGCCGTGTTTGATCCAGCCCAGCTCGCCGCCCTGGTCTTTGCTGCCGGGGTCGTCGGAGTTCTGTTTGGCGAGTTCGGCAAAGTCCTTGCCGTTGTCCTTGCGCAGTTGGTCCAGGATCCCCTGCGCCTTGGCCTTCGCCGTGGCATCGGCATTCGGTCCGGCATTGGGATCGACCGAGATGAGGATGTGCCGCACCTTCACCTGCGGATCGACGCGATACAGCTGCTGGTTCTGGTTGTAGTACTGCTGGATCTCCGCCTGCGTGATCTGCGGCTTGCCGCCGGGGATCTCCGTGTCGGTGATGTTGGCGTACTCGATCTTCCGCGTCTCAGGATCGGCGTTCTTGTAGCGGCTGGCGTTCTGGTTGTAGAACGCCTCCAGCTCCGTATCGGTCGGGTTGATCGTCTTGCGCAGATCGTCGGCCGATAGCACGGCGTACTGGAACTTGATCTTCGTATCCTGCTTCAGTTCCGCATCGCGCACTTCGGCGTCGGAAACCGTAACGCCGCCGGTGATCAGATCGCGCAGACGGTCGGCGATGATCTGTTGCTTGACCTCGCCCTCGAACTTCTCCACTGTCATCTGCAGCTGGTCCGAGATCAGCTCCGCGTAGCGCGCGTCGCCGATGTACTGGCCTTCGGGGAAGAGGACCTGGCCGAGCTGCCCGGTGTGCAGGTAGCGGCGCACGTCGTCATCGGACGCCGTAATGCCCAGATGCTCCGCCTCTGCCAGCAGAATTCGCTGCTGGATCAGGCTTTGCCCCGCCTGCTGCATGTAGAAGGGCATCAGCATGCTCGGAATCTGCTGCCCGCGCGACATCCGCTGCACCGCCTGCTGCACATCGACGATCGGAATCGTCTCCTGCGCCGGCAAAAAGCGCCCCAGGATTCCGCCGTGGCGGATCGTCGCGTAGGTGTCCGACGCGGTGGTGGTGTCATTGAAGATGCCCGGCACCAGGAAGATGACCATCGTGACGCAGGTGGCCCCGATGATGATGCCAAACAGGTAGCGGGTGAAGCGAGTGTCTTTCTGCAGGAAACGAATCATGCGATGGGTGACAGCCTTTTCTGTGCGGCGCTCTGGCGCGCGGGGCCAAAAGGCGGGGGCGCGCAGAGGCGAATTTCCTGTGGGCAGGAACTCACAACAGTATAAAGCAGCGAAAGACCGGCGAAAGGCCGGATCGGACCCGGACGCTACTCTCCCGGCAGGTGGTCCCGGTACTGGCTCCAGTGCGCGATCAGCGTGTGGACCACTGGCGACCCTACCCGGTACGCCGCTTCCAGCGCCGGGATGCTGCCGATGTACGGAGCCGTCAGCGACTCGGCCGCGTCATGTCCAGGCGCCTGCTCGGAATAATTCGAGGCCGTGCGCAGAACGAGGAAGCGCCGGAAGTCGGCGCGATGCATCCGGTCCAGCCGGCTCAGCGCTTCGGCGACGCCGGAGTCCTCCATCGCGGTCATTGTGAAGTGCCCCTGGCCGTGCGTGTGGATGCGCACCCAGTCCTCGGCCCAGTGCGTCAGGATCGCGCCGTGCCAGTAGGAATCCGATGCGAGCACATCGCCGATCAGGACAAACGGAGGCTTCTGCGCATTCGGGAAGCCGGTGTAGGTCGCGCGAAAGGCGGCCACCTCCGGCGTGTCGACGATGGGAATGTCGAGCGGCGTGTCTTTCGTCCGATGGAAGGCCCAGTCGACCAGCGCGGCATTTAGCGGATAGGCGCGCGGCTCCGTGCCCCACGCCCGATTGGGCTCCGGCGACGCGCCGGCACGCGTCGAACCGATCGCGAAGATGCCGTAAGGCCAGTCCTTCGGCGCTTCGCGCGGATCGATCTCCTGGCGGATATCCGTGACCACCCACTTCGCCCATGCCGCCGAGCCCACCGACGCGGCCTCGGGATCGACGCCCGCGATGCCGGCCAGCAGCCAGTACGCGTGGCTCAGGTCGAAGCGCGGGTCCATGCCGAGCGCCATGACCGACGCCGCCGCGGGCCCGATGGTCATGCCGGTCACCACGCCGAGGATCGATCCATCCGCATTCGTGCGCAGCGGATGCACGCCGCCGGGGAAGGGAAGCACCCGGTCCAGATGCTCGCGCTCGACCCAGAACTGGAACTCGCCCGGCTTGTCCCCCGTGTCGGCGCCCTGCTCGAACGTGGTGAGAAGGACGACCTTGACAGGAATCGGCGCGGCGGAGGCCTCCGCCTGAGAGATCTGTGCAAACACCACCGATGCGCCTCGGCCCAAAAATGGGCCCTGCGCGGCGTACACGAGACACGCGAGAGACACGACCAGCCGTGCGATTTTGCGCATGTGAGGATGTCACCCTTTGCGTGGAGTGGAATCAGAGTAGCAGGAGACCAAATTGCAGAAAACAGGGGCTCATCAATAGAGGTTCCGCCCGCGATGATCCATTTAAGCCGGTGAATGCGTACTTCCTGCGACGATCGCTGCGGCAACGCCCACAAATAAAGAATCGTGCGCCGGGCCGCAGGCTGGTGCGTCGAACAAAGAGAGGGGTACATTAGGACCCATGCTGATACGGACGAAGAGCGAGATTCCAGCGTCGGAGATTACGCCGAAAGAAACCTACATGAACCGGCGGAAGTTCATGGCTGCCGCCGCCGCGGCCGGAGTCGCTGCCGTCGCCGGTGACCGCATTGCGCACATGGTTCGTCCCGCTGCCGTTGCCGCCGACGAGCAGAAGCTGACCACGGTCAAGAGCCAGTATTCGACGCCGGGACTGACGCTCACCTCCTTTCAGGACATCACGCACTACAACAACTTCTACGAGTTCGGCGTGAACAAGGACGATCCCGCGAAGAACGCATGGCGCCTGAAAACCCGCCCCTGGAGCATCGAGGTGGAAGGCCTGGTTAAGCAGAAGAAGACCCTCGACATCGACACGCTCCTGAAGATGCGGCCGCTGGAAGATCGCGTCTACCGTTTCCGCTGCGTCGAAGCGTGGAGCATGGTGATTCCGTGGGTGGGATACTCCCTGTCGGAACTCATCAACGCCTGCGATCCGCTGCCCTCCGCAAAATACGTGCAGTTCCTCTCGCTCGACGACAGCAAGGACGAACTGCTCCCGTGGAACGCGGGCATCAGCTGGCCTTATTCCGAGGGCCTGCGCATGGATGAGGCGATGCATCCCCTGACTCTGCTCACCTTCGGTCTCTACGGCCAGGTGCTGCCCAATCAGGATGGCGCCCCCGTGCGCATCGTGGTGCCGTGGAAGTACGGATTCAAATCCGCGAAATCGATCGTGAAGATCAAGTTCGTCAAGAACCAGCCCCCCACCACGTGGAACGACCTGGCGCCCAATGAATATGGCTTCTACTCCAACGTGAATCCCAACCGCGACCATCCCCGCTGGAGCCAGAAGCGCGAGCGCGTGATCGGCGCGTCCATCCTCCACCAGATGCAGCCGACCCTGATGTTCAATGGCTACGGGGACGAGGTGGCGAAGCTCTACACCGGCATGAACCTGATAAAGGACTACTGAAAAAGCAGCCGGTCGCCTGTAGCTGGCAGCGAAAGCCGGCAGACCATGGCTGATGAGGAGACACGAAAGATCCCCGGCATGAGTAAGAAGTGGATGGTTGCACTCAAGGTGTTGGCGCACGCGGCCTGTCTTGGGCCGATCGCCTGGCTGCTTTGGCACCTCTATCTCTCCATCACCACCGACCCGACCGCGCTCGGCCCGGATCCTACCCACACGGTCACCTTCTTCACCGGCCGCGGCACGCTGCGCCTGCTGGTCATCACCCTGGCCGTGACGCCGGTGCGCCGCCTCATCCCGAAGCTCGCCTGGCTGGGGCGTTTCCGTCGCCTTCTCGGGCTCTATGCGTTCTTCTACGGATGCCTGCACCTGATGACTTACGTCTGGCTCTACGCGGGGTTCAGCTGGGCCGCGATGGTCGACGACATCAGCCAGCGCCGCTTCATCACCGCGGGCCTGGCCGCGTGGCTCATGATGGTGCCCCTCGCGCTCACTTCGACAACCTGGTCGATCCGCAAACTCGGCGGGAAAAACTGGAACCGTCTCCACTGGCTCACCTATGCGGCGGCGATCAGCGGCGTCATTCACTACTGGTGGGGTGTGAAGAGCGGGGTCAAGACGCCCATGACCATCACGGTGGTCTTCGGTGTTCTGCTGCTCGCGCGTCCCGTGCTGCGCTGGCACCAGCAGCGATTGGCAATCCGCGTTCCGCGCTCCGAATCGGCGTAGCCTTCCGCCACAGGCCACCGGCTACAGGCTACCGGCTGCTTTTCCCAGCGGCTTGGTCATCTTCACGAAATGGCAGGGCTGCGTCACGCGCGGAACCATGTGCTCGCGGATCGGCTCGGTGCCGTTCTCGACGTACCCCAGCCTGCGATAGAAGGGCAGCAGTTCGGTGCGCAGGTTCACGACCGTCAGGTCCATGTGCTGCGAGCCCATCTCGCGCGCGAACTCCTCCGCCGCGGCCACCAGGCGGCGTCCCAGGCCCGTCTTCTGCCGGTCCGGATCGACGGACAGCAGTCCAAGATAGCTGCGATCTCCGCGCAGTTCGACGTAAACGCAGCCTGCGAGGATCCCGTTCTCTTCAGCCAGCAGGAAGCGCCCCAGGTCGAAGTATTCATGGACGCGCTCCGCGTTCAGCCGCTCCCCGGTGATGAAAAAAGTCTCGACCGCGAAGGCCCGGTTCACCAGATCCATCAGCGCGGGCAGATCGGATTCATCGGCAAAGCGAATTTCCATCGACATGATTCTTTCTTTTCATCGTCGCAGGTGGACGAAAATCAAAAGGCCGGAAGCGGAAGCTCCCGGCCCTCGAAGCTCGCTGCAGCCCCGTTACTGCGAAACCGGGCCCTTGGTCAGCGCCGCATCCTTCTGGGCCAGCACCTGCTGCACGTGCTGTTCCAGCTGCGCCGCCTGCGGCATCAGGTTCATCGCCTGCTGGACCTCGGGATCCCAGTCCGCCTTCACCTTCAGCTCCGCCGTCAGCCCGAATTGCGTTCCAAAAAGCGAAGACTTGATGTTCATCTTCACCCAATCGAGATTCGCTGCGAAATCCTGCGGCGTGTAGTCGTAATTCTGCGAGGCAAGATACTGCTTGAAGTCGGTGACCACGGAATCATCCACCGTGAAGTCCTTATTCACCGGGTGATGCGCGATGTAGTCCTCGGTGAAGCCGAGGAAAGCGTCGCGCTCCAGCAACAGATCCTGGAAGGGATTCGACTTGGGTGCCTGAATCTTGATGTCGGGCGTGATGCCGCCACCGCCGTAGACCGTGCGTCCGGAGTCCGTCAGCTTGACCTCGCGATCCTTATCGTCCTTCGGCGGTTCGTGGTTGTAGTAGTAGTCGTAGAGCGACACGCCGTTATAGTTCCGCTGGATCAGCCGGCCGCTTGGCGTGTAGTAGTGATAGGTCGTCAGCGCCAGGCCGGTGTTGTCCGACAGCGTGTAGACCGTCTGCACCAGACCCTTGCCGAAGGTGGTTTCCCCGGCGATGAGGGCGCGATCGTGATCCTGCAGCGCGCCGGACACGATCTCAGCCGCTGAGGCTGTTCCGCGGTTCACGAGCACCACGATGGGGAAGGTCTCTCCGCCATTGCCGTGGGTCGCGCGATAGACCTGCTCCGGGAAGGCCCGCCCGCGCTGCGAGACGATGATCTGCCCGCGCTTCAGCAGCCGGTCGCAAACGCTGACCGCTTCCACCAGCACGCCGCCCGGGTTGCCGCGCAGATCGAGCACCAGGCCCTTGAGATTCGGCCCGAAGTTGTTGATCGCATCGTCAAACTCGCGGCCCGTGGTCTCCTGGAACTGCCGGATGTGGATGTACCCGATATCGGGCTTGAGCTGAAACGCAAGATCGATGCTGTTGTTGGGAATCTCGTCCCGCACCAGATCGAAGTTGATCGGCGACGAAGACCCCACACGGGTCATGGTCACGTTGACTTTAGTGCCGCGCGGTCCCTTGAGCCGGTTGGCCACATCGTCCGAGCTCATGCCCGCGGCCGCAGTGCCGTCGATCGAGGTAATCACGTCCCCCGGATGCACGCCGGCGCGGAACGCGGGCGAGCCTTCGATGGGATAAACGACCACCACCTTGCCGTTCTGCGGCTGGATCAGCATGCCCACGCCGTAGTACTTGCCGTGCTGGTCTTCCTTCATCCGCGCGTAGGCTTTTGGATCGTAGAAGCTCGAGTGCGGATCGAGCGTGTGCAGCATCTCCGGAATCGCGCCGTCGTAGATCACCTTGTCCGGCATATCGCCGGTCAGCGGCTCTGCGTAATTCTTCGCCACGACGTCGTAGACCTGGCTGAACGACTTCAGCCCGTCGCGGAAAGTGGATTCATCCTGGGCGGATTGCGCGCCAACCTGCTGGCTCAGGACCATGCCGCCGAGCGCACAGACGGCAAAGAAGATGACGAGGGAGAAAAGGGTACGGCGGGTGCGGATGGACATGCTGGTCAGGAATCCTGGCGCCTGCGTCCGAGCGTGGGGCGGGGCAGTGCGGCTTTATCCATCAGTATACCAGCGGGGCGAAGCGAATACCCCGGTTCGGATCAGCGGAGTGATCGGCTGGTCCTGTCCGCTGTCCGCTAACCGCTATCCGCTAATCGGCTATTTTCTCCAGTTGCCCCAGGTGGTTCAGGTCGTGCCCGGCCATGGTTTCGACGATCGTCGAGAAGGTCATCGTCCCGCGTTCCGGGTGCGTCACCGGCTTGCCGGCCTGTTCCGGGAGAGCGGCCTCGATCAGCAGCAGGTTCCACCGCCGCAGCAGGGAAAAGGTCGCCAGCGCCTCATTGGCGTCGATCGCCGGATAGGGCCCGGCCCACTTCTCCTGGTCGAAGGGCTGCATCACGTGATGGTCCTCGGCCAGGGTCTGGCGCAGGCGAAAGGCAAAGGCGATCTCGCAGTCGGCCAGGTGGCAGAGAATTTCCCGCGGCGACCACTTTCCGGGCGCGGGCGGGGCGGTGATCCTGGCATTCCCGATCTTCTGGGCCAGCGCTTTCAGCCGGCTGGAGGTGTCGGGGAGGACGGCAAGGGGATCCTGGCCGTTCAGGAATTTTGCATAGGGATTCAGGAGGTCGGCGCTGGCGGACATACTGTCTCTTTCTGAGGGGTTGGCTTTGTTCGATTGGATTCGAGGAAATCCGCGGAGTTCCATCAAATCATGACGCTCATGGATTTGGAGAGGCGAGCGCGCACGGAGTACTATAAGCGTAGACGAGTTTGTCCGGTCGCGCACTGTGTCGGGCCGGAGAAATGAGTGGGCGCGAGCCCACTTTTTATTTGCTCAATTTTCGACATTCGGCTTTGAGCGGAATTTATGGCATTCGACGTCGAACAAATTCGCGCCACCGCCCAGCGCGTCGCCGCCTCCCACGGTCTCGACGTGGTCGAACTGGAGTTCCATGGCGGAGCCAAACACCGCACTCTGCGCGTCTTTATTGAAAAGAATGCGGAGGAGCGGCACAGAATCGCTCGGGAAGTGGCAGCCGCGGCCAACATCGGCGCTGATCCCGACGCGGGCGTCGACCGGCTGGCTGGCGTCACGCATACCGACTGCGAGGCCTTCAGCCGCGACTTCGGTACCGTCCTCGACGTCGAAGACCTGATCCCCGGCAGCGAATACACCCTCGAGGTTTCCTCGCCCGGCCTCGACCGCAGGCTCCACGGCGCTGAGGACTATAAGCGTTTCCACGGAATGCTGGCGAAGCTGCAGACGTTTGAGCCGGTCGCGGGCAACCGGCACTGGCAGGGAAGACTCGGAGAAGTGAGCGACACCTCGCTCCGGCTCCTGACGACGGGAAAGAAGCAGGCAGGGAAGAAGGGCCCCGGGCGCCATGCAGCCGCTCCGGGCAAAGACGAATCGGCAGAAGTCGAAATTGCGCTGAAGAACATTGAAAAGGCGCAGCTGGTGCCGGAGTTCTAAGGACAGCCCTCAGAGCGCAGGGCATAGAAAACTGACAGGGACTGAGAGAGAAACAGATGGCGAGTGTGCTTTACGACAGTATTGAAGCTTTAAGCCGCGACAAGGGAATCGATCCGCAGATCGTTGTCACCGCGGTCGAGGACGCCATTGCGCTGGCAACCCGCAAGTACTACAAGACCCAGGAAAATATGCGCGCCGAGCTCGACAAAGAGACCGGAGAGATTCGCGCCTACGTCTTCAAGACCGTGGTCGAAAACGATGAACAGATCGAGGACCCGCTGAACCAGATCAGCCTCGAGGAAGCGCGCGCGCTTGTTCCCGAGGTCGAAATCGGCGGCGAGATTCGCTACTACAAGCCCACGGACGTGCTGGGCCGCATCGCGGCGCAGATGGCCAAGCAGGTCATCTTCCAGAAGGTGCGTGAAGCCGAGCGCGATACCGTCTTCAACGAATACGCCCACCGCGTCGGAGAAGTGCTCACCGCCACGGTCAAGCGGCTCGAGCTCCAGGACGTCATCTTCGACCTGGGCAAGGCCGAGGCTCGCATGCCCCGCCGCGAGCAGTCCCGCCTCGAGCAGTTCGCCGTCGGCGAGCGCGTGCGTGTGGTGCTGCAGCGCGTCGACAAGGCGGCCCGCGGCCCTCAGGTCATCGTTTCGCGCGCCGCGCCGGAGCTGGTGCAGAACCTCTTCCAGAGCGAGGTGCCCGAAATCTACGACAGCACGGTCATGATCCGCGCCATCGCCCGCGAAGCCGGCGAGCGGACCAAGATCGCCGTCATGTCGCGCGATAAAGATGTCGACCCGGTCGGCGCCTGCGTGGGCATGAAGGGCATGCGCGTGCAGTCCATCATCCGCGAACTGCGCGGCGAAAAAATCGACATCATCGAGTTCAGCGAGGAGATCACCACCTTCGCGGAGAAGGCTCTGCAGCCGGCCAAGGTCAGCCGCGTCAGCATCACCGACCTGACCGACAAGCAGCTGGAAGTCATTGTCGACGACACGCAGCTCTCGCTGGCCATCGGCAAAAAGGGTCAGAACGTGCGCCTGGCGGCCAAGCTCCTCGGCTGGAAAATCGACATCAAGAGCGAGGAAGAGAAGCGCCAGGAAGTCGAGCAGCAGATGACGGCGATGTCGGGCGCAACCGCGACTCCCATTGAGCAGGTAGGCGAACTGGGCGATTCGATCATCCAAAAGCTTGTGGCGGCCGGAATTACCACCGTGGAATCTCTGGCCGACATGACGCCGGAGCAACTGGAGGAGATCCCGGGCATCGGCGAAAAGACCCTGGAGAAGATCAGCGTGGCGGTGCGGCATTATTTCGGGCAGTACGAAGAGGGCGAGGAGCGGCCGGCCCAGGCCGCTGCCAGTGCGGAAGACGCCGCGGTCGCGGCTGCTCGCAAGGCGGAAGCCGCTTCGACCGACGAGGAAATCGCTGCGATCGAGCAGGACCTGACACAGAGCGGCGAAGAAACCGAGAGCGCTGACGGCTCCGGCCGCATCGTCGACGATATTGCCGAAGAGCGCCTGGCCGAAGTCACCGAAGTCGGTCCCGATCTCGATGAAGAGGGCGCCGAATCCGTGGCTCCCGGTCAGGACGACACCAGCGCAACGCTTGCCGCGCACGAGCCCAATCCCGAGCAGGCGCGCGACGAAGCCGTGGTCGAGGGTAACCTCGAAGAGGTGAAGGAAGAAGAGCTGGGCGATAAGAAAGTGGACGAGGGAACGGCAGGATAGGGGCTCCGAACCGCTTCGACAACCGGCCCAGGCAATCCCGGGCCGGTTTTTGTCGGGAAGTGGCGCGGTTTGCGGCGCGGTTCGAGCCTTTTTCAGAGATAATGAAAGAGATAGCAGACCCACAAGTCAGGAGTTGTCCGTATGAAGAACTAAGGACCGGTGGGAGTTTTTACAACACGGGGACGGATGAGCACAGTTCGAATCAATGAATTAGCGCGAGAGCTGGAAGTCAAGAGCAAGGAAATTCTGGACGCTCTCGTTGCAGTTGGAGTCACCGAAAAGAAGACCCATTCGAGCTCGATTGAGACGGATGAGGCCGAGCGTGTGCGCACCCACATTCTGCGGGGGCGTCCGGGCAGCAGTGCGGCGGCGCGGCACGACGCCGACGTCAAGCCGAAGATCGACTGGTCGCAGGCGCACAAGCCCGGGGATATCGCCAAACAGATTCTGGAGAGAAAGCAGCAGGAAGCCCAGGCGGCGGCCATGCCCCGGCCCGCGGCTCCCGCGCCTCCTCCGATCACCACGCGGCCCGTGGTGACCCCGCCGACAAGCACGCCCGTCGTTGCTGCGGCTCCGGCAGCGGCCCGGCCGGCTGCACCTCCGTCGCAGCCTGTTCCGGCTGCTGCTGTACCCGCCGCCCCGACTCCTGTCGCCCCCGTCGCTGCGGAGCCCAAGCCTGCGCCTCGCAGAATTGTCCCCATTCCTCGTCAGGCGCCCCCGATCGTGGCCGCACCTCCTGCCGCCAGCTCCTCCCGCTCCGGAGTTGTCGCGGCTCCTCCGCACGCCGCACCAGCAATTGCGAGCAAGCCTCCCGCAGGACCCGTCGTTGCCAAACCGCCGGTTACCGCGCCATCTCCGGCAGCCTCGACCGCGGCGCCGGCAGAGGCACGCCCCGCTGCAGCCCCTGGCCCCGTTGTCCCCGCCAGGCCTCCTGTGGTGGCCGCAGCCGCACCTGTGGTGGCCGCACCCCCTGTTTCCGCGCCCGCTCCTGCCGTTGCGGCAGCAGCGCCGGCGACCCCTCCGCCCGCATCCGTGGCAGAACCGCCGAAGGCCGCAGCACCTGTGGCGGAGCCGCCCGCTCCGACCGCGCCTGTCGCCCCGGCGCCCCCGGCGCGCCGCGTCATCATGCCCCAGACCGGGCCGCGTCCCGTCTACAGCGCACCGCCTCCCCCGCCCGCGGCAGCCAACACCGGCGCCCCCGGCGCGGGCATTCAGCGTGGCCGTCCTATTTTTGATCGCCGTCCTTCCGGAGGCCCCGGCGGTCCCGGTGGACCGCGCCCCGGCATGGGGGGGCCCGGTCAGGGTCCTGCGGGTCGCCGTCCTATGCACCCCACGCGCTCCGCGCCCGGTGGCCCCGGCGGACCCGGCCAGCGTCCCGGTATGGGACCGCGCCCAGGCTTTGGCGCACGCCCCGGCTTTGGTCAGCGTCCAGGCATGGGTGGCCCCGGTCTTGCTGCGCCGCCTCCCGGTGAGGCTCCGCGTCCGGCCCGTCCGGGTCCGCGCGGCCGCGGCCGTCCGCGTTACGAGAAGACCAAAGAAGGCCCGATGAAGGGCTTTGCGCCGCCGTCGAGAATGTCGGCGCAGGTCCCCACCGGTCCGGTGCCCATTACGCGCACCATCACCGTGACCGAAGGCGTCAGTGTGAAGGATCTTGCCGAGAAGCTCGAAATTCGCGGCAAGGATCTCATCGCCACGTTGCTCGTCAAGGGCGTCTTCGTCACCGTCAACCAGACCCTCGACGCCGAGCTGGTCAAGGAAGTCGCCGCGCAGTTCGGCGCCGACGTCCAGGTCATCAGCTTCGAAGACCAGATGGCCAACGAGGCGATGGAGAACATCCTCGCCCAGGAGAACCCCGACGAGCTCGAAGTCACCCGCCCGCCGGTGGTCACCGTCATGGGCCACGTCGATCACGGCAAGACCTCGCTGCTCGACGCCATCCGCGAGACCGACGTCGCCGGCGGCGAAGCCGGTGGCATCACCCAGCACATCGGCGCCTACAAGGTGAAGATCGGCAAGACCGACTCGCCCGCCTTCGGACGCGAGATCGTCTTCCTCGACACCCCGGGTCACGAAGCCTTCACCCGCATGCGTGCCCGCGGCGCCAAGGTCACCGACATCGTCGTCATTGTTGTCGCTGCCGACGACGGCGTGATGCCGCAGACGCTGGAAGCCATCGACCACGCCAAGGCGGCCAACGTGAGAATCATCGTTGCCGTCAACAAGATCGACAAGCCCGAAGCGCAGCCCGACCGCGTCAAAAAGCAGCTCGCCGATCGCGGCCTCGTTCCCGAAAGCTGGGGCGGCGATACCGTCTTCGTGGATGTCTCCGCCAAGCAGCGCATCAATCTCGATTTGCTCCTTGAGATGATCTGCCTCGTCGCCGACCTGCAGAACCTCAAAGCCACGCCCAACCGCGTCGCCGTCGGCACCGTCCTCGAAGCCAAGCTCGATCGCGGACGCGGCGCCGTCGCCACCATCCTTGTCCAGAACGGCACGCTCAAGGCGCAGGAAAGCTTCATCATCGGCAACAGCTTCGGCAAAATCCGCGCCATGTTCGACGATCGCGGCCGCGCCGTCGAAGAAGCCGGGCCGTCGACCCCGGTCGAAATCCTTGGCCTCGAAGGCATGCCTGACGCCGGCGATACCTTCCTCGTCGTCACCGATCGCGATAAGGCGCGCAGCATCTCGCAGTACCGCCAGATGCGCGAGCGCGAAGCCCAGCTGGCCCGCTCCTCGCGTGTCACCCTCGAAGGCCTCGCCGATCAGATCAAGCAGGCGGGCGTCAAAGAGCTGCCCCTCATTCTCAAGGGCGACGTCACCGGCTCGGTCGAAGTGCTGGCCGACTCGCTGCAGAAGATGTCCACCGAAAAGGTGCGCATCAAAATTATTCACTCCGGCGTTGGCGCCATCACCGAGAGCGACGTGCTCCTGGCGTCGGCCTCCAACGCCATCATCATCGGCTTCAACGTGCGCCCCGAGCGCAAGGTAGCCGATCTCGCCGAGCAGGAAGAAGTCGAAATCCGCCTGCACTCGATCATCTACGAACTGCAGGACGAGATTCGCAAGGCCATGCTCGGACTGCTGGAGCCGGTCTTCCGCGAGAACTTCCTCGGTCGCGCCGAAGTCCTCAACGTCTTCCGCATTCCCAAGGTCGGCACCATCGCCGGCTGCCGGGTCACGGATGGCATTCTGCGCCGCGATGCCGAAGTGCGCCTCACGCGCGACGGCGTCCAGGTTTACAAAGGCAAGCTGACCTCACTCAAGCGCTTCAAGGATGACGCGAAAGAAGTCACCAACGGCATGGAGTGCGGCGTCGGACTCTCGAACTTCAACGACATCAAAGTCGGAGACAGCGTCGAAGCCTTCGTGGTCGAGAAAATCGCCGCAGAACTCACCGCGTAAGAAGCAGCAGGCAACAAGTCAGGGGCGCTCGGCGAAATCCGGGCGCCCTTTGTGCTGGCCTCTATTCCCCGACCACGGTGAAGAACACCTGGCCGTCGTACCGGTCGTCCCAGTTGCCCGACCAGTCGCGAAGGCCGATCGTCGCCTGCACCGCCACATTGGCGCCGTTGATCCCGCCGCTGGGTACGTTCACCTGCACGTCGAGCTGACCGAGGTGGTGATCGTCGCCGCCGGAGAACTCCACCAGAAATCCGGTGAGGATCGCTGTGGCTTTCGTGACCGTAGCCGGCATGGTGACGGTGGAGGACAGGATCTGCGGTCCTGAACCGGAGATGGGCGAGAGCGTTACGGAACCATTCTGAATCTGCATAAGGCGTCTCCTTTGCTGGGGCATTCTGGACTTAGTTGGAAGGGTGTGGATGCGGATGATTCGCGCTGCTGCAATCCGCCGGAGCTTTCGGCGCGGGTTCAGGAATGGCCGCATGCAGAAGGAATCCGCCTGCGGTGTGCTCGATCAGCCATGCGCCCGCAGCGAATCCTCCCTCCGGAAGCGGTGCGGTGAAGCGAATCGTCTGGCGGCCCATCGGCAGGTTGCGCAGATCGACCGAGCTTCCGCGCCCGAGTTCCGCACCGCTGTTGCCGTACCAGGTCGCGCGGCTGTAATCTGCCTCGCGGCCGCTGATGTCGGTCACCGTTGCCTGCAGCACTCCGGGAATCGCCACGGCCTTGCCGGCCGAGGGGTTGGCGCCAACCAGGGCCACCGCCGGAGCCGTCTGCGTCCATCCATCCAGCGTCGCCTGGCCCTCGGCCACCCCGGTGGCAATGCCGGAGGTCGCCAGCACGCGAAGCGGCAGCACCGCCTGTTTCGCGAAGAGGCTCCGCGGCACCAGCAGCGACGTGTTCTGCAGCCGCGGCGCCACGCCGCGCCACGCTTCCGAGCGCGTGTCGTACCACTGCACGATGTACCACAGGCCCGAGTCGCCGCGCTGCGCAGCGCTCCATTGAACCGTGCATCCGCCGTCGGACTGCTGATAGCCTTCGATCTTTACCTGCGGCGGATCGGGGATCTCCTCCTCGTAGATTGCCTTGTCCCCTTCGAATACCACCAGCCAGCGGGAGCCAGCCGGGTAAGGGATCTGGTCGCGCGTGACCTTCGGCCAGCATTTGCAACCGACACGGTTACAATCTGAATGCAGCGTCGCGCAGATCAGCGTCTTGCGGTCGGAATCGAGCAGCTCCGCGGTAAACCGCCCGCAGGCGCACAGATCCAGCCCGGGCGCAGGGTAGTGGAATGAGGGCCGGCGCTCGACCTTCCGCTCTCGCGAGATGGTCAGGCCCAGGAACAGGATTTCGCTGATCACGTCCTGACGGCCGTGGGCGCGGTTGCCGGCGCGATTGCCCGAAGGGCTGCCGCCGCCGACCGGACCGAAATTCGAACCGCGCAGCGAATTGTAGGTGTACGCGCTGATCCACGTGTCGTCCGGCGAGTATCCCATGAAGTCGGTGATCTGCGAGGGATCTTTCACGCCGTTGACGTTGTCGGTGGGATCGAACCCGAATACTCCGATGCTGTCCGAGAAAAAGTTCCCGTACTGCGGGTAGTTCGAATCGGTGTCCGAAGGCGCGGGATGGCAGCGGCCGCCCGTGCATGGAGCGTGGCGTCGGCCAAGGCAGTGACCGATCTCGTGCGCCGGATCCGAATCGTCCGTCGGGTCCGGAGCCCAGTCCACAAACGTCGCCGCAACTGCTCCGCCCACCGGTGCGCAGCCGCCCACCGTGTTGCCCGGGGAGTTGACCAGCCCCGCCGGAAGCGTGCCGAGATAGATGTCGTTCGAGCCGCCGCGCAGATCGTTCAGCCGGTCCAGCAGATCGTTCATGCCGTTGCCACAGCCGGAGGTCACCGGACTGGTCGACGTCACCGTCTCGTTGAATGCCAGCGTCGCGTAGCCGATCTGATTGACCGCACCGACCGGATACATCTTGCTCAGCTTGATCAGGGTCGTCGAAACATCGCTCTGCGTGGGCGCCGCGAGATTGGCCCCGCCGGCCGGGTCGTTGCTCACCCCCACCAGATACACGTTCAGCGGATCGACCTCCGTAAACGTGAGCGTGCGCGTGTAGGCCGCCGATTTGGCCGCGGGACTGGCCGCGTCCCACACCTGGCACCGGATCGTGATGGTGCCCGTGCACCACACGCCCGGAATCATGAAGTTCAGCGTATGGTCGATCTGCGCCATGTTGATTTCGCTGCCCGCGCGCGGCGTGATCGAGCCGCCCGGATTGGTCGGCGTCAGGTTCAGCGTGGTGCCGTTCGCGCTCACCGTCAGCGCGCCCGTGAGATTCGTAATCGGCGGCAGCCCCGCGCTTGCGTCCCAGTCCACGTAAACGCGGACGCCGGTATTCTTATCCGCGATCAGCCAGATGGAGTTGTCCGGCATCTGGTGCGCTGCGTCCAGATACGTATCGCTGCGGAAGAACTGCACCGCCTGATTCAGCTCCGCACCTTCGATGTTCAGATCCCCGCGAGGAGGCGGCGCGTTGGCCGGCTGCAGATCGGCGACAACGACGAAGTTGATGCGGCCGTCGTACGGATCGTCCCAGTTTCCGGACCAGTCGCGCAGCCCAAATGTGCCGTTGACCGTTACAGTATTGTTCTGAATCTGCGTTTCGACCTGAATCTGCAGTTTGCCGACGTGATGGTCGTTGCCGCCGCTGTATTCGGCAAGATAGCCGACGAGCCCGGCTGTGGCGCTCACCACCGGGCGGGCAAAGACGATGGTCTGCGATGCGGTCCGCGGACCGGCACCACTGAGAGGCTGAGAGAAATCGAGGGAGCCGGTGCTGATTTCCATTGGGGGATCCTCCAGGCTGGGCTGCACTGTCTTGCGAACTAGTGCGCTCCGGAGGAGGTCCGTTTCCATGGCAAGAGAAAATTAATCGTCGCGGAGCGCGGGTGACAATCGCATAACCCGGAGCCGAATCCGCCTAAAGTATCTATTTACCAACTTGCTAACATAAAGGGCTCCGCGGCCATCGCCCTCCAGACGAATCAACAACATGTCGCAGGGTGAACCCCCCATCCACCGCAGACAGTCCGCCGGGGAACGAACCCGAGTCAAACGTTTTACTCAGCTGCGGCGCCCGGCGTATAGTGGCTGCCTATGAACCGCCGTCATTTCCTCCACGGCTCGCTCGCCGCCGCAGGATCCGCATGGCTCCCCGCGCGCGCCCTCGCTGCCCAGACCATGACGCACGCCACGCCCGGGGCCATTCCGGGTTCCATCTCCCCCTCTGAGGTCGCCGCTGCGCGTTTTCCCGACGACTTCCTTTGGGGCATGGCCAGTGCTTCCTACCAGGTCGAAGGGGCGTGGAACGTCGACGGTAAAGGCGAGTCCATCTGGGACCGCTTCGCCCACACGCCCGGCAAGGTCAAAGGCGCCGCCACCGGCGATGTCGCCTGCGACCACTAACACCGCTACCGCGAAGACTTCGCGATCATGAAGCAGCTCCACCTCAGGACCTACCGCTTCTCCATCTCCTGGCCGCGCATCCAGCCCACCGGCAGCGGCGCGCCCAATCCCGCGGGACTCGATCACTACAGCCGCTTCGTCGATGCCGTCCTCGAAGCCGGACTCCGCCCCTTCTGTACGCTCTACCACTGGGACCTTCCCCAGGCTCTCGAAGATCGGGGCGGCTGGCCCAATCGCGATCTCGCCGGCTACTTCGCCGACTACGCCGGCATCCTCGCCAAACATCTCGGCGACCGCATCACCGTCTGGGCGCCGTTCAATATGCCGTGGTCCTTCGCCTGGATGGGCTACGGCGCAGGCGTCTTCCCGCCGGGCCGCGCCAGCTACACGGATTACCTCAAAGCTCTGCACACCGTCGCTCTGGCCCAGGGCGAAGGCTCGCGCTCCCTCAAAGCCGCATCCTCAAAAGCCACCGTCGGCAGTGCTTACGGCATGGCGCCCGCGTATCCGAAGACCGACAGCGAGGCCGATCGCGCCGCAGCCGAGCGCTATCACGCGATGAACAACGTGTGTTTCTGGAAGCCGCGATGCATGGCCGCTATCCCAAAGCCTTCGCCGTCGAAACCCCGTACGAGCAGATGGGCTTTCGTCCCGGCGACGAAAAGATTATGCAGGCGCCACTCGACTGGGTCGGCTTCCACTACTACACCCGCCGCATCGTGTCGGATGCAGGTGCAGCCGCCAAACCCGGCGCTGGCGCCACCTTCAGCACCGAGATCGAGCAGGACACCACAGGGCGCGATCCGTATACCCGCTTCCACGTCGAGATGGCCACCGAAGGCCCTCTCACCGAGGCCGGGCTCGAGATCTGGCCGCACGGCATCTACGACCTCGTCACGCGCATCTCCCGCGAGTACAACCATCCCATCATCGAGATCACCGAAAGCGGCTGCAGCTATCTTGATGGGCCTTACGAAAAGGAGAATGGCGCCGTGCCCGACATTCGCCGCATCGCCTTCTTCCGGCAGGAACTCGCCGAGCTGGCCCGCGCCATCGCCGACGGCGCCCGTGTGCGTTCCTTCCACGCGTGGACGCTTCTCGATAATTTCGAATGGTCTGAGGGATACACCCAGCGCTATGGGCTCACCTACGTGGACTTCCGCGATCAGAAGCGAACCATCAAGAACTCCGGACTCTGGTACGGAAGAGTGGCGGCCGCGAATCGCCTCGACGTGTGAGGCCTCCGCGCGGCGAGTCTATTCGCCGCCGCGCACAGCCTCCGCCTTCAGCATCGCGATCGCCTGGTGGTAGTCCAGATCCGCAGGAACCGGTGCGTAGTGGCTCATCTCTTCGCTGATGTGAAACCGCAGCGACTTCACCATCAGCGCCCTTCCCGTGAGGTTCAGCTTCATTCGGGTCAGCTCCCATTGATTCGGGGCCACCTCCGACTGCTCCAGGAAAATCGTTCCCCCTTTGTCGAGGTGGCCGATGATCCCCCAGCCGAAATCCACGTCGGTGACCAGATGGGCATTCAGACGCGTCATGCGTTCCCCCGTCTGGTCGATCAGCACATCGCCCGCCATCCCCTTCAGGAGCCTCGATTCGGTATCCGGAGGATCCCAGCGAGGGTTGGGCCTGAAGGTCAGGCGGTAGCATTCGCGCACCGTGGGCGTTACGGTGCCGGAACTCGCAGCGGACTCTGTTGGCACAGGTGTCGCCACCACTGCGGGGGCGGATACGAGGCACGGGACCGTCGCCTCGTAGTGATACAGAAACGCATCGGGCAACAGGCGCATCAGCTTGTTGACCCGCGCCGTATCCTCCTGCTCGCGCTTCAGGCGATGCTCCTGGAGCGCGGGGTTAGCGTCGATCTTGTCGAGCCGGTCGATCTGCATCCGGCGCGCGGACGGCGGCAGTGGCGCTCCGTTCGCGGCAATCGCCATGGCCACATCCCCCTGGCGCGTCTCGATCACGAGCTGGCTGTAATCGCGGCGATCGTCTTTCTTGTGCAGCACGAACCGCTGGGGGACGTCCGTCGTCTCGGCCGCCAGATGGTTGGCCACCGCCCGCCGAACCAGAGCCGCGGCATCGTGCCCGGGCGAGGGATTGGACTGCGCAAAGCCGGACGAAACCAGCACAGCTGCAGCCAGGCCAAGGGCAGGCCAGGCCCGGCGATGCGGGTTACCGTGGAGTTGCAAGCGCATGAGGTTCAGCAATTTATACCGGCGAAACCCAGCCTCCATCAGCAGAAGAAACCCTCTGCAAACCGGGCCGCCTGAACGACCCCTGGTCCTGTTATAGACGAGCGTTGCCCGTCGGAAGTCGCCCAGGCAATTTCGGACTGGCGTTCCACCCGGGTTTGTCCTTTAAAATTACCTGCATGAGCCGTAAGAAGTTTCGTATCGAAGCGATTCTGCTGACGGCGGTCCTGGGGTTGGTTCTCGGCGCCCATGCGCAGGAGCATGGCCGAGGCCGCAAATACAAACCGCCGCCTCCCACCTGCAAAGTCACCGTCACCGTCATCAAATCCTACAACGGCAAGCCGCTGGAGAACGCTTCTGTCATCTTTCATCCGCTCAAGGATGGCAAGGACGTGGGCGGCATGGAGCTGAAGACCAACGAAGACGGGAAAGTATCGCTGGACATGATCCCCGTGGGCGACCGCCTGCGCCTGCAGGTGCTCGCCACCGGATTCCAGACCTACGGCGAGGAATACGACCTGCCCAGCGAAACCAAAGACATCCAGGTCAAGCTGAACCGCCCGCAGAAGCAGTACTCCATCTACGAGAATCACCCCGCGAACGACGGCGGTCAGGCGACCCCCGCTCCGCAGGGTGACAAGAAGCAGAAGGATCAGCAGCAGGACCAGAAGCCTCCCCAGTAGGCTTTCGGCCCGCTCTCTACATCCCGTCCGGGCGGAGTTCCCATCTCCGCCCCTGGGCCTCTCCATGGTCACCTTCCATGGCGGATTGAGACCGAAATTCCCATCGCCCGAACGGCTATCCTGAAGGGGTCGTGTCCTCTGCCCAGCCCACCACCGCCGGCATCCCCTCGCTGCATAATTTCTTCGCGCCCGGCGGCCTGCTCTCCCGCTCCCAGTTGCCCTACGAATTTCGCCGCGGCCAGCTGGAAATGGCTCAGGCGGTCGAGCGCGCCCTCCAGGATCATCGCCACCTGATCGTCGAAGCGGGAACCGGAACCGGCAAGACGCTCGCCTACCTTCTGCCCGCGCTCCGCCACTGCGCGGCCACCGGCCAGCGTGTCGTCATCTCCACCGGAACGAAGAACCTGCAGGAGCAGCTCTTCTTTAAGGATGTCCCCTTCCTCGAATCGCTGCTGGGGCCGCTGCGCGTCTGCTACATGAAGGGCCGGGCGAATTATCTCTGCCGGCACAAGCTCTACGCGCTGCGCAGCCAGCCCATCCTCTCCGGCCTCCAAGAAATTTCCCAGTACCAAGCCATCGCCGACTGGGAAAAGAACACCGAAACCGGCGACCGCGCCGAGATCGACGACCTGCCCGAAGCCAGCGCCCTCTGGTCCAAACTCGACGCCCGCAGCGAGGCCTGTCTCGGCCAGACCTGCCCCGACTACGGTCGCTGCTTCATCACCGAGATGCGCCGCCGCGCCGCGGAAAGCGACATCGTCATCGTCAACCACCACCTCTTCTTCGCCGACATGGCCATTCGCCAGCAGGCCGGCGGAGCTCCGGACGCAGGCGTTCTGCCCGAAGCCGGCGTGGTCCTCTTCGACGAGGCGCACGAGCTGGAAGATGTGGCGTCGAGCTATTTCGGCATCAGCCTCAGCAATCTCCGCTTCGAAGACCTTGCGCGCGACATTGAGACGCTGCTCCGCGCTCAGCATGAATTGAAGGCCGAAGTCGTCACCGCGGCGCAGATGATCCGCGAGCGGGCCCGCCTCTTCTTTGCCGCGCTCCCGGCACGAATGGGCCGCGGCGGCAACGGAGAAGGCCGCATGCCCTTCGTCAATCGCGAGGAGTTCCTCGAGCAGCAGGGCGACGTCTACCTGGGCGTGCTCAACGCACTGCACCGCATGGAAGGCGAACTGGAGCGACTTCGCGGCTCCGAGGAAGCCCAGCCCCTGCGCAAGCGCGCCGGCATGGTCCGCGAGCAGCTCAAGTTCCTCATGGAGTCCGAGGATCGCAATACCGTCTTCTGGCTCGAACGCCGCAGCGGCCGCCAGATGAGCACCCACCTCCAGGCCACCCCCATCGATGTCTCCGACCTGCTGCGCGAGCTGCTCTTCAATCAATACCCCAGCGTGGTCCTCACCTCCGCCACCCTGACGGTACAGGGCGGCTTCGCGCACATGCGCAAGCGCCTCGGCCTCGATTCGGCCCGCGAACTCGTCGTCCCCTCCCACTTCCAGTACGCGCGCCAGGCGCTGCTCTATCTGCCGCCGGAGATGCCCGACCCCCGCGAGCCCAATTTCCAGGACGAAGCCGCCCGCCGGATGCGCCGCATGCTCGAAATCACCGAGGGCCGCGCCTTCTGCCTCTTCACCAGCTACCAGCAGATGCGCGATCTCTACGAGCGCCTCATCGTCGAAGTCGGTTTCCCGCTCCTGCTCCAGGGCACCGCTCCGAAAAAAGCTCTGCTGGAGGAATTCCGCACCACTCCCAACGCCGTCCTCTTTGGTACCTCCAGCTTCTGGCAGGGCGTCGACGTGCAGGGCGAAGCGCTCAGTTGCGTCATCGTCGATCGCCTGCCCTTCGCCGTGCCCACCGATCCGGTGGTGCAGGCGCGCATGCGCGCCATCGAAGAAAACGGCGGCAGCCCCTTCTTCGAATACCAAGTGCCGTCGGCTGTCATCACGCTGAAGCAGGGCTTCGGCCGCCTCATCCGCTCCCTCGACGACCGCGGCGTGCTCATGCTTCTCGATCCCCGCCTCGAGCGCCAGCGTTACGGCAAAGTCTTCCTCGAAAGCCTCCCCCCCTATCGCATCACGCAGAACATCGGCGACGTCGAAGCCTTCTTCGGCAAGTAGTCCAATGAGCGGGAAGGAAGAAGCGGAAAGACAGAGCACACCCCGCGCTCGCGTCCAGCTTCTTACCCGCCGAAGAGCCAGCTTCCCGCTTCCCGCCGCCTTTCCACTTCCTGCGCCAAAACACGCAGCCTGCGACGCTGTGTGACGCAGCGCACATCCTGCGCGCAGCCTTCGCGCACGTGATCCAAAACACGAAGTTACGTGATTTCAATCACATGGATAAATTGTCAGGTTTGGCATGCCCCGTGCAATATGTCCGGGTGTCAATCAACTCCCCAGGAGATAAGACAATGGAACGCAATCAGGGATGCATGGAATGCCCCAACCGCGGTAAGCACGCCTTCTGCTGCATGGAGGAGTCCGCGCTGGAAAAGTTCGACGGCATTGGCACCACGGTCCGCTTCAGCACCGGCGCCGTGATCTTCCGCGAAGGCGACAGCTGCAACTCGGTGCACGTGCTGTGCTCCGGCCGCGTGAAGCTCTCGGCCACCAGCCGCGAAGGCCGCACCCTGATCCTCAAGATTGCCCGCGCGGGCGAGGTGCTCGGTCTCTCGGCAGCCCTCGCTGGCCAGGCTTTCGAAGTTACGGCCGAGACCGTCGAGCCCTGCCAGCTGAAAACCATCCGCCGCCAGGCGCTCCTCGACTTCCTCGACCGCACTCCCGATGCCAGCATGCGCGCCGCGCGTTCCGTCGCTCAGGAATACAAAGCCGCTTTCAGCGAAGTGCGCCGTCTGGCCCTTCCCGCCACGGCTTCCGGCCGCGTCGCCAACCTGCTTCTGGACTGGAGCCGCGAGCAGTCCGTCGACAGCGCGCGCGGACGCTGCGTCATGCCCCTCACCCACGAAGAAATTGCTTCCATGACCGCCACCACGCGCGAAACCGTTACCCGCGTGCTCGGCCAGCTGAAGCGCGATCAACTGATCTCCATTCGCGGCGCCTCGCTCACCGTTCTGCAACCACAGGCTCTCGAACGGCTCGCCGTGTAATAAGCCAGGCCCTCCCCCTGGAGCTGTGAATTTTCGGTTTTGTTGTACCTGTTGTCATCCTTCGAGGCAGCCCCCAAGGCTGCCTCTTTTATTGGCGCGCGCTATTTCTGATACCAGGGAATATTGATCACCACGATGCGCTGCTTGCCCCGCACCAGCAGCAGCAGCTTCAGCAGGCTCGATCGCCGGTTGTGCAGCAGGTTCTCCCACCAGTGGTGAACCACCAGTTCAGGCACCAGAACCGCGATGTGCCGATCCTCATGGTTGCGCTCCTCCGACAGAATGTAGTCCAGCAGCGGCATCAGGATCGTGCGGTAGGGCGAGCGCAGCCGCTGGAACTTGGGTTCCGGCAGACCGGCTTCCCGCAGCGGCTTCAGGATCTTCTCCGGAAACACCTCCGCCAGCTCGTCCTTCCCGTGATCCACATCGGGCGAGTCGACGTGCACGATCTGCAGTTCGTTTGAGATCGACATCGCGAACCGCAGCGCCTTGGCCGTGAGCCGGCTCCATCGATCCATCGGGATGATCACGATGGGCGGATGGATGTTGGTCGTCTGCAGCGGCTCGGGGCAGGCGGTCTCCCGTCCGACATGGCGGTAATGCCGGTGCACGGCGGCCATGGCGAAGATCAGGATCGGAATCAGCAGCGCGGTCACCCACGCGCCCTCCGCGAACTTGGTCACCAGCACCACGAGCGTCGTAATTCCTGTGGCCACCGCGCCCAGGCCGTTCACGAACATCCGCAGCCGCGAGCGCCGCTCCCTCTGGCGCATCCAGTGCACCACCATGCCCGCCTGCGACAGCGTGAACGCCATGAATGCGCCGATGGCATACAGCGGGATCAGCCGATCCGTCACGCCGCCGAAAAGGATCAGCAGGGAAGCGGTGAGGAAGACAAGGACGTAAATTCCCCAGGAGTACAGCAGCCGCCGGCCGCGCAGCGTGAAAACGTGCGGCGCGTACCCTTGCAGCGCGATCGCCCGCGTGAGGCGCGGAAAATCCGCAAACGCCGTGTTCGCGGAGAGAGCCAGCACCAGCAGGATCGACCCGATCGTGACGTAGTAGAACCAGTTCCGGCCCGCTACCGCCAGAATCAGCTGCGAGAGCACGCTCTGGTAGCCGGAGCTGTTCGGCTGGGTCGCGCCGACGTTATAGAAATGGCACAGCGCGGCGATCCCCGCCAGCAGAACGATCAGCAGCGCGATGATCACCGTCAGCGAGCGCCGCGCGTTCTTTGTCGTCGGTTCGCGAAAGGCCATCACGCCGTTGCTCACCGCTTCCACGCCAGTCATCGCCGTGCAGCCGCTGGAAAAAACCTTCAACAGCAGCCACAGGCTGACGCCCGCAGTCGC
>JBKICP010000277.1:0-2850 GCA_046567085.1 Acidobacteriota bacterium
GTTTGCGTCGTAGGTATTCGTGGTGGTGTGGTTGAGTGGATCGGTGGAGCTCAGCAGGTCGCCGTAGCTGTCGTAGACCATCGTGGAGTGGCCGACGGCGCCGCTGGAATCCGGCGGGTACGTGATGGTAGTCGTGTTGTTGGCGATGTCGTAGGCGTAGCTGGTCGTTTCATTGAGCGCATCGGTGACGCTTTCAATGCGGCCGTTGAGCGGCAGGCCACTGGGATCGGTGTCTGTAGGACCATAATAGGTGGTCGTGGGCAACGCATTGCCCCGGAAGTCGGTCCCGCCAGTGTAATGGTGCGCCGAGTCGTAGGTGTAGGTGCTCGCCTGCGTGCTGTTCGGATAGGTGACGGATGCGAGATTCCCGTTATCGTCGTAGGTGTAGAGGTACTCATTGCCCTGCGGATCGGTGATCTGCGTGATGCGCCCGCTTGAGTCGCGAACGAACGGCACATTGAGACCGGTCGAACTGGTGATTCCATCGGCGGTAACGGTAAGCGTGTTTCCATTGCGATCCACGATGGACTGGAGGCCGCCTTTGGCGCTGATGGTGTAGCTGGTGCCGGTCGGGTCGATATAGATGTACCCGGGCGGACTGTACTGACCACCGCCATCACATTGCCATGACGATCCATCCGGGACCACGAAGTCGAGTGCCAGGCAACCGGGGTCGGATTCGGTCAGGTAACCGAACATCCCGGCCTCGGGCGTAAATTCCGGAAGGTATACGTTGAAGAAGAAGCCGAGCGGTTGTGGCGTGAAGTAGAAGGTGCGCCGCTGTCCACCGAGCGTGAACGTAACATCGCCAGCCGGATCGACGCTCAGATTCACCGTTGTCGCGAGATTCCAGCCGTAGCCAAAGTCGCCACTGGTGCCCGCATTCAGGCTGTCATACCGGCGCTGGATGCTGATCGGGAGGCCGCTCGCCGGGACCACAAGATCAGTGACGGTCGTCGTGACCCGGCCGGGTTTGTAGTTGCCAGCAACAGTCACCAGCACGAGGCTGTATTCGGAATGCCCGCTGGTGTCCGTGGACTGCATCTGGATCCAGTAGGAGCCATTGGGCAGGGCCGTCGTATCGAGGGTGCCGATCTGACCGGTGCCTGTAGCATTAGCGTTCAGCGTTGTGACGTTGGTGATGTCAGCGGTTGGATAGTAGACCAGAGTGCCACTTTGTAAGCTGACACCGGGCGCGAGCGTGATCGGCACGATGCCGGAGACGGTGGACCCATTGAGGGGGCTGGCGATGAGACCCTGGCTTGATGCGGTAACGGGTGTCGGGTTATCGGTGTGATCTTGCGCCCGTACATCTCGACCACCGCACCCGCTGCGTCGAAGACCGGGATCACGACCGAGCCATTGAAGTGTTCATGTCCGCTCTGACGAAGGATGCCCAGCCGCTGCAGCCGTCCCCGCATCTCCGCGCCGGCGGCGCGGTTCTTCGCCGGCAACCGGTAGCCCAGCGTGCGATTGGCGAAGCCCAGCCGGAAGCGGTCGATCATCTCGGAGGACTTCAGGCCGCGCGACTCCAGATACTTCTGCGCCTCCGGCGACTGCTTCAGCGTGTCGTTGTAGTAGCTCACGATTTCGAGCAGCAGCTCGCGGTCTGCGGCCTCTGCTTTCACCGGCGGCGGCAGTTTGCGTACCGTCGAGGTTTTCACCGGCCCTCGTTGGGGCAGGTCCGGATCGGCGGCAGAGGGAAGATGATCCGCCCTGAGCAGCTCGACAGCATGACGGAAGCTGATGCCCTCGGCCCGCATCACCCAGTCGATCACCGAGCCGCCCGCGTTGCAGGCGCCCAGGCAGTGCCAGAGGTTCTTCCCCGGAGTGATGACCAGCGACGGATTGCGGTCGTCGTGGAAGGGACATTTGCCGATCAGGTCCGCCCCGTGCCGCACGAGTCTGATCCCCCGCGCCTCGGCCAGCCGCTGGACCGAGATTTCCCGCTTCAGCCGTTCCACCTCCGCCTCCGGGATTCTGGCCATTCTCCTCCTCTCCGCTGAAAACCCTGTCAAGCCCTTTTTCGAGGATTTTGCAGTTTTTCTTACCGTGCCTCAGTATATACATACCATGTATATCCGCCCAGCGGTTTTGCAGGAGTATTCGGAAGTGAACCATAAAATCCCTCTTGTCATGCCAGCGAAGAAGGAACCCGAGACCGCTTTCGGCAAGCGCCTGTTCACTCTCAGGAAGGCCCGCGGCCTGACTCAGATTCAGCTCGCAGAAGCGCTGGGAACGACTCAGCGAGTCATCTCCTATTACGAGACAGAAGCAGAGTTGCCCCCGGCAGCAGCCGTCATATCGCTCGCCCGGATCCTTCACGTTTCGACGGATGAACTGCTCGGCGTGCGTCCTGCCAAAAGCAACGGCCACAACAGCCCGGAGAAGCAGCGGCTTTGGAAGAGATTTCAGAAGATGGAAGCCCTGCCGACGAAGGATCAGAGAGCCGTGATTCGGTTGATTAACTCGCTGGCCGGCACTGCGCAGGCCGAAGCCAGTTAGCCACCGCCGCGAGCCTGCCGCTGAACACTCTTCTCCGACGCTGTGCCCGGATATGGCTCGAACAACCCCGGATCGTGACCGGGTTCCATTCGATCTCCGCTCGATGATGGGCCGCGCTGCGGCCCCGCTAAGCCGTCAGGCTTAGGGATGGTGTCTTGCCTCCAACACGCCGCCCGATGCGCCGCTGATACCCGACAGCGCCCCGGCACTGCACGCTTCGCTGATGCATCGGGAGGATAACGTAGGCTAAATTTCGCACATTTGGATTTGAGCTGGGCTCTGGAAGGCTGTACAAGCAGGAGGAGCAAGACCTTCAGAGGACGGAAGATGGAGCCAGGCGGAGCG
>JBKICP010000278.1:0-30321 GCA_046567085.1 Acidobacteriota bacterium
CTCTGCCGCTCCGCCTGGCTCCATCTTCCGTCCTCTGAAGGTCTTGCTCCTCCTGCTTGTACAGCCTTCCAGAGCCCAGCTCAAATCCAAATGTGCGAAATTTAGCCTACGTTATCAAACTGAGGCCTGAGACCATGGAAATTCTTTCTTTTTAGGTCTCCAGCAATTGCTGGATTGTCTGAGCGCCTTTTTGCATCGTAAAGCGTGATGCAAAGCAGGGGTTGGCGCGAGAGGTCATGACCTCTCTCTCTGCCGCAGTTTTGCCAAGCCAATTCCGTAAGAGACGGAGGGTACCTTCCAGGGTGTCGTCTTCGATCAAGCCAGCCCCATCGTCGCGAATCTCGCGCCAGACGTTGACTTTGTTCGTGGTCAGAACAGGACGGCCGGCCGCCAGCGATTCTGCCAGGACGAGTCCGAAATTCTCCCGGTGAGAGGGCAGGATGAATGCTTCCGCTGAGCGAAGAGCCCCCCACTTGACGTCTCCCGCGATCATTCCTGGCCAGTGAACGCGGTGCGCGATGCCGCGGTCGGAGCAGACTCGCTGCAAATTTCGCCTGGAAGCCCTCCTGATCGGGCCCGGCTACGACCAGATCGACATCGGGGTACTCCGACGCGATCCGAGCAAAGGCGTCGATAAGGAAATCGCACCCTTTCTTGGCGTGCAGGCGCGACATAAAGAGAAGAAAGCGTCGACCGCGGACCGCCGGAAGAGCGGAGTAAAAGGCCTGGAATTCATCCTCGGGATTTCCGCAGGGGGGATGAATCCCCTGGGGAAAAAGAACCGCGTTCCATTGATTCGGAACAAAGCTTTCTTTAGCAAGATCGGGCTCCAGCGAACTTGTAAACAGGACCGCGGCAGCATCGCGCAGCGCGGGATACTGAATCGGCCAGTAGAGATATTTCTTAATGTGCTTGAGCGGATATTTGTCGCGGAACCAGGGATCGAGCGCGCCGTGGGGAAAGATGACATATCGCTTCCCTGCCCGGCGTGCAGCGAGGCGAACGGCGAGGGATGGAAAGCTCCAGATGCCCTGGACGACAATGCCGTCGAAGCAATGGATGTTTTGGCGGAGCCATCTCCAAAGTCGCGGGGAGAGGGAATAGCGTCCGAACCATCGTTGGCCAGTAGCATGGACCGGACACGGAAATCCGGAGAGCCAGTCCGCTTTCGGTGAATCGGCACAGAGTATCTCGAGTGAAGCGCCCGTCTTCGCAAAGGCGAGTGCCATCTGGCGGGCCACCTCGGGGGGACCGCCATCGTGGGGTGAGAGACTTGGAATCACGTCCAGTACGCGCATTGTCATCCGATCCTGCCAGTCAACAACGGCGAGCTCAGCTAACCCAGAATAACTGCTAACTCCAGGTGACTGTCGGCATAATGTGGAGCTTGTTCACGCGATCCTTATAGCGAATGGCGAAGTGCAGCAGCGAGTCCAGCAGCGACTCGGAGAGGCAATGCGGCACGAGGCCGAGTTCGCGCAGGTGCGTGTTCTTCGCGTTGTAGTAGTGCTCTTCCTTTTCGACGCGCGGATTGGGAAGGTGCCGCACCTCGACATCGAGCCCGGCGTGTTGGCCGGCCTGCTGCACCATCTTCGCCAGATCCTGCACGCTGAACTGCTCGGTGAACTGATTGAAGACGCGGAATTCGCCGGCGGCCGCAGGATTGGCGACTGCGATCTCAATGCAGCGGACCGTATCGCGAATGTCGAGGAAGCCGCGGGTCTGGCCGCCCTTGCCGTAGACCGTGAGCGGATGGCCGATTGCGGCCTGGATGCAGAAGCGGTTCAGCGCCGTTCCAAAAACCTCGTCGTAGTCGAGGCGGTTGACGAGGAGTTCATCGCGGCCGGTCTGCTCGGTGAGGACGCCGTAGACCACACCCTGATTCAGATCGGTCGCGCGCAGACCCCAGATGCGACAGGTGAACTGGATATTGTGGCTGTCGTGCACCTTGCTGAGGTGGTAGAAGGATCCAGGCTGTTTGGGATAGGGCAGGCGATCCTCGCGGCCGTTGTGCTGGATCGTAATGTAGCCCTCTTCGATGTCGATGTTGGGGGTGCCGTACTCGCCCATGGTGCCGAGTTTGACGAGGTGGATGTCCTTGTTGAACTCGCGGATGGCGAAGAGCAGGTTCAGGTTCCCCACGACGTTATTCACCTGGGTTTCGACGGCACGGGCGCGGTCGATCATGGAAAAGGGGGCGGAACGCTGTTCTCCGAAGTGGACGATGGCCTCCGGCTGAAATTCGCGCATGAAGCTCTGCACAAACGGGTACTCGGTGATATCGCCGATAAAGACGTCGATGTTGCGGCCGGTCAGTTCGCGCCAGCGATCGACGCGCTGGCGAATCGGCGCGATCGGGGTGAGGGTTTCGAAGCCGAGACTGAGATCCCAGTGGCGGCGCACCAGGCTGTCGACGATTCCCACGTCATAACCGCGGTCGGAGAGATAGAGGGCCGTCGCCCAACCACAGTATCCGTCACCACCAATTACCAGTACCTTCACTCGTACGCTCCCGTGTGCAGGATGCAGATCGAAGCCGGATCCACTTGCGTGTGCAGAGGCATGTTCGGTTCACGTGCCGTCGTGGCGGTCTCTGCGGCCCACCCGTTATGGGATCGAGACGCAATGGGGCCCGCGTGCTCGCCGGCCGCGACCGGCATTCGGTTTGTTTTCAGGAGCGGCACAAGCCGTCCCAGGAGTTTCCCCGTGGGTTCTTCTCAGGCCTGAGAACAGGTTCCTCGCAGGTTACACATCGAATGCAAATTGGAGGTAAAGATCGCCGCCCGGGTTTCTCCGCTCGACGATGTTTTCCGGGAGCCCGATCACACGCAGGCTGACGGGTGGCCGTCTTTGCGACCTGTCCTTCAGCAAGTTTCCCACGAGCCGCGGCCCCGGAGCGGGCGACAACCAGGCACGGGGAATTCAATGGCGGACCCTGATTTTCTGAACGGACCGTCATTTTCCTCTCTGTGACGGTTACAGTTCCGGCCTGCATCGGCCGTGGAACCGGCGACCGACGCGGACAAAAGAGCCGGTGGTAGTATCAAATGCCAGCCGACCCCGATCTGAGGATGCAATCGCTGTGGCGACGCCGGAAATTTCGCGCGGACTGGGCCCGGAGGAAGTCGTTGCGGATCGCTACGTCGTCCGGCGGCGGCTGGGCGCAGGCGGAATGGGCGAGGCGTGGCTGGCCGAAGACAGGATCCTGCACCGCAAGCTGGTGCTGAAGCAGCTGAAGGGCGCCGACGCTGTAGCCTCGTCGGATTCAGCGCGGGCGACGCAGAACGGGCATCTGCTCAGCGAAGCCAAGCGCGCTGCGGCCATCGACAGCCCGCACATCGCACAGGTCTATGACGTCTGCAGCCATCGCGGAGAGTGGCTGGTCGCGATGGAGTACGTCGCGGGACAGAATCTGCGCAGCGCGCTGGCCACGCCTCTGCGTGCGGACACATTCTTTTCCCTGGCGGTCCAGATTGCCGAAGCCATTGCGGCAGCACACGCGAGCGGCGTGCTGCACTGCGACATCAAGCCGGAAAACATTATGGTGACCGAGCACGGCTTCGTGAAGGTGCTCGACTTTGGGCTGGCGCGCATGATGGCCGGCGCAGAGAACGCCGATGAGACGGTGAGCCTCGCCGCAGCTCACGCCTTTGCGGGAACACCGGGCTACATTGCACCGGAGGTGCTGCGGGAGAATCCGCCGACGGAGCAATCGGACATCTTTTCTTTGGGCGTGGTGCTTTATGAGATGGCGGGCGGCAAGGCTCCGTTCAAAGGCAAGACACTGGCGGACAGCGTGCAGATGACGCTCACGTCGGAGGCGGGCCCGCTGGATCTGAAGTCGCACGGACTGCCGGCCGATGTGGGGCGCGTGCTGCAGAAAGCGCTGATGAAGGATCCCGTGCGCCGCTACGGAACCGTGCGGGACCTGCTCGTGGATCTGAAGAACCTGCAGCAGGGAGCGCCAGCGCTCGCAGGCGGCAGCGCAACACGCGCGTGGCGTCTCTGGGCCGCGGCGGGAGTCGCAGCCTTTCTGGCTTTGGGCGGCGGCGCGCTGTGGTGGATGCATACCCGCGGCCAGCACCCCGCGGCGGCCACCCCTGCGCGCGTCTCGGCCACGCCGGGGATGCGGTTGCTGGCGGTGCTGCCGTTTCAGGTGATCCCTGCCGATGCACAGTTGAGCGCGTACAGCGAAGGATTGCGCGATGCGATCACGGCCACGCTGGCACAGGTGGCGCCCGCGGCAAAGATCGAAGTGCTGGCGGCGAGCGAGGTGCGCGCGCATCGGCTCACCACGCCGGAGGAGGCGCACAAAGAGCTGGGCGCGGATCTGGTGATCGACGGCAGCTACGAACAGCACGCGAATCAGGTACGCATCCGGTACGAACTGACCGATGCGTCGGCCAGGGTTACGGGGCAACCGGGTGAAGTGCGAAGCACGTCCGACGATCCTTTCAAGCTGGAAGACGATGTCGTGGCGGGAGTGCTGCAGATGCTGCGCGTTTCGACGGCAAGCGCCGCACCCGCGCCGCCAGCGGCGTCCGCGCACTCGGGGACGCAGGTGCCGGCGGCGTACGAGGCGTATCTGCAGGGGCTGGGCTATCTGCGCGACTTCGATATTACGGACAACCTGAAAAAGGCAGAGGAGCAGTTTGCCGCGGCGACGCGCGCCGATCCACAATTTGCCTCGGCGTATGCGGGGCTCGGTGAGGCGCAATGGGCGATCTACCGGGCGACTTCGGATCCGTCCAAAGTTGCGGAGGCGCGGGAGAGCTGCGGCAAAGCGATGGCGCTGAATGCCCAGGTCGCGGAGGCCCAGATTTGCGAAGGAACCGTCGATGACGGGACGGGCAATGCGAAGCGGGCGCAACAGGAGTTCCAGGAAGCGTTGCGGCTCGACCCGCAGAGTGACACGGCGCTGAACGGGCTGGCGCGGACGTATGAGGAGATGGAAGAACCGGAGGAGGCGCGGAAGGTCTACCAGCAGGCGATCGAAGCACGGCCTTACTACTGGGCGAACGATTACGCGCTGGCGAATTTTCTGATTCGGCGCGCCGATTATAGCCAGGCGGCTACGGTGCTCGAACAGGCCGTGGCCAAATTTCCGGCGAACAGCTTCCTGATGCGGCGGCTGGGCGTGGCGTACTTCCTCGAAGGAAAACTGGATGAAGCCGCGGCCACGTTTCAAAGCGCGATTCAGGCCAGTGCGCATGCCGAGGCCTATCTGGATCTGGGACAGGTGTATCTGCACCAGCGGAAGTTTGCTCCGGCGATTACGGCGCTGGAGTCGGCGGCACGGCTGAAACCGCACTCCTACCCGATCGAAGCGGACCTGGCCGACGCGTACGCGTGGAATGGAGAGACAGCCCGCGCAAAGAGTCATTACCAGGAGGCGCTGCGGCTAAGCCAGGCGGATCTGAAAGTGAATGCGCAGGACCTGGACGCGATGATGGTGGAAGCCTACAGCGCGGCGGCGCTGAGCCAACAGAGCGCAGCACTCGATGCGCTGGATGCCGCACTGCAGCATGCGCCCGAGGATGCCGAAGTGAATTACTACGCGGCGCGGGTGTATGCGCGGCTCGGCGATCAGGGGGCCGCGCGCGACTGGGCACGGAAGGCGATCGCGCACGGCTACTCGAAGGCCGATATCGACAGCGCGCCGGATATGAAAGGCATCGCGCCGCCAGCAGGATGATCGCGGCTGTGCCTACTGCCCGACGATCTGCAGGTGCGGATCGCGGCATTCGAGGCGGCGATGCTGCGGATCGTGGGTCGCGATCGGCGCATTCGGATCCACGCTCATGAACTGGACTTCGAGCTTGTAACGGCAGCCGGCGGCGCTGGCTTTGGCTTCGGTGGTGTCGAAGTTGGCGCCGAAGGTGAAGTCCCTCTCGTGAAATTCACGCATGAACGGATGCGCCGGACAAACACCGCCCGCGGCATTCGTTTTGTTGATGGGAACGAGACGGCGCACGCGGAACTCGCGGCCGTAACTGGACAGGAAGACGATGTGCTCCGCCGCGGCGGCCGAGATGCACATCGGTTTGTGGTCGGTCATCTCCGCGGTGGTGGCTTTGTCGTAGGCGCAGACATCTTTGCGGCTCATCTTTTCCACGTCGAACACGCATTTGCGGCCGTGGGTCCCGTGGGGGGCGTCCCATCGGCACAGATTCTCCGGATCGGTGGCGGCGGCACAGACCTGCACGCCGCTTTGGCCGGAGGCTGCGGGAGCCGGTGCCGCGGCGTGAGCGGCAAGAGTGAAAGCAAGAACCGGGGCCAGAAGCAGGACAGGGATCTTCAAGACAGTCTCCTCAAATACGATTCAGAACCAGATGAAGTGCGGCAGGGGGAAGGGTGCAAGCATAGAGCCCCGGAGCCGGACGGCGCAAGTTGCAGCCGCAGTCAGCCGAGGTAGTGGACGTCCATGACGGTGCAGTCGTCGTCGGCAGCGAGCGATCCGGCAAAGTGTTCGACGCTCAGGAGGATGTCTTCGAGCGACGAGGCTCTCATCCCTGGATCGGTGAGGCGCGCTTCGCCATAGAATTCGCCGTCCCGTGCCGAGGCTTCTGTAACACCATCGGTGACAATCAGGACGCGCGCGCCGGGGGCCAGCTGGAGATATCCGGAAGAAAACGGCGCGCCTTCGATGAGGCCGACGGGGAGGTTCGAATCGGTGAGCCGCGAACATCCATCGGCGTAGAGAAAGGGCGGCACGTGCCCGCAATTGATGTATTCCATCGAGCCGCTGGGGGCCAGACGCAGGATCGCCATGGTGGCGTACTTTTCGAGCTTCTTGCCGCAGATATAGCGATTGACGATTTCGGCGATGGTGGCCAGCGGCTGCCGCGCGACCAGCAGCGAATAGATCAGCCCCTGGAGCGTGGCGCCGAGGATGGCCGCGGAGATGCCTTTGCCGGAGATATCGGCCACGATGACGGCCAGCGATTCGCCGTCCTCGACGATGTCGAAGAAGTCGCCGCCGACTTCGCGGCACGGCACGGAGCGCGCGGCGACCTTCACCCACGAGAGCGTGGGCGGATTCACGGTCATCAGGCCGCGCTGGATTTCTGCGGCGATATTCATCTCCTGGCGATAGACGCGCTCGCGCTCTTCGGAGATGGCGAGCTGGGCGTTGTCGATGAGCGCCGCGGCGTCAGTGGCGATGGTGCGGAGCAGGTCGTTGTCGATCTGCGTGAGGCTGCCGGGCCGGAGCCGGCTGTCGAGATAGAGCAGGCCGAGCAGGTCGGTTTCCTTCGCCGCCCCGGGACGCCGCTTGCGCAGCGGGATGCAGATGACGGAGCGGATGCTGTGCGCGACCATGCTGGCGGAGCGCTTTTCCGGGTCGGCGCTCAGCGTGTCGGTCACGATGAATTCGTTCGAGGTGCTCACGGCCTGGCGGATGGCGCCGTGGGAGAGCGTCGCCACGTCGTCGAGGGCTTCGCCGCGCGCGTCGCGCCCCAGCGCCAGCTCCATCTCACCGGCGTCGTTGCGCAGGAAGACGTAGCCGCGCTCGACCTGAGTAAGCTGCAGCGTCGTGTCAAGCAGCGCGGTGAGGATCTGGTCGACGGCGTCGGAGGTGTTCAGCTTGCGCGCCGACTCGAAAAACCAGCGCAGCTTGTCGAGGGCGTTGCCGGAGGCGCCTACGCCCGGAATCTGCTCGATGATCTCGCGGATGGTCGAGCCATCGATACCCTCCGCGCTCCCGGCGCCCTGGAGGCGCAGGCAGGGGCCATCGAGGGCGCCGAAATGGATGACGTCGTTCTCGCCGATGGCCTGACGGGGAGCCGCGGGTTGGCCGTTGATGAAAGTGCCGTGGCGGCTGCCCTGATCGACGATGAGGCAGCGATCGCCCTCCACAATCAGATCCGCATGACGGCGCGAGACGAAGGCGTGGGCGAGGACGAGGTCGTTTTCGGGAAGCCGGCCGATGGTGAAGGGGGAATGGGTGACACTGACGGCGCGGCGGCTGGGGCCATCGGTGAGCAGGAAAACGACCGGGGCCACGTTCGTGCTGGACATGGTGGTGGGAATTATAGACGGCGTTCGCTGTGGGGTGTCACCGGACAGGATGGCCTCTTCGATTCAGAGCATCTTTCCCCCGCGCGGTCCGCCGAATCCATCGCGGGAGCGCGCGCCGGGAATTTCGCGGCCCGGAAGGCGGTGCGCCCGTCATCCTCGACCGTTTTGCGCCGATAAACCAGACGAACGGGTCGGAAGGAGACTCTCTCCACTGCCGGAGGAGTGTGCGCTGCGTGCAAGGGGAACAACACAACAAGCGGAGAGCGGCTCGATGACGGCGGCGGTCCTCGAAGGCATTGCGCCGGAGCAGCTGCGCAGGCTGGTCGGGAATCTGCGCGCGCTGCAAGGGGAATCGGAGCGGGAGATCGATCGGCTGGTGCGCGATTTTCAGGAGCTGGCGCTGGAGAGCAGCGGGATTCTCGCATCGGCGGGGGAGATTGTTCGTCTGGCCGAGAGCGAGCGCATGGATCGGGTGCTGCCCGGCGTCCGCACGCTCGCCGCGGCCGCGCAGGCCTTCATCCGCCAGCGGCTGGAGGCAACCAGCGGGGTGCTGGAGACGGTGGTCGCCGAAGATGCGCTGCTGGGGCAGCTGGCGCAGCTGACGCGGGGACAAAAAGCGGTCGTTCGCGAGACCGGCGTGCTGCGCGTGCTGACCAACATCGAAGTGGCGCGGCTGGGCGAGGTGGGCGCGGGCTTCCAGTATCTGGCGCATGAGCTGGACGACTTCTCGCAGTCGGTGGCGCGCAGCACCAGCGAGATGATGGAGCACACCGAGGCGCGCCGGAGAGCGATCGGGGAAACCCGCCGCGCCCTCGCCGCCGAGCTGCCGGCCACGCGGGAGGGCTTCGCGCGCATCGAGCAGAGCCTCGACAATGCCTCGCAGGAGGTGGAACGCGCGCTGGCCGAGCTGCGGCAGACGCCGCTGCGCTTCGAGGCCTGCGTGGAGCAGGTGGCGGCGCAGATTGCCGGCGTGGTGGCGGCCATCCAGGGGCACGACATCACGCGCCAGCAGATCGAGCATGTGGAGAGCGCGCTGGAGCGGATCGCCGGCGCTGCGGAGGGCAGGAAGGACCTGACCGCGGAGGAGATGCGGGCCGGGCTCGCGATTCAGAGCTATCAGCTGCGCAACGTTCGCCAGACTATCGAGGAATGGATTACGCAGATTCACAGCTGCCTCGAAGGCATGACCCGCATTGCCTCCTCCGAACTTCTGAGCCTGGGACCGGTGGTGATGCAGCAGGAGAGCGCCCTCTCCGCGCAGCTGACCCGCATCGAGCACCTCGAAGAGGCCTGTGAAGCGAGCGATTCGCGCGTGCAGGCCTCCTTTGCCGGGATCGAGGGACTGATGCAGCTGGTCCGCGAGCATCTGGAACGGTCGAGGTCGGTGCGCGACCGCCTGCAGCTGCTCATGTTCAACTCCATCGTCGAGGCCAGCCATCTGGGATCGCAGGCCGACGGGATCCTCGAAATCTCGACCACCATCAAGCGCATCTCCGCTGCCTGGGGGGAGATCACCGCGAAGTCCGAGGCGGCGACGGGTCAGATTCGCGCGCTGGTGGAGGAGAATCACACGACCCGGGAGGCGTTCTCCGAAGCCAGTTACGCACCGCTGCGCGAGGCGCGCGCCGCAACCGGGAGCGGCCTCGAAACGCTGCGCGAGGCCGCTGCCGGCGCCGAATCCCAGGGGCGCAGGGTGGAGAGCGCGGTGGCAACCCTGCAGACGCGCATTGCCGCCATCGCCGGAGCCGCCGAGCGGCTGGAAGCCGGCTTTACCCGGCTCGGCGCCGTCGTCGATGCGATCGAAGAGATGCGCCAGGCGTCCGATGGACCGGGGAGCCCCGCAAGCGCCGGGGACCAAGCGGCCCTCGAGGCGCGGTTCTCCGCCGAATACACCACCGAGATCGAGCGCGCGGTCCTGCGGGCCGCGCTCACAGGAGCGCCTCTGCCCGTGGCGCAGCAGAGTTTCGCCGGAAACAGCGTGGAGCTGTTTTGAAGGGATGGCGCGGCGCGATTCGATGCACCGCCGCGGTCCCATCCTGGAACCCCAAAGCCGTTCCGGGAAAGCGGGGAACGGAAGACTTTCGATTCTGGAGAAAGCCCTGGTTTTCTCCGATGAAGGAGATATAGGGTCGCGATGAAGCAGGTGCTGACAGTGGATGACTCGGCGAGCGTGCGGCAGATGGTGAGCTTCACGCTGCGCCATGCGGGATACGGCGTGACCGAGGCCGGCAATGGACGCGAGGGGCTCAGCACGGCGCGCGGCCAGAAGTTCGACCTGGTGATTACGGACCTGAACATGCCGGAGATGGATGGGATCGAGATGATTGCCGGTCTGCGGCAGCTGCCCGGCTACGCGTACACCCCGGTCCTGATGCTGACCACCGAGTCGCAGCCGGAGAAAAAGGACGCGGGGCGCAAGGCGGGAGCCACGGGCTGGATCGTGAAGCCGTTTCAGGCCGAGCAGCTCATCGCGGTGATCCAAAAGCTGGTGCGCTGAGGCCTGGAGGAGGAACGCTTGCCTGTCATCGTCGATCGAGCTGCGGAGCCGGTGAGGATTCGTCTGGAGGGCGAGGTGGATATCGCCACGGCCGCCGAGCTGAAGGAAGCCCTGGTCGAGGCGGTGCGCTCGCACCGGCCGACCCGGATCGCACTCGAGAAGGCAACCGGTCTCGACGTGACGGCGCTGCAGTTGTTGTGGGCGGCCGAGCGCGGGAACGAGGCAGAGGAGCCGTTGTTCTCGCTCGAAGGGTCGGTACCGGAGACGCTGCGCGCCGCGGCGGGGGAGGCGGGATTCCAGACCTTTCCCTTCCGCGGAGAGCCGCAACCCGGGAGCGGGGGACGGTGATGGGCACAACGGGCAATCTCGATCAGTTCCGCCATGGATTCCGCGAAGAAGCCCGCGAACTGCTCGTCGAACTGGAGTCGGTGCTGCTGGAGCTGAACGAGCATGCCGAAGACGAAGGGCTGGTGGGCCGCGTCTTCCGCGCGCTGCACACCATCAAAGGCTCCGGCGCGATGTTCGGTTTCGACGAGCTGGCCGCCTTCGCGCATAAGCTCGAAAACGCCTTCGACGAGGTGCGCAAAGGGCGCCTCAGGGTCACGCCGGAGCTGGTCGATCTCACGTTGTCGGCGCTCGATCAGATTCGCGCCATGGTCGAGGAGGGCGAGGGAGCCTCGGCCGTCAACCGCGAGGCCTGCGCGTCGATTCTCGAGCGGCTGCAAACGCTGCTGGGGGTGGAGGCCAGGACGCCGGTGACCGCCATCTTCGAGCCGCACTCCCCGGCCTCCGCGGGCGAAAGCGGCGCCGAACGCTCGTGGCAGATCCGCTTTGCGCCCGGGGCGGAGATGATGCGCTGCGGCGCCGATCCGCTGCTGCTGCTGCGCGAACTGCGCGGGCTGGGCCGGATGAAGGTGACGGCCTCCATGGAGGCTCTGCCTCCGCTGGAGGAGATCGAGCCGGAGCGCTGCTACGCGAGCTGGGAGATCCTGCTCACGACACCCGCAAGCGAGGATGCGATCCGCGATGTCTTCATCTTTGTCGAAGACGCGTGCGAGCTGTCGATCGAGCCCTGCGCGAGCGCGGGCAACGGTCAGGACCCGATCGCCGGGGAGAAGACCGGAAACCCTCTCGATGCGAAGCCGGAGACGCCCTGCGAGGCCGACAAGGTGGCCCAGGGCCTCGAAGAGAAGCGCCGGTCTGCCGGACGCCGGGGCAGCGACCTGCCGGAAACGGCCGCCAGTCTGCGCGTTCCTGCGGCGCGTCTCGATCAGCTGGTCGATCTGGTGGGCGAGCTGGTAACGGTGCAGGCGCGGCTGAGCGAGATTGCCGCGCGTTCCGAAGCCGGCGAGGTGCTGGCGGTGGCCGAAGAGGTCGAACGGCTGACCTCGGCGCTGCGCGAGAACTCGATGACCCTGCGCATGCTGCCCATCCGCGCCACCTTTGAGAAGTTCCGGCGGCTGGTGCACGATCTGGCGCGCGACCTGGGCAAGAACGTGGAGCTGACCATCGAGGGCGCCGAAACCGAGCTGGACAAGACGGTCATCGATCAGCTCGGCGATCCGCTGATGCACCTGATCCGCAACAGCATGGATCACGGCATCGAGACGCCGGAGCGACGCGCGGCCGAGGGCAAAAGGCGGGCGGCGCGGATCCACCTTTCTGCGCGGCATTCCGGGGCCAGCGTGCTGATCGCGGTTTCCGATGACGGCGCCGGCATCGACGCCGAAGCCGTGCTCCGCCGCGCCGTGGAACGCGGGCTCACCACGCCCGACGCCCCGCTGAGCGAATCGCAGATCTTTTCGTTCATCTTCGAGCCGGGTTTCTCGACCGCGCAGCGGGTGACCGACCTCTCCGGACGCGGCGTAGGCATGGATGTGGTGCGCCAGCGGGTGGAGAGCCTGCGCGGGTCCATTGACGTGACCAGCCAGCGCGGCGCCGGAACCACGGTAACGCTGCGCCTGCCGCTGACCCTGGCCATCATCGATGGGCTGCTGGTGCGGGTGGGCGAGTCGTTTTTCGTTCTGCCGCTGGCTTCGACGCTGGAGTGCGTCGAGCTGACGCGCGAGGAAGTCGAGCAGGCGAACGGCAAGGAGGTCGCCCATGTGCGCGGCCAGATCGTCCCTTACATCCGCCTGCGGCAGTACTTCGCCGTGGATACGGCGGCGCCGGAGCGCGAACAGATCATGGTGGTCGAATCCGAAGAGGGCCGCTGCGGCCTGGTGGTCGACGAGGTGCTGGGAGACTGCCAGACCGTCATCCGCAACCTCGGCCGATTGTATCGGCACGTGCAGGTGGTCTCCGGCGCGACCATCCTCGGCAACGGCACCGTGGCGCTGATCCTCGACCCGCAGCGGCTGGTGCAGGAAGCCACGCGGGCCACTCTGCAACGGGAACGCGGCCGGGGGCACAGTCCGGCGCGCGAGCGGGAGAACGGCCGTCCCCGGGATGGCACCCTCTTTCCCCCCACCGATCCGACAGGCGCCCGCGGAGTCTCCGCCGGCGCGAGTCTCTAACGCAGTTTCGAGCGCAAGCGAAAGGGCAGGAATCATGCCAGGCATGGAAATGATGGAAGGACAGAAAACGAACGGTCACCTCCGGGCCAACGGGCACGCGGGAGGGACGAAGTCACGCGCCAACGACGAAGCACAGCGGGTCTCGCGGGAGATCGTGCGGCTGGTCGAGGCGTCCAAAGAGGGCCGGCTCGACGAGCGCGGCCGCGCCGACCAGTTCACGGGAATGTATCGCGAGATGGTCGAAGGCATCAACCAGATGCTCGACGCGATCCTGCTGCCCATCGGCGAAGGCAACCGCATCCTCGCCCAGATCTCTGCGGGCAGGATCGACGAGCTGATCGCCCACACCTACAAGGGCGACCACGAGAAGATGAAGCTCGCCGTCAACAACGTCGGCTCGGTGCTGCAGAGCCTGCAGAAGGAACTCGTCCGCCTCACCGATGCCTCCCGTGAAGGCCAGCTCTCCGAACGCGGCAAGCCGGAGCAGTTCCAGGGTGCCTATGCCGAGATTGTGCGCGGCGTCAACCAGATGCTCGACGCCATCCTGCTGCCCATCGGCGAAGGCAACCGGATCCTCGCGCAGATCTCCTCGGGCAAGATCGACGAGCTGATCGCGCACACCTACAAGGGCGATCACGAGAAGATGAAGCTCGCCGTCAACAACGTCGGCTCAGTGCTGCAGAGCCTGCAGAAGGAACTCGTCCGCCTCACCGATGCTTCGCGCGAAGGCCAGCTCTCCGAGCGCGGCAAGCCGGAGCAGTTCCAGGGCGCGTATGCCGAGATCGTACGTGGCGTCAATCAGATGCTCGACGCCATCCTGCTCCCCATCGGCGAAGGCAATCGCATCCTCGCGCAAATCTCCTCGGGCAAGATCGATGAACTGATCGCTCACACCTACAAAGGCGACCACGAAAAGATGAAGGTCGCCGTCAACAACGTCGGGAGCGTCGTCCAGTCCCTGCACAAAGAGCTCGACCGTCTGATCGAAGCTTCGCGCGAAGGGCAGCTGGCCGAGCGCGGCCGGCCGGAGCAGTTCCAGGGTGCGTATGCGGAAATCGTGCGCGGCGTCAACGCCATGCTCGACGCGGTCATCGGGCCGCTGAACGTCTCGGCGCGCTACGTGGACAGCATCAGCAAGGGCGACATCCCGGCGCGCATCACCGACAACTACAACGGCGACTTCAACACGATCAAAAACAACCTGAACATGCTGATCGACGCCATGAATACCATCACCGCGGCCGCCGAGCAGATTGCCAAGGGCGATCTGACGGTCACCCTGCAGCAGCGCTCGGCCGAGGACAAGCTGATGCAGGCGCTGGCCGCGATGGTGCAGGGGCTGACGCAGACGGTCTCCGAAATCCGCACCATCGCGGGCGAGGTGGCCACCGCCAGCCAGTCGATCTCGACCGCGTCTGTGCAGGTGTCCAAGGGCGCCAGCGCGCAGGCGGCCGCAGCCGAGGAGGCGTCCTCTTCGATGGAGGAGATGGTTTCCAACATCAAGCAGAACGCCGACAACGCGCAGCAGACCGACAAGATCGCCAACAAGAGCGCCCGCGACGCGCAGGAGAGCGGCAAGAGCGTACTCGAAGCGGTGGCGGCGATGAAGGAGATTGCCAACAAGATCTCGATCATCGAAGAGATCGCGCGCCAGACCAACCTGCTGGCGCTGAACGCGGCGATCGAAGCGGCGCGCGCCGGAGAGCATGGCAAGGGCTTCGCCGTGGTGGCGGCGGAGGTGCGCAAACTGGCCGAACGCAGCCAGAAGGCGGCAGGCGAGATCAACCAGCTCTCCTCCACCACGCTGCGCGTTTCCGAGAAATCGGGGGAGATGCTCGACAAGCTGGTGCCCGATATCCAGCGCACCGCCGAGCTGGTGCAGGAGATCAGCGCGGCGAGCAAGGAGCAGGACACCGGAGCCGAGCAGATCAACAAGGCGCTGCAGCAGCTGGAACAGGTGATCCAGCAGAACGCATCGGCGGCCGAGGAGATGGCGTCGACCACCGAGGAACTCACCGGGCAGTCCGAACAGCTGGTCGGCGCGCTGTCCTTCTTCCGGACCGACGACGAAGCGGAGGCGCCGCGCCGGGGCGGCAAGCCGCCGCGTCCCGTGCATGCCGCGAGGCCGGCGGCCCAGGCGGTCGGGGCCGGCAAAGCAGCGTCCAAAGGCGGCGTGAAGCTGCACCTCAGCGAAAAACGCGACGACCTGGACAAAGAGTTCGAGCGCTATTGAGCCGAGCGGCGCGGCCGTTCCTCGGAACGCCGCGCCGTGCGTCGGCAGGCTGGAGAGGAGAAAAGAAAGATGAATGGAAGCGAAATTACCGAGACCCGGCAGTACCTGACCTTCCGTCTCAGCAACGAGACGTTTGCCATCGATGTGGCCAAGGTACGCGAGGTGCTCGATCTGACGACGATTACGGCGATTCCGCGGACGCCGGAATTCATGAGCGGCGTGATCAATCTGCGCGGCAGCGTCGTGCCGGTGGTCGACCTGCGGCTGTGCTTCGAGATGTCGAAGACGGAAAGCACGCGCAACACCTGCATCGTGGTCGTGGAGGTGATGCTGGACGGGGAGGCGACGGTCATCGGCGCGCTGGCGGATTCGGTCGAAGAGGTGATCGATCTGGAGCCGGAGCAGATTCAGCCGGCGCCGCGCATCGGCACGCATATCCGCACCGACTTCATCCGCGGCATGGGGAAGCGCGATGCGCAGTTCATCATGATCCTCGACATCGACCGGGTCTTCTCGGCCGAGGAGCTGGCGGCAGTTCGCGGCCAGGCAGCCGAGGTAGCAGCCTAGAGAGCTGCGGGCGCGCTCGGTCGCGCCCCTTCTCTCGCGGGATCGAAGCCATGAATGTTCACGAAGATCAGCTGGCAAGCCGGGACTTCGAGCGGCTGACGGCCTTTGTCTACACGGAAACCGGCATCCGCCTCGGCCCGGAAAAGCGCACCATGCTCGAGGGGCGGCTGCGGAAGCGGCTGCGCGAGCTGCAGATGGACTCGTATCGCCGCTACTGCGAGTACCTCTTCGGGGCCGAGGGGCTGCGCGAGGAGAAGATCCGGTTCATCGACGTGGTCACCACGAACAAGACGGATTTTTTTCGCGAGCCGAAACACTTTGACGATCTCACCCGGCAGGCGCTGCCGGAAATCACACCCCGGTCGGGAAACCAGCCGGTGCTGATCTGGAGCGCAGGCTGCTCCTCGGGCGAGGAGCCATACACCCTGGCCATGGTGCTGAGCGAATATGCGGAGGCCCATCCGGGGTTCCGCTTCCGCATTCTCGCCACCGATATTTCCACCAAAGTCCTCGCGCGCGCGGAGGCAGCGGTCTACAGCACGGACGTTGTCGAGCCGGTGCCTCCGCTGCTGCGGCGCAAATATCTGATGCGCAGCCGGGAGCCGGGAGCCGACCGCGTGCGCGTCGTGCCGGAGCTGCGGCGACTGGTGGAGTTCCGGCGGCTGAACTTCATGGACGCCGACTACGGGATCGAGGAACGGGCCGAAGGGATCTTTTGCCGCAACGTCCTCATCTACTTCGATCGCGCGACGCAGGAAAAAATCCTGCGCAAGCTGACGAGCCACCTGAAGCCGGGGGGGTATCTCTTCGTCGGGCACTCCGAGACCCTGCACGATATGAATCTTCCGCTTGAGGCGCTGGGACCGGCGCTTTACAGGAAGCTCCATGGCCGTACCTGATCCGGAGTGGCTGGAGGTGTATGTACAGCCGGGGGAATCTCATCTGGTGCGAGGCCCGGCAGTGCTGCGCACGCTGCTGGGCTCCTGCGTGGGCATCACCTTCCGGCATCCGCGGCTGGAGATTGCGGCTCTGTGTCATCCGATGCTTCCGCGCCATCCGCACGCGGGGCGGCTCCGGGTGGATCTGGCCGATGCGCGCCGCTACGTGGATTTCGCGATTCGGGATCTCGCCACCCAGTTCGACGCCCTCGGCGCGCGACGGCGCGAGGTCGAGGTGAAGCTCTTCGGAGGCGCCGACGTGCTGCAGGTGCGCAACGATGCGCTGCGCCCGACGGTGGGCAGGCTGAATCGCGAGATGGCGCTGCAGATCCTTCGCGAAGAGGGCTTCGATGTGGCGGCTTCGCGGCTGGGTGGCCCGGTGGGGTTCCACATCGACTTCGATACGACGACCGGAGAAGTCCTGCTGCGACGGCTGGGTTAGACAGGTGAGAGAGAGGAAAGCGATGGGTCATTCGAAAATACGCGTGCTGATTGTGGACGATTCGGCGGTGGTCCGCCAGACGCTGACGCACGTGCTTTCGTCCGATCCGGAGATCGAGGTGGTCGGCTCGGCTGGCGATCCCTATGCTGCAGCCGAGAAGATCGCCGAGCAGGTGCCGGACGTGATCACGCTGGACGTGGAGATGCCGCGCATGGACGGTGTCACGTTTCTGCGCAAAATCATGGTGCAGCATCCGATCCCGGTGGTGATCTGTTCGAGCCTTGCCGAAGAGGGCGCCCAGACAGCGATCGAAGCGATGGAGGCCGGCGCGGTCGACATCATCACCAAACCGAAGCTCGGGGTGCGGCAGTTCCTCGAAGAGTCGCGCACGACGATCTGCGATGCGGTGAAGGCGGCCGCGGGAGCGCGACTGCGTCCGCTCAGTCCGCGGCGGACGGTCGAGCCCAAGCTGACGGCCGACGCCGTTCTGGCGGCACCCACTTCGGCCATGTCGAAGACTACCGAGAGGGTCGTGATGATCGGCGCTTCCACCGGCGGGACCGAGGCGCTGCGCACGCTGCTCGAAGCTTTGCCGTCCGATACGCCGGGCATCGTAATCGTGCAGCATATGCCGGAGCTGTTCACGCGGGCCTTCGCCAGCCGGCTCGACGGCCTGTGCGCCATCACGGTGAAGGAAGCCGAGACCGGGGACACAGTTCTGCGCGGGCGCGCGCTCATCGCGCCGGGCAATCACCATCTGCTGCTGCAGCGCAGCGGCGCCCGCTACTATGTGGAAGTGCGCGAGGGCCCGCTGGTCTGCCGCCATCGGCCCTCGGTCGATGTGCTCTTCCGCTCGGCGGCGCGCTACGCCGGGCCGAACGCGGTCGGCGTGATCCTGACCGGGATGGGCGACGATGGCGCCCGCGGCATGCTGGAGATGCATCAGGCCGGGGCCGCCACCATCGCCCAGGACGAGGCCTCCTGCATTGTCTTTGGCATGCCGAAGGAAGCGATCAAGCTCAACGGCGTGGACAAGGTGATGCCGCTGGACAAGATCGCCGGGGCGATCCTGAACGCCGCGCGCTAGTCCGCGCCGGGGTTCAGGCTTCGCGACTTTGATCCGGCGAAGATTCCCACTGCTGCGCAAAAAACCATTGACGCAGCGGTGTCGGAATCCGGTACATTCTTCCCGAAAAGTTGTAGCCTGCACCACCCGCCGGTTCTCGGTATCCACCGCATCCTCCGCTATAACTGGCAGAGAAGCGTGTGGCTCAGGCTACTGTGTGCTGAGCTGCGATTTCTCTGTTTCGCTGGTCACTCGTCGCCCCGGTCCTGCCATCGATCAGCAATTGCCGGAGCGGCATTGCTGTCTGGTTCAAGGAGCTGCCGGGTTTGCACCCCCACCGTCCTTTCGATGCTTTGTCTTCGTCTGCCCCTGCGAAAGCTGGACTGCGTCCCGCTCGCGGGCCAAGGCAAGAGGCGGGAGCCGTGCGGCCATGAAGGAGCTGCTCTGGGGAACCCGGCCTGAGCCTGATTTCGAAGGCGGAAGGCCTGCACCGGTCGCCTTCGGCACCTACGATCCTTTCGCCTCCCCTGAACCGACCGCGTCCCTCGACCTGCGCGGCTTCATCCGCATCCTGACCAAAGCGCGTTACCTGACCACGGTGCGGGAACGTGTCGACTGGAAGACGGGCATCGGACGATGGACGCGATCGCGGCAGAAGCCGCTGCTCTTCGAGAACATTAAGGACTACCCCGAGCAGCGCCTCTTCACCAACGGGCTCGCGAATCCGACGTGCATCGCGCTGGCGCTCGGCTTCGACGCCGGCACGCCGATCGGTCAGGTGATTTCCCGTGCGCGCAAGCGCCTGCGGGAGCCGATTGCGCCGAAGATGGTCCCGACCAGTCCGGTGATGGAGAACGTCGTGCCGGCGAGCATGATCGACTTCTTCCAGTTCCCGATTCCGCAGTGGAACGAACGCGACGGCGGCCGTTATCTCGGCACCTGGCATCTGAACGTGACGCGCGATCCGGAGACCGGGCAGCGCAGCGCCGGTATGTATCGCATGAAGGCCATCGGCGATAAACAGGCGACGATCCATGCGCACAAGCGCAGCAATCTCGCCCGGCTCATCGCGAAGGCGGAAGCCAAAAAACGGGAGCTGCCCATGGCGGTGGCGATTGGAGCCCCCGAGGCAACGCTGATCGCCGCCCGAGCCCTGTGCCCCGCGGGTATGGACACCTTCGATCTGGCCGGCGCGCTGCAGCAGAAGGCGGTGGAGCTGATCCAGTGCGGCCATGCGGAGGCGCCTGCCTATTCCGAAATCGTGATCGAGGGTTTCGTCCATCCCGAGGTTCGGGTCGACGACGGTCCCAGCTTCGACGAACACGGCAAGCAGCACGCGAATCCGAAGGCGTATCTGTTTGAGGCCACGCGCGTGATGCATCGCGACGAGCCTATCTTCCGCGGCAGCGCTTCGGGCAAGCCGGGCTCGGAAGACTACCAGGTCCAGGCGTTCCTCGAAGAGCTGAAATTGCGGAACGCGCCCGGATCGCGCCTCTGGCACCTCATGCTGCAGCTGTTCAGCTAGGCGGTCCGGGCTACGCGCCCGGCAGCGGCCGAGCGGGCAAGCGATTCTTCGGGGGTCCGGCGCTGGAAGGCCAGGGCCGCTGCACCGCGCAGGCGCGCCACCTCGCCCTCATGCCCGGGCCGGATGACGGGAGGCTCGCCGGCCAGCGTGAGAGCCGCCGCCTCCTTTTCGATGATCGGGCCGAAGCGATGCCACGCCGGAGAGATGTCGCCGGTGATGAGAATGGTGCTGGGCGAGAGCGCGGCGATGATCATCCGCAAGCCGCGCCCGATCCACGCCGCCTGCTTCGCCAGCGCTTCGATCGCGTGCGGATTCTTCTCCTCGGCGAGGTTGAGCAATTCCTGGTAGGTGATGGCCCTGGCTTTGGGCTGCAGATCGCGATAAAAACGCAGCGCGGCGTTGCAGGAGGAAAACGTCTCCCAGCAGCCGTTCTGCCCGCAGGCGCAGCGGGGGCCGGCAGGATCCATCGGAATGTGGCCGAACTCGCCGGCCATACCGTGATTTCCGGCGATGAGCTGGCCGTTGGAAAAGACGCCCGTACCGACGCCTTCGGAGATGGTCACCAGCACCGCATCGCGCGTGCCGTCCATGCGCGAGAAGGTGAGTTCTGCCAGCAAGCCCGCAGTGGCCGCATTCTCCATCCTCACCGGCAGATTCATCTTCGCCTCGATCACCCTTTTCAGGTCGAAGTCGGGCCACTGCAGATTCGGTGCGAAAACCAGCTTCTCGCTCGTCGGATCGACGCGCCCCGGCAGACTGATCCCGATGCCCTCGATGGACTTCTTCGGCACCGCCTGCACCATGCGCTGCATGCACTCGATCATCAGGCGCGTCGAGGCTTCGGGGTCCGAGGTCAGAGGCACCTGCGAACGCGAGAGCAGGCGGCCGTTCAGATCGACGACGGCGACGATCGCCTGGCGCGGATGCACGTCAATCGCGATAGCGACCAGATCCTCATTGAGCCCGACCAGCGTGGGCCGGCGGCCGCGAGGCGCCGTGGCGATGGAGCCTTCCCGTACCCAGTTCTCGCGGATGAGCTGCTCGACGATCTGCGAGACGGTGCTGCGCTGCAGTCCGGAGCGGCGCGCGAGATCGGCGCGCGAAATGGGCTGGCCGGTGCGGATCAGCTCCAGCACGATGTCGCGGTTGATGTGACGCGCCGTCTCGCTGGACGCGAGCTGAACATCGGTGAGGTCGATATGACGAATGCCGCGCACGTTCTTTGTTCGGCTCCCGAACCAGAGCAACTTACAAATGTACACTGGGGGACCCGGACTTACGCCAGAGGAGATTTTTGAGCGGGAGACCCGGGCCGGGCGGCCCTATTGATTGACGCCGCTGGCCAGGAAGCCGCCGTCGACGGCCAGAATCTGTCCGGTGATGAAGGATGCGCTTTCCGAAGCCAGGAAAACGGCGGTGCCCACCAGCTCCTCAAGACGGCCGTAGCGGCCCATGGGCGTGCGCATCAGCACCTCGCGGCCGCGAGGCGTGTTCTCCAGCAGCATTTCGTTCAGCTCGGTGGGGAAAAATCCTGGAGCGATGGCGTTGACGCAGACGCCGTCCCGCGCCAGCTCAATGGCCAGCGATTTGGTCAGGGCGCCGACGCCGGCCTTGCTGACGCCGTACGCCGCCACTTCAAAGAAAGCGACAAACGTGGCCAGCGAAGCGATGTTGATGATGCGCCCCCATCCCTGCCGCACCATGCCGGGCGCAACGATCTGGCAGGCATGGAACATGCCGGTGAGATTGGTGCGCAGCATCGTGCGCCAGTCCTTTTCAGGCAGCTCCAGGGTCGGCACGCGCTTTGTGGTTCCCGCCGCATTGACCAGGATATCGACCTTGCCGAGCGCGGCGACGGCTTCGGCGTGCAGATTTTCCAGCGTGGCCCGCTCCAGAACGTCGGAGGTGATGGCCAGCGAGCGCCGCCCTTTGGCGCGAATCTCTTTTGCGATCTCGGCGACCTCGCGGCTACGGCGCGAGCTGGCGACGACGTCGGCCCCGGCGTCGGCCAGCCCCAGAGCGATGGCCCGGCCGATCCCCGACGATCCACCGATGACGAGCGCCACCCGGCCCGTGAGGTCAAAGCGGTCACGCGTTGTTTCGGAGGTCATGGCTTCGATCGTGCTCCTGTGCCGGTGGGATTGAAATTATGGTGGCACAGACGCGCGCAGGGCCTCCCGCTTCGCGAAACGATGGACGGCGAAACTCAGTGGTGCGTTTCGTTGAGGATCGCCGGAATGTAGAAGTGGAAGAACTGATCCGAGTCGGAATTCAGGCAGACTTTCGCATTCGGCGCACCCGCTACGGGACGCGTGAATCCCTTGTCGTCGATCTCGATGTGCATCGGGGTGGTCGGACAAAGTTCGGGATCGATGGCTTCCGCCACCGCCATCGCATCGAACAGCGTGGGCGTCGGGCTCCCCGTCGATGCGCGCCATTCCGCGTACAGCGAGAGCAGCGCGTCCGTGGTGGGCGTGCCCTGGCTGAACACCGTGTCGCGCATCACTTCATCGAACTTCAGCTGCGTCGAATCCAGCGGCATCATCTCGATCGGCACGCCGGAGGTGAACAGCTTCTTCGACGAGGCAACGTCCATCACGACGTTGTATTCAGGCTCCGGCCCGCGATCGGGAAAATAACCGAGGTCGCCGTAACGGCGATGGATCGATCCTCCCATCAGGACGATGCGCTTCAGCTTGCGAAACGTGGCGGGGTCGCGATCGATGAGCGCGCCGATGTTGCTGAACGGCGCAATCGCGATGAGCGTGATCTGCCCCGGGTTGCGGCGAATGGCGTTCAGGGTGAAGCCGATGGCGTCGGGCCAGCCCTGCGCGGGTTCCGGCTCCACTTGCGCCCAGCGCGCCTGGCTGAAGGTGGACGAGGCACGCGTCTTTGGGCCGGCGTAGACGGGAATCTCGCCGTGGCCGGTCACCTTGAGGAAGCGCTCCGCGAGACGTGCGCGCAGATCCGTGTCGCCCCAGGCCGTCGTCACGCCGATCACCTCCAGCTTCGGACTGGAGACGGCCAGCGCCAGCGCGAAGGCGTCGTCGATGTCGTCGCCGATATCGGTGTCGAGGATGACCTTCTCTTTCGGGTTGCTCGGAGCGGGCGTTTGCGCCTGTATCGGATGCCAGCCGCCGACCACGCTGAACAACAGCGCGCCGATGAGGATCATGGGTGGAGTGGCTCGTCTCATTGGGTCCCTCTTCTGCAGGAGTCTTCGAATCGCATCGTACGACGCGCGTTCCCTGCATTGCGTTCCACGATATCAACCGTGCGCACGAAAAGACGAGTCAACGATGCTGAGGCGCGAGAAGAATCTCGAATCCGCCGGTGAAGCTGCGGCCGGGCATGGGAACGCCGACGATCTCCTCGTAGCCCGTGTTGCTGAGGTTCGCGGCGCGCAGATAGGGGCGCACCCGGCCGCGTTCGCGAGAGGTTTCGAGATTCCAGACCGGATACGGCGTCTGCTGATAGCGCTCGACCACCTGCACGACGGTGCGGACGGTGAACGCCGAGCGGACATTAGCGAGCCACTGGAAGCTGGCATTGTTGACCGGATAATTGAACACATACTCCGACTGCTGACCATGCAGCGCGGCCTGCGCTCCGGAGACGACGGTCCAGCCCAGCGTCACCGTTTGATGGCGCACCGGCTGGAGCGTGGCCGAGGTTTCGAGTCCGGCAAAACGCAGGCCCGAAAGATTCGCAGCCTGCCAGGGTTCAGCCGCGTTCGCGCGCACGTAATCGATGGCGTCATGCTGGCGGGAGTAGAAAGCCGTCAGCGAGAATGCGGACTTGTGTCCCGGGTACCAGTCTGCGCCGGCGTCGCCGGACCACGCGGACTCCGGTTTCAGGTTGGGATCGCCGTGCGTGCTGGGATCGCTGTAGTAAAGGTCCGTGTAGGTGGGCAGGCGAAAACCGTAGCCGGCCGACGCGCGGATGCGAAGGGTGGGCGCGAGAGCCAGACTGCCGGCGAGATCGGGGCTCCAGACCCAGCGGCCACCTCCGCCGCTGAGCAGCTCGCCGCGCAGGCCTGCGGAGAGATTCCAGCGGCGTGCCGAGTGCAGATCGAGATCGACGTATCCAGCGCCCTGATTGCGCGCGTGCCTGCCGAGATTGTTGCTCTCGATCGCGTCGCCGTCTTCTTCCAGACCGCCAAAGAGCGTCGCGTCTTTTCCGATGGTCTGCTTGCGCCGCACCACGCCCTGCCAGCTTTGATCGATGTGGTTGTTGGCGTAGAAGGCGGGATCGTTGCGCAGAAGGATGAAGTTGTCGGCGTGGCGGCGATAGCCGAAGGCGGCTTCGGTGCGTGTGCCCAGCTCCTGGCGGGCGGAGGCAAACCAGCCTTTGGTGCGCTCCCAGGAATTGTAAGGGCCGTAGAACTGGTCGGCGCCGAAAGCGCGATCGCTGCCTGCGAGCAGAATGTCGGTGACGCCGAGCGCCGTCTTCATGCGCGATTCGGTACTGCCTTCCTCGTTGCGGTAATCGCGGTCGGGGATGAACCCCGTGGAGAAGTTGCGATCGCCGGCCAGGACCTCGCTCCACCGCTTGCCGGGAGCATCGCCCAGAAACGACTCTTCGTTCTCGCCGAAGCTGCCGGCGCCGGAGCGCAGCTGCAGAGTCGTGGCGGAGGGCACGGCGGTGAGGAAGTCGACGACGCCACCGAGGGCGTCGGAACCATAGAGCGTCGATCCCGCCCCGTGCAGAATGTCGATGCCGCTCATCGCCTCGAGCGGAACCGGCAGATCGAGATTATGGTGCGAGGTCTGGGCGTCGTCGATGCGCAGGCCATTGAGCAGGACGAGCGTCTGCTCGAACGAGGAGCCGCGGATGGAGATATCGGCCTGCGCGCCGCCGGCTCCGCGCTGCTCGATGAAGGTGGAGGGATCGTTGCGCAGGTAGTCTTCTGCGGTTTCAAAGGCCAGCGGCTGCTTCTGAGTATCGATGACGAAGACCGACCGCGGCGATTCGCCGATGGCGACCGGGTCGGGTGTGCCGACGACCACCACGGTCTGGCTCACGGGCGCCGGCTGCTGCGCGGCCGCACGCAGCATGAAAAATCCAAACAGGAAACAGAACAGGATTTTCGGCAGGGGAGTATCCATCAGGCAGCGTCGGGGGGGTGAAGGATGCGTTCCCAGTCTCGCAGCACCGCAGCGCGCTGTCGATGGAAGAACGCGGAACGAGGACCGTCCTGTGACGAGAGGTCCCACGCAGAAAGGTGAGTGCTATTTTCCGATGCAGAAGGTGGAGAAGATCTGGTTGAGGATATCGTCCGCTGTGGTTTCGCCGGTGAGGCTGTCGAGATTGCGCAGCGCTGCGTACAGATCGAGCAACAGCATCTCGTGCGGGATCCTCTGCCCCACCGCTTCGCGAGCCGCACTGAGCGAGGTCAGCGCGCCGCTCACCGCTTCGAAGTGCCGCAGGCTGGTGAGCACGCCCGCGTCCGTCTCGCCTGCGGGATTCCGCACCGATTCCGCGAGCGCTTCGCGCAGCGAGGGCACACCCTCGCCGGTGAGCGCCGAAGTGGTCACGCACCGCAGCGGCAGATCGGGCGCCGGCTCCGCTGCGTCATCCAGATCGGCTTTATTGCGGACCACCAGCGCCCGCCGGCCTTCCAGCGAGGCCATCAGCTCGCGTTCGTCGTCGCGCAGCGGAACCGATGCATCGAGGACCACCATCACAAGGTCGGCATCGGCGAGCATCTCGCGCGATTTGCGGATGCCGATCGCCTCGGCCTCGTTCTTCGCCTCGCGCAGGCCCGCGGTGTCGACCAGCTCGACCGGAATGCCGCCCAGCGAGAGGCGATCGCTGACGAGGTCGCGCGTGGTTCCGGGCTGCGCGGTCACGATGGCGCGCTCGCGTTCGAGCAGCCGGTTGAAGATCGACGACTTGCCCACATTCGGGCGTCCGACAATCGCCAGACGCAGTCCGCTGTGCACCATGCGGCCGTGCTCGAAGGTACGTGCCAGCGTCTGCAGCTCCGCAGCCACCGCATCGATGCGCGTGACGATCTCCTGGTCCGGCGTCACCTCGACGTCGTCCTCGGCAAAGTCGATGCCGGCCTCGAGCAGCGCGATCAGTTCCACCAGGTTCTGTTTTGCCGGGCGGATCCGCTGAGACAGCGCGCCGCCCATCTGCTCGGCCGCGACACGCGCCTGGTAGAGCGTCTGCGCTTCGATCAGATCGCGCACCGCTTCGGCCTGCGTCAGGTCCAGGCGACCGGCCAGAAAAGCCCGCTCCGTGAACTCCCCGGGCCGCGCGAGCCGCGCGCCTGCGCGCAGCGCCATGCGGACCAGCAGTTCCAGCACCACCGGCGAGCCGTGCGCCGCAATCTCCACCAGATCCTCGCCCGTGTAGGAGTGGGGGCGCGCGAACCAGGTAACGACGGCCTCGTCAATTTTTCGATCCTGCTCCGGATCGACGACCTCGGCCACGCGTGCGCGCGCGTGCTCCAGCGCGGCGCTGCTTCGCACCAGGCCCTGCGCGATCGGGAGCGCATGCGAGCCGGAGAGGCGCACGATGCCGATCCCCCCGCGCCCGGGGGGCGTGGAGATGGCCACGATCGTCTCCTGCGCGATCGCTTCCCGCTCTCTGGTTTGTGGATGAGGCTGCACGGTTGGCGACTCCTCGCCGCGCGGCGGGATCTGGGGTCCGTCTAGCGGCGCCGCCCGGAAAAACGGCTTTCTCGCGGGCTCGATTCCCGGTGTTCGTATCCCTTCGGATAGGCGACCACGTAGCGCCGCAGCCCCTCGCCCGACGAGGCTGTCTCCAGATCGTCGTAGCCGCGGAAGGCCAGGTGCAGCATGCGCCGCTCGCGCGAACTCATGGGAGCGAAGCTGTAGGGCTGTCCGGTGCGGCGGACCCGCTCGGCGGCGGTTTCGGCCGCCAGTTTCAGCTCGCGCGCGCGCAGGGCTTTGAAGTTTTCGGCGTCGAAGGAAATTTTGTCGTGTTCTTCGTTCTCGAGGCGCAGCACCTTGGCCGCGATATGTTCGAGCGCACGCAGCAACTCGCCGCCGCGCTGGGTTAGCAGCCCCGCATCGGGCCCGGCTAACTCCACATAAATCTCGCGCGCTTCGAGGCCGTCCGGATCTGCAGCTCCCGGCCCCGCGGTGATACGGAACTTCAGCCGCAGATGTCCGAGGTGGACAAGGGTATTGAGGAACTCTGCGATCTTTTGGGCGGCGGCGGAGTAATCTTCAATCGGCATTGACTTATTCGTGATCGTTCCCCGAGTTATTAGATCACGTTGACAGAGTTCAGACTACTCTTCCCGACGAATTTACCGCCGGGCGGTGATGGTTTTGGACGCCCGCTTGGCGGCGCGCTTCGCGGCGATGGCCCGCATCTCCTGGCCCATGCTGGTGCGGTTCATCACCATCTGCGTCGCCACCCCCATCAGATTGCTGCCCGCCCAGTAGAGCGCCACGCCGGAGCCGATGTTCCACATCATGAAGCCGAAGATCGCCGGCATCATGAACGCCATCATGCGCTGCTGGCTCTGATCCATGCCCGGCGACGGGGTAAAGAACTGGGAGAGGAACATGGAGACGATCACCGAGAGCGGCAGGATGTGCAGGGGATCGGCCGCAGAGAGGTCCGGCAGCCACAGGAAGTGGGCCTGGCGCAGCTCGATGGCGTACATAAGCATGCGGTAGAAGCCGAACAGCAGCGGATACTGCAGGAGCATGGGCAGGCAGCCGCCGAACATATTCACGCCCTCTTTGCGCTGCAGGTCGAACATCTCCTTGTTCATGTCCTGGCGGCGAGGGTCGGTGGTCTTGTACTTGGCGTACTTCGCCTTGATGGAATCCATCTGCGGCTGGATGCGCTGCATCTTCAGCGATGACTTCATCATCATGACGCGCGTGGGCAGCATCGCCATGTTGAGGATCAGCGTGAGGACGAGGATGGCCCAGCCCCAGTTGGGGATGCCGTGCGTGACGAAGAAGCGCAGCACCAGCAGCATCGGCTTGGCGATCCAGCCCCACCAGCCGAAGCTGACGACGTGCTCCAGGTTTTCGCCGGTGGCGGTGTGGATGGAGTCGAGCAGATCCAGCGTCTTCGGTCCCACAAAGAGGCGCGTGCTCACTCCGCCGCCCTCTGAGCCCACGGCCGCGCCCAGCAGCGGAGCCTGCTCCACCGCATTGGGATCGGGATGCGCCGGGTTCTTCGGGATAGCGAACGATTCGTGCAGCGTGACCACGCTGCTGTCCGCCGGCGACGTGGGCATGAAGACGGCGGTGAAGTAGAGATCGCTCACCCCGACGTAGTCGAACGAGCCGTGCAGCGTGTTGCCGCCCACAACCTTCTTCACCGCGAGCTGGTCGGTTTTGCCGCTCTCCGATGTGTCGACGGTCGAAGCAGCGTATTCCTGCACCGTGCTCTGATCGCCGAGTCCGGAAGGCCAGGAGAGCAGCGCGCTGACGGGCGCGCCATTCTGGGTGACCGTGACGTCGGCGCCGATCACATAGCTGGTGTCGAAGTGGAAAGTTTTGCGGACGGTGAGGCCGCCGAAGGAATAATCGAAGGTCAGCGTCTTCGTGCTGGCGCCGGGAACGCTGACGGTCCCGGTCTCCGACGGCACATAAAACGCCGAGTTCAGCTGGTTCTTCAGCCCCGCGTCGTAGGTGAAGAGCGACAGCGGCAGCCCGAATTTGGCCGCGGCGGCGTGATTGACGAGGTCCAGCGGATTCTTCTGGGTGTCGTCTTTATATTTCTTCAGCACCCAGGATTTGACCGCTCCGCCGCGGTTGGTGAAGGTGATGCGGTAAAGCTCGTTCTCGACAACGACATCGGACTCGGCGGAGGCCTGGACGGCGTTCGGACCCGTCGCGGCTGCATTTGCGGGCGCGGCCGTTCCCGGTGTGGCAGGGCTCGCGGCTGCGGATGGAGAGGCGGCGCCGGTCTGCGCCGGCGTGCTCTTCTGCTGCGACGCGGGCTGCTGGGTCTTCTTCGGGGCGAAGACCTGAAAGGCCACCACCATCAGCACGAAGACGACCATGAAGGTCCAGAGCGACTTCATATCGCCGCCGCCGCTGCCGCTGCCACCGCCGCTCTGCTGATTGGGATTTTGTATCTCTGCCAAGACTTCCCTTACCTGTTCTCTGTCTGCGGAACGCAGGAAATTGCACTGCCTGGATTCTGAATGGGGGAGGCGCTTCGCTTTGCCGGTACCGGATCGAAGCCGCCGCGATGCAGGGGATGACAGCGCAGCAAACGCGCCAGGGACATGAGGCCGCCGCGCAGGGCGCCATGTTCGGCGATGGCGATCGCCGCGTACTCGGAACACGTTGGCTGAAAGCGACAGCCGCCCGGCGTCAACGCATGGAGAGCCGGGGAAACGCCGCGCTTATAGAAGGCAAGCGCAACCCGCGCAACTGCGGTGCGCCGTGCGTGCCGGTGCGAATGTGCGGACTGGTTCACCGCTTCCCCTCCGCGCCCCGGGCGACGCTCGAAAACACGCGCGACACTTCGCTCTCCAGACGCACAAAGTCGATGTCGAGCACCATCCTGCGCGGATGGAGCACGACGTCGACGCCGGGGGGCAGTTCATGGAGGTGCAGGCGCACTGCTTCACGCATACGGCGCCGGATGCGATTTCGTTCCACCGCTTTGCCCAGCACGCGACCGGTCGTCAGTCCCACGCGAGGCTGTATGCCTGCCGGATCTTCGCTCGACCGTGCGCGGAAAAAGTAGCTCATCGATGCAGATGAATGCCGGCGGCTTTCGCGGTACACGCGCTGATAGTCCGCGTGTTTCCGCAGACGGGCGCTGCGCCAGTCGAATCGTGCCTCCGGCATATCTCCATTCTGTCGCAATCCTGGGGGTGGCGGCCGCGAACAACCAGCCGCCCGCTGAGCGGATGGAAAAGCGAAACGCTAGTCGCGATAGCCCGCGCTGACAGAAACACGCTTGCGGCCTTTCGCACGCCTCCGGGAGAGGACCGCGGCACCGCTCTTGGTCTTCATGCGGGTGCGGAAGCCGTGGGTCTTCGAACGGCTGCGGCGGTTGGGTTGAAATGTGCGCTTCGGCATGGAAAACTTGACCTCTGATTTTCTTCGGATTCGGCTGGACTGCGCGTCGCGTCACTTCGCTGAATCGTGGAACGCGCAACGGTCCTCATCGCCGCGCAACTGCTGAGAACACGCCGTTTCTGCGGCAAGATTCGAGTATATCCCATCGCTTCGGCACGAGCAAAAACAGCGCGCTCTTCCTTTTTTCACCAGCCCTTGTGCAACTTTCGGGCGAGTGAAATTTTTCTCCCCGCGACTCGCTTCTCTTCGCCCTGGGCTGTGCTACTATCGGCAACGTTCACATAAGATTTTTTCGACGCCCTGCGGTTGTCGGAAGAAATTTTTTAGACCGATACTCCGATGCGTGACAGATCGGAGCCACTCCCGGCCAGCTACGGTACTTGCCCCTGAATTCGCCCTGTTTCCACACGCCAGGGATCACCTTGGGCATGCCGTTTTTCTGGCTCGCGACACGACGGTCACTTCCGCTCCCGGGTGT
>JBKICP010000279.1:0-9014 GCA_046567085.1 Acidobacteriota bacterium
ATGATGCCGGAGAGCATGAAGTTTTCCGCCCTCTGGGCGCCGATTCTGATTCTGGCGGGTTACTGCGCGATCCATCTGCTCGAGCACACGATCACGCCGCATTTCCATTATGGCGAAGAGACGCACGCGCACGAGTTCATCCACCGGCGCACAGGCTGGTCGGTACTCTGCGGTCTGGCGGCGCATTCGTTTTTCGATGGCGTTGCCATCGCGTCGGGTTTTGTGCTGTCGAACACGCTGGGCTGGCTGATCTTTGTCGCGATCATTCTGCACAAGGTGCCGGAGGGTTTTACCATCGCGTCGGTGATGCTCGCCTCCGGCCAGACGCGCCGCACGGCGGTGATCTCGGCCACGGCTCTGGCGATGGCCACGCTTGCGGGCGTGCTCATCATTGGCTTCCTGCCGCGCTGGGTCGAGGCGGGGCTGCCGCTGTCGGCCGGAGTGGCGATCTATGTGGCGGCAACGGATCTGGTGCCGGAAGTCAATCGCGAACCGGGGATCCGGATGGCGCTGGTCTTTTTCCTGGGGGTCGCGATCTTCGCGCTGGTGCGAATCCTCGCACCGATGTGAAGCGCCGGTGGTTTCGGTTCGGCGGTCACTTGTGGAAGATCAGACTGTACAGCAGGATCAGCAGCACGATGGTGCTGACGGCTGTATAGAGATGGTCGCGCTCGAAGAGGAAACCGACGATGCACATGCCCACGCGGGCCACCGGGGTAGCGACCAGCACCAGGAGGCCGAGCATGATGATGCTCTCCGGATTCATCGCGGCGACGCCGTGCACGATGCCGCTGACGGTGGAGTACTGGGCCGGCTCCGGGCGGAAGTGCTCATAGTCGGGGCGCGGCCCGTGGCTGTGGATGAGGTAGAGGACGCCGCCGAAGAGGACGATGGCGGCGGCCAGCAGCACGCCGCTGCGGAGCATGAGGCCAACGAGGATCTCGATACGCAGATCGGTCCACTGTTTCGGAGCGCCTGTGGAGGGGGGATTGGCCGATTCGTTCGCGGAACTCACAGGGCACCTCGCAGGTTGTTGACGATCATTTCGGCGCCGAGGGCGATGATGACCAGAGCAAAGACGATTTTGAGGGTGCGCACGTGCACCTTTACCAGCAGGCGGGAGCCGATGAGCGAACCGACGAGAACCCCGAGCATGACGGGCATGGCGAGAGCCGGGGAGAGGTAGCCGCTGCGCAGGTAGAGGCCAGCGCTGGCGGCGGCGGTGACGCCGATCATGAAGTTGCTGGTGGTGGTGGAGACCTTGAAGGGCAGGCGCATCGCCTGATCCATGGCGATCACTTTGACGGCGCCGGAGCCGATGCCGAGCAATCCGGATAATGTGCCTGCGAGGGCCATGAGGCTGAAGCCCGCGGGGACGTGCTGCGCAACATAGGATTCGTGGGTATCGGGCCCGGTGGGCAGATCGCCCTCGAGGCGCAGCCGCTTGGCCAGGGCATCCGGGTGCTGCGTAATGGCGTCGTGGTGCTGTTTCAGAGCGGTGTATGCGGAGTAGAGGAGCACGACGCCGAAGACGATGCCGATGGCGTGGGTGGGAATTCGCGTGGTGAGCCACGCGCCGAGGAGGGCACCCAGCGTGGTGGCGATTTCCAGGAACATTCCAACGCGGATGTTGGAGAACCCCTCGCGCACATAAGCGGCGGCCGCGCCCGACGAGGTCGCGATGACCGAGACCAGGGAGGCTCCGATGGCGTAGTGGATGTCGACGTGAAAGACGATGGTGAGAAGCGGGACAATCACCACGCCGCCGCCCAGTCCGCTGAGCGCGCCGAGCAGGCCGGCGGCCAGCGAGCTGACCAGGAGGATCAGAGAAAAATCAAGCGCGTTCATGAAAAGGATAGGGTACAGGGTGCGGGGTGCAAGGTACAGGGAGCGCTGGGGGGGGTGTTGGTTCGAATCATGCCGATTCACTTTCCTTCATTCTGAGAACGGCGGCGGAATCGGGCTGCAGGACGAGGGCGCGATCTTTCAGACAAATGTCGCCGGAGGAGGCGAGCGCGATCTCCGATCCGGGGCGTACCTCTATTTCTACAGGTTTCGTCGCGAGCGAAAACGCCACGGTGATTGCGCCGCGCTCCATCACCAGCCACTTTTCATTTTCGCTGCAGCGCACCTGCACGCGGCCGAGGTCGGGGTTGTTGAGGTCCGGGGTGGTGCGGCGCAGTGCGATCAGGCGCCGGTACCAGTCGAGCATTTCTGCGTGCGCGGGCTGGCTGCGCTCGGCCCAGTTGAGTTTCGAGCGCTCAAAGGTCTGTGGCGCCTGGGGATCGGGCACGTTATCCGGGTTCCAGCCGAACGCTGCGAATTCCTTCTTACGGCCTTCGGAGACAAGCCGGCCCAGTTCCTGGTCATGATCCGTGAAGTACTGGAACGGGGTGGAGGCGGCCCACTCCTCGCCCTGGAAGAGCATCGGCACGAAGGGGGCAGTGAGCACGAGCGCGGCGGCGATTTTGGCGCGGCCTGGGCTGACGATCTGTGCGAGGCGCTCGCCTTTGGCGCGATTGCCGATCTGGTCGTGATTCTGGGCGAAGCCAAGGAAGCGCGAGGCCGGCAGGTTCACCACCGGTCGACCGTGGATGCGATCCCTGTAGGGCGAGTAGCAGCCATCGAGGACGAAGACCTCGCGGAGGGCTTTGGCGATGTCGGCGATCGATCCGAAGTCGGCGTAGTAGCCGGAGCGATCTCCGGTGAGGGCGGTGACGAGCGCGTGATGGAAGTCGTCGCTCCACTGCGCATCGAGGCCATAGCCTCCGGCTTCGCGCGCCGTCACGACGCGCGGATCGTTGAGGTCGCTTTCGGCGATGACGACGTAGCTGCGGCCGGTGTAGGCTTCGAGGGCGCGCACCTCGGCACCGAGTTGCTCCATGAAGTGGATTGCGGATCGATCGATGTAGGCGTGGACAGCGTCGAGGCGCAGACCATCGAAGTGGTAATCGCGGAGCCACATCAGGGCGTTGTCGCAGAAGAAGCGGCGGACTTCATGGCTGCCGCGGCCTTCGAGATTGACTGCATCGCCCCATGGGGTGTGGTGGGCGTGGGTGAAGTACGGTCCGAATTTAGCCAGGTAGTTGCCGGACGGCCCCAGGTGGTTGTAGACGACGTCGAGCAGGACGGCGAGGCCTTTCGCGTGGCAGGCATTCACGAAGCGCCTGAGAGCTTCAGGCCCGCCATAAGGCTCGTGCGGTGCAAACAGATCGACGCCGTCGTAGCCCCAACCCTGCACACCGGGGAATGCGTTCACCGGCATCAGCTCGACATGGGTCACGCCCAGATCGCAGAGGGCGTCGAGCTTTGCCTGTGCGGCATCGAAGGTGCCCTGCGGGGTGAAGGTCCCGATGTGTAACTCGTAGAGGATGGCGCTGGCGAGAGGCGGCGCTTCCCATCCGGTGTCCGTCCACTGAAACGCGGCGTGATCGAGGGTGCGCGAAGGCCCGTGCACTCCGTGCGGCTGCCAGAGGGAGCGCGGATCGGGCAGGGCGAGATCGTCATCATCGAGGAAATACGCGTAATCCATGCCCGGCCGGGCCACATCAATCTCGGCCTCCCACCAGCCGCCGTCGCGCGCTGCGAGCGGATGCTTTGCGCCCGCTACTTCAACGCGAACCTTCTCTGCTCGGGGAGCCCAGACGCGAAAGCGATGCATAGGACCGACGATCTCCTGAAAGTGAGTCTATCGATGAGGCGAACCTGGGCGGACGGTGCAGATCACGCCTGGGGCGCCATTTCATGACGGTGATGGCGGTGGCGCGTGCGGGGGTGTTCTTCCTTTTTCTGTTCGAGGTCGAAGGCGGCGTTGACGAGGGCAATGTGGGAGAAGGCCTGGGGGAAGTTGCCGACCAGGCGCTTGCGCTGGACGTCGTATTCTTCGGAGAGTAATCCCAGATCGTTGCGCAGGGCGAGGAGGCGATTGAAGAGCTTACGCGCGTCCTGCTCGCGGCCGATGGCTTTGAGCGCGCTCACCAGCCAGAAGCTGCAGGCCAGGAAGGCGCCTTCTCCGGGAGGGAGACCATCGCTGACCCGTCCGGTGTCGTAGCGCATTAGGAATCCGTCGACCATGAGCTCGCGTTCGATGGCCTCGATGGTGCTGCGCACGCGGGGGTCAGTGGCGGGGAGAAATCCCACGATGGGCATGAGGAGCAACGAGGCGTCGAGCTGTTTGCCGCCGTAGAACTGCACGAAGCTCTTTTTCTCCTCATTGAATCCGTTGCGGCAGACATCCTCGTGAATGCGGTCGCGAATCTCCTGCCACTTCTCGATGGGCGCCTTTGCGTGGAGCTTTTTGGCGATCAGGATGGCGCGATCGAAGGCGACCCAGGCCATCATCTTGGAATAGGTGAACTGCTCACGTCCGCCGCGGGTTTCCCAGATGCCGTCGTCGGGGCGCTGCCAGATGTCTGTAAGGTGATCGAGCAGGAGCACGAGCACGCGGAAATCGTCCTCGGTGTGCTGATTGAGGCCATGGAGTGCGTGAAAAAAGGTATCGAGCAGCTCGCCATAGATGTCGAGCTGCACCTGCTCGGACGCGGCGTTGCCGATGCGCACCGGAGAGGAACCTTCATAGCCGGGCAGCCAGGATGCCTCCCACTCATTCAGGGAACGCTCGCCTTTGAGGCCGTACATGATCTGCAGCTGATCGGGGCTGCCGGCGATGGCGCGCAGCAGCCAGTCCTGCCATGCGGCGGCTTCTTCGTAACAGCCGGCGGTGGTCATGGAGAGGAGGGTGAAGGTGGTGTCGCGGAGCCAGCAGAAGCGGTAGTCCCAGTTGCGCGAGCCGCCGATGGATTCGGGGAGGGAGGTGGTCATGGCGGCTACGACGCCGCCGCTGGGGCGGAAGGTCATGGCCTTGAGGGTGATGAGCGAGCGCTCCACGGCTTCGGCATACTGGCCCTTGTACTGGAGTTGTGCGATCCAGCGGTTCCAGAAGCGCTCGGTATCGCGGAGGGCGTGTTCGGCGTTGATGGGGCGAGGGTCGGGCCGGAATGATTGTCCGTAGGTGAGCGTGAACCAGACACGATCGCCTTCGTTCACGGTGAATTCAGCCGCGGTGTGCAGATTCTCGCCGTGCACGGGAACTGAAGCGTGCAGCACCGCGAGGCTGGGGCCGGCCACGGCGCGGATGCCGTCGTCGATGGCGGTGACCCAGGGCACGGTGCGTCCGTAGTCGAAGCGCAGGCAAAGGCCCAGAGTCAAATCCATTTTTCCGCGAAGACATTCGACGATGCGCACCACATCGGAGTTGTGCTCGCGGATGGGCATGAAGTCAGTCAGCCGAACCGTGCCTTCATCGCTTTCGAAGGTGGTTTCGAGGATGAGGGTGTGGTCGCGATATTTGCGCTGACTCTTCCAGTCCTGGCCGGCGGGGCAAATCTGCCAGTAGCCGTTCGTCTTCGATCCCAGGAGGGAGGCGAAGCAGGCGCCGGAAGAGAAGTCGGGCCAGCAGAGCCAGTCGATGGAGCCCTCGCGGTTGACCAGGGCAGCGGTTTCGCAATCGCCAATCAGGGCATAGTCTTCGATTTGTGAGGGCATAGGGCAGAAATTATTGCTCGTGATAATTGCGCATCAGCCCACCATCGATGAGGAAGGTAGCGCCGGAAACGTAAGATGCTTCGTCGGAAGCGAGAAAAGCGACCATGCCGGCGACGTCTTCGGGTTTGCCGAGGCGGCCGAGGGGGATGTTCCTGAGCAGCGCGTCGAGTTTGGGCTTGTCTGCGAGCAGCGCTTTGTTGATGGGGGTGGCGATGGCGCCAGGGGCGATGTTATTGACGGTGATGCCAAGAGGGCCCAGTTCCACGGTCAGGTTGCGCATCATCATGCGGAGACCGCCCTTGCTGCAGCAGTAGGTGGAGAAGCCGGGGAAGGCCATATCCTCGTGGACGGAGCTGATGTTGATGATGCGGCCTGGCTTCTTCGCGTCGCGGAGGCGGCGGACGAAGGCCTGGGTGAGGAAGAAGGGGCCGCGGAGGTTGACGGCCATGACTTTGTCGTACTGCTCTTCGGTGGTGTCCCAGAAGTCGGCGCGGGTTTCCATGCCGGCGTTGTTGACGAGGATGTCGGCGGATCCGAACTTGTCCCAGGCGGTATCGACGAGGCGGCGGTCGTCGTCCATGTGGGTGACGTCGGCCAGCACGACTTCGCCGGAGCTGCCGCATCCCTCGATGACTTTGCGAGTTTCATCGGCGCCGGCCTCGCTACCGACGTAGTCGATGATGACTTTGGCGCCATCGCAGCCCAGACGCTCGGCGATGGCCTGGCCGATGCCGGAGCCGCCTCCGGTGACAATGGCGACTTTTCCCTCGAGACGCTGCATATTTGGGGTCTCCGCTTCGGTTGATGGAGGTTGAGCCGGTTTCAAACTCTTTAGATGCGGTGAAAAGCGCCAGGGCAGGTCGTCGCGTGGGGGTGATTTCCTGGGAACCCCGGCGCCCGTGGGCGCGTATTTCTCACTGTACGCTGAAGGCGCGACCGTCCGGCGAATCCGAGAGGGGAGCCGGAAAAAGAGCGCCGGGGGCGTTTATGCTGGTTTTTTGCACCGAAGCCGAGAAGGTGTCTGCAAAGGCTTCGCAGGAGGAATGCCATGGCGGTGTATTGCAGGAATTGCGGTAAGGGTCTGGCGGACGATGCCCGCTTCTGCTCGGGCTGCGGTGCGCAGATGCAGCCGCCGGTGGCGCCGCCAGCCTACTATCCGCCCTCGACCGTGACACGGCTGGTGCGGCCGCGAGCGGGCCGGATGATCGCGGGCGTCTGCCAGGGTCTGGCGAATGCTTACGCCTGGGATGTGGTGTGGGTGCGGGTGATCACGGTGCTGCTGACGGTCTTCGGCGGAGGCTCGGGCCTGCTGGCCTACATCATCTTCTGGATCGTCATGCCGGAGGAGCCGCTGATGCTGCCGCCGATGCCGCCGGCGCCGCCCTATCCGCCGCCGAGCCAGGGGTAAGCAGCGGTTAGCGGACAGCGGATAGCACTTGTGGAGTCCGACGTCTGAGAGGCGGTCTGCTGTGCGTCTGCCGACCGCGCCCGTTATCGGCGGCGGTCGGGCGTATTCTCATAGCGATGTTCTACTACTCCGACGGCTCGAAGCTCTTCTACACCGCGCTGGGCGGCGGACCCGCCGTTCTGCTCCTTCACCCTACTCCGGTCGATCACCGTTTCTGGATGCCGGTGGCGGAGACGCTCGCGAGCAAGTACCGCGTGATCGTGCCCGATCTGCGAGGGCACGGCCAGTCGGAACTGGGCGAAGGACCCATCACGGTCGAAAAGCTGGGCGCCGACGTGGGGCGACTGCTCGATCATCTGGAGTTGGGCACGGCGCTTTTGGGCGGGTGCTCGATCGGGGGCTATACGCTGTTCGAGGTCTGGCGGACGATGCCAGCGCGTGCCGAGGCGCTGGCGTTCTGCTGCTCGAAGGCGCAGGCCGATACAGACGCGCAGCGCGCAAAACGCGCCGAGACCATCGCGAAGGTGCAGGGGCGCGGCACAGCGGACTTTATCGAAGGCAATCTCGAGACGCTGATCGGCTCGGCGGCGCGCCGGCGCTCTCCGGAGAAAGTCGGGCTGGCGCGGGAGATGATGCAGGCGGTTCCGGTGGAGAACATTGTCGCGGTGCAGCAGGGGCTCGCCGCCCGTCCCGACTCGGTGGCCACGGCCCGCACGATGCGGGTTCCGTGCTGCATTATTGCCGGGGGCGAAGATCCGGGAAGCACCCCGGCGGACATGCGTTTGCTGGCCGAGCAGATTCGCAACGGCGGGTACGGGGCTGAGTACAACGAAATTCCTGATGCCGGGCATTTTGCGCCATTCGAACAGCCTGAACTGGTGGCCCGTATCCTCCGCCGTTTCTTCGATTCCGTGGTATAAAGACGGCGGCCAGCCCGGAAATCCGCGCAACTTAAGTGGGCGCTCCGGTTTCCAAAGGCTGAGCAGACCCGTTGCCGGGCAGCTCCAGAGAACGAAAGGCCCGAAAAGGGCTGAAAGGCTCCTTCGATGAAACAATTTTCCGAGTTACGACCCACGGCCGGTTCGCAGAGTGGTCGCTTGTGGATGCGCCGGCTCGCCACAGCCTCCTCCAGCCTGCCGAAGCGCGGCATGGTATTGGTGTTAGCCGGGGTGATGATTCCCATGGGACTGGCTCCGGTGTTCGCACACGGCCAGGACGCACCGCCGCCTCCGCCGGATCAGCAATACGATCAGGGGCCACCGGCTCCTCCCGACGAGAATGCGGCTCCGCCGCAGCAGTGGAACGCGCTGAGCCCGGAGCAGCTGAACCAGCTGGTCGCGCCGATCGCGCTGTATCCTGACGCGCTGGTCGCACAGGTGCTTGCGGCATCGACATATCCCACGCAGGTGGTGGAAGCTGATCGTTTTGTGCGGTCGCAGGGGGGGGCACCTCCGGACCAGATTGCGCAGATGGCGAACCAGCAGAACTGGGATCCCAGCGTGAAGGCGCTCTGCGCGTTCCCGTCGGTGCTGTCGAACATGGACCAGAACCTCGACTGGACGACGCAGCTGGGTAACGCGTACTACAACCAGCCGCAGGACGTGATGAGCGCCGTGCAGGCGATGCGGCAGCAGGCGTACGATCGGGGCGATCTGCGGTCCGGCCAGCAGCTGAACGTTGTGTATAACCCGTCGCAGATTGTGATTGTCCCGGCGAATCCCGCCGTCGTCTACGTGCCCTATTACGATCCGTGGGCGATCTGGGGCTTCCGTCCGTGGTATCGCTGGTATGCTCCGCCGCCTCCTCCGGGATGGGGTGTGGGCGTGCGCTTTGGCTTCGGGGTTGGCGTGGTGGTCGCGCCGTGGGGCGGCTGGGGCTGGGGCTGGGGGCACTGGGGCTTCGCGTGGGGTCCGCACCCCTATGTGGCTTTCAACCGCGTCACCTATGTTTCGCGCAGCGTGACGGTTATCAACCACGGTTATTACGGGCGTTTCGACCGCTCGCCGGAAGCGCGGCGCTACAACGTGCAGGCAGCGCACACGGCCTACGTTGCGGGGGAGCG
>JBKICP010000280.1:0-6032 GCA_046567085.1 Acidobacteriota bacterium
ACCCAGCGAAATGCGCCGCGACTCAGGATCGATCTTGAGCACCTTTACGCGAAGGTCCTGCCCTACGGTGAGCACGTCTTCCGGCTTCTCGACGCGGCTCCACGCGATGTCGCTGATGTGCAGCAGCCCGTCGATGCCGCCCAGATCGACGAATGCCCCGTAACTCATCAGGCTGCGCACCTTGCCTTCAAGCACCTCGCCGGCCTGGAGCGACGACCAGCGGCTTGCCTGCGCGGCCAGGGCCTGTTCCTCGAGAATCGCACGCCGGTCCACCACGACATCCTCATCGGCGGCGTCGACCTTGGTGATCCGCACCTCGACCGACTGCCCGACCAGATCGGACATCTCCTTCGCATCGCGCGTCCCGCTGCGCGAAGCGGGCAGAAAGGCGCGGACGCCCACATCGACGGTGAGGCCGCCCTTGACCACACCAGTCACAGTGCCGGATATTGTCGCCTTCTCCGCAAAAGCCGCTTCAAGCGAAGCCCAGTCCGTCGGCTGCTTCACCTTAAAGCGCGAGAGCTCGTAGTAGCCCTCGGCATTGCGTTGCTTGACCGAGACGTGAACCTTGTCGCCGGACTTCACCGCATCGGCGTTGTTCTCAAAGACAGAGCGCGGCAGCACGCCCTCGACCTTGAAACCGATGTCGAGGAAGACGGTATCCGCCGAGACTGACACCACGGTCGCCTCCACCTGGCGGCTCTCGGTCAGTGCTTTGTGTTCATGCTCGAACTCAGCAAACAAGTCGGCAAACGACTCGACCGGCTCAGCCGGAGCTGCGGAGGCGGGTGTCTGGGGCGGGGGCGCAGACGTGGTCTCCGGAGGTTGGGGCACGGCCGCCTCCAGAATCCCCGACACTTCTGCCGCGGATTCGGACGTGGCTCCGGCGGAGCTTTCAGGGGTTTCTGGCAGAGATTTCTCAGCGGGCGTTTCGCTCGACGACTCAGCAAGGGAAGGGAATTGTTCGTGATCCATGATGGGTTGCTGCTATTCTTTCACGCTCCTCTGCTGCATGGGGGCGATCGTTGCTGTGCGAAGCGCGGCCCCGGTTGGCCGGCCCCCTCACCATAGATCCGGAATGCTGGTGAACGCGATCCGCGTCGGTGCCGCCGCGCGTGCCAACAGCATGCTTGCCGGGAAGAGCGTGGATGTTCCGTATTTCTGATTCAGGGCGTCCATCGTGCTCGTCAGCCGCGTTCGCTTCGTCTCGGTTTCCAGCCCGGCAAACAAGCTCAGCGTGTGCAGGTGGTCCGGCACCAGGTTTCCCAGCCACACGCCGATAAAGAACGGCTTGCGATGTTTCTCGTCCTGCGGGCGCCCGGCCCAAAGTTTTGTGAGCGCCTCGACCAGCGTCTGATTGTCCTGGCACTCGATAACCGCCAGCCCCTGCGACCACGCGGTTTGGTGGATCCCGGACGTGTGCTGGCCCTTCGCCTCGGCTCGGGTGGTCGCGTACTTGATCGTCAGCGTTACGTGCGTGGCCCAGAGCCGCGTCGCGCGCAGACGCATCGCCGCTTTGTGCAACAGCTTGTGCGCTACCGCGTAGCAGCCCTCGTCGCTGCGCAGTTCCGGCGGCAGCACATGGCTTTGGCTGATGGACTTCTGATGTTCGAGCTCGGCATCATGAAAATCCTCGCCCCGTAGCCAGTAGTACAGCTTCTCGCCGCCGATGCCGCCCCACACGCGATTCATCTGCTCGCGATCGAGCGCGAGTAATTGCGCCATGGTGCGCACGCCCTGCTCGTGGAGACGCTTCTCCATCCTTGCGCCCACACCCGGCAGATCGCGCGGCGTCAGCCCCAGCAGCGCGCCGGGCAGCAAATCCTGCGTGAGCGCGACCAATCCATCCGGCTTGTCCATGTCGGAGGCGATCTTCGCCAGGTATCGGTTAGGCGCCAGCCCCACGGAGCAGCGGAGCGTCGATCCCACATGGTCGCGGATGGACGCTTTCACGCGCTGCGCCAGATCCATGGCCGCAAACAGCGGCTGCTCCCGCCCGATCAGGTTCGCCGCCATCTCGTCGATCGACAGCACCGCTGCCACGGGAACGCAGCGCTCCACGGATTCCACGATGCGATTGTGATAGTCGACGTAGATCTCGTGGCGCGCCTCCACCAGCTGCAGGCCCGGGCACATCCGCTTCGCCTCTCCGATCTGCGTGCCGGTCCGCACGCCGAATGCCTTCGCCTCGTAGCTGGCAGCAATCGCGCAGGTCGTATCGGCCATCACCGGCACAACAGCGATCGGACGGTCGCGCAATTCCGGCCGCAGCTCCTGCTCGACCGAGGCGAAATACGAGTTCAGATCGAGAAAGAGCCAGCGCAGCCGCGGGCCAGGATCGCGCTCGGCAGGGGGGACCGACGGACGATTTTCAGCCGGAGACGCCACACTGTCATTTTCGTCTTATCTTCGCCTGCCGGCAACTGAAATCCAACCCGTTCCGGAAAAGGAATGGGAAAGCAGATTGTTCCAGAGATCTCGGGGAACGCGATTACCTCTGGCTCGGTAATGACCCGAGGGTGGTATTAACCACATCTATGGCACTGGCTATCGTCGAATTAAGTTAAGTGTATGACTGTGCGCCACTTAGCGTTCGAAGGTAACTGAACTGTCGTAACTGGGTTTTCCTATTCCTAATGCCCTGGTCGCCGATGAAACAACATCCGTTGGTTGCTTCCTTACCCGCCACCCGGCGCGATCCGGTCGCCGTGACGTTTGTATCCAAGCTCAATGGTGCCAGTCAGCCCTCGATCGTCATGACGACTGGCGCCTCGCTATATGTTGCAAAATTCCGAGAATTCACAGGCAAATATGGTCTGGCCAGCGAAGTCATAGGAACGGAGTTGATGAGGATAATGGGCCTTCCGGTTCCCAAATGGAACCCTATCTCTTTTGCCGATGGATTTCTTGATCAGAATCCCCAACTGAGGCGCAGGCGTCAACCTGAATCACAAGGCATCCGTCCCGCGGCCGGCACCCATTTTGGTTCGCTTGTCATAAGGTCTGAAGAGAAGAACCCAACATTCGAAATCATTCCTACATCCTGGATAAAGAGGATCAGTAACCGCGACGACTTCGTCGGCACGCTCCTCCTGGACCTCTGGACGAACAACTGTGACCGAAGGCAATGCCTGTTTCTCACCGCTGATCAAGGTCAGACGTTGCGCGCAGTCTTCATTGATAACGACCACATGTTCGGGGGTTTCTTCGGCAACGAGCAGACTTGTCCTCGGCGCATCATCGGTATGCATGCCGATCTGTATCGCTCAGTCTGGACAGAGGCGAACATCTTTCGCTGGTTGCGTACCATCGATTCCATCGACGATTCGACGCTGGACGCGATCTTCGAAAAGGTTCCGCAGAACTGGGCGACTCGCTCAGAACTGGCGATGTTGCGCGCTACACTGCAAATCCGCCGCAAAAGACTCGATTCCATGATTGCTGATGTCACGCAGACCCTCAGAACCTCCTTCCGCGCAGGCCAAACCGCGCCGGTTGAGGGAGTTGAGGCTCCAGATTCCTGCCGAGCCGCAGATGTCCCGCAGGTGCATTGGACATTTACCGATGTGTAAAAATGGAAGCTGGGCTGGACATTGTGGGAACGGACCCTGAACTCCTTTCCCTCGCTGGCCGAAAAGACTATTGATTTCTTTTCCGCTGATGAATGAGCCGCCGTGTTTTGTTCATCTCGTTTATTCTCCGAACCCCGATCACGATGGGCGTAATATCCCGCTGCTCGTCATCCGGAAGAACGAACGAATTGAGGTCATCATCCGGCCGGGTTGGGGAGCGGATCTCGCATTCGCAACTCGCCAGTATCTTGAAGATCTCCTGGTCGACTGGCGTAGTGCAACGCCAGATGAAATTCCGGCGCTTTTGCAGGCATTGTCGGAGTTGTCGACGGGTCCCCTTCTCCCTGTTCAATCGGGATCTGGAGATTCGCCAGCCGTTCACGCCCTGATCGAACGGATCTTAAGTAGATAGGAAAATCCCAAACTTCCGTTATCTTTTCAGACTACGCAGATCGCCCCAATATAGGATCCAGGCAGCTCAAAATTAGAACTCCTTAACGAGTTACTGCTGTTGTTGGATTCACTTATGCCCTCACCTCCCTCGGGGCTTCTATGCGAATTCTGCGGTCCTTTGTGTCTTGTTTCTGTTCTGGCGGTCTGTCTCTGGTTGCGCTCGCCTCTGCCCAAACCGCAGTGTCTGCGGGCCATCGGGACCCTGTCGCGAATACGGCTGCGGGCGTGATAAGTGCCATCGCGCCGGTTGCCAACCAACCCGGGGTTTCGGCCGGATCTGAGGTACCTTCTCCAACCAGCGGAATCGCTGTGAAGACAACGGTACGGGTGTATGCGACAGCGGATCGCATGGCTACCGAGCAGGATGCCCCCCAGGCATTTCACGCCACTGCGGGCGAAATCCTTGCCTCGGCTGGGACCCATGGCGACCTCTCGAGGTACCTGCAGGTACTGCCCGGTGTCATCTTCAATAACGACTTCAGTGATGATCTGATCGTTCGCGGCGGCAATCCGATGGAGAACCTGTTTCTCGTCGATGGTATCGAGGTGCCGAACATTAACCACATCGCCTCTGAAGGGACCACCGGCGGCCTCGCCTCCATGATCGATACAGTTGCAACGCAAAACGTCGATTTCTATACTGGTGCCTACGACGCCAGCTATGACGAGCGGCTCTCGTCGGTCGTGTCCATTCACACGCTTGCCGGCGGTAACGGACAAACCCACGCGGAGTCGGACCTTGGCTTCATTGGCATCGGTGGAGTGACCGTGATGCCGCTGGGGCAAAAGAATTCGCTTCTCGCTTCCGCCCACCGCAGCCTGTTGAATCTTGTGACCGATGATATCGGCCTGGGCGGTACGCCTGTTTACAGCAACCTCCTCCTTCGTGCCCAGCTTAATCCTGATCCGGATAACGCCATCACCCTACTCAGTCTCAGCGGTCTGGACTCCATCAGATGGTTCCCGGTGGATGGAAGGGAATCGGCACCGGGGCCAATCAACTGGAAACCAGCACCATCAACATGCAATATGCCGGTTGGCGCACCACCAACGGGTTGCTCTGGCACCATACCTTCTCAAACCATCTCTTTGGCATCTTTACTGCCAGTGATTCCGAACAAAGCGAAAGTATCGACCAGCAGGATCAGTTCTACGAAGTTCTCAACAGCACAGCCCTGATCGCCGAGAACTATGCGCCGGTTCCCGTCTATTCTCAGGTTTCTTACGACGGGCGTGCGGCCCTGAAGTACCAAATCGTCTATGACTCAGGAAGACGATGGTCCATGCTCGCTGGCACGTCCGCTTATCTCAACCACGTGGACTATCAGATTGCCCAGCCCCTCGGCGAGCAGTCGCCGCTCAGCACCAACCCTGCGAATTCTGATGCTGACTCTTTCTCTCCGAATTTTCTCGATGGAGAAACCGGCTCCTGGGCCGAAGCGACTGTGCATCCTACCGAGCGCTGGAGCGCCGGTGTCGGCGGTCGGATCCAGACATTCGCGCTTGGCGGACACATCACCGCCACTCCCCGTCTCTATTCATCATTTCGCGTTTCGTCGCACACTGCATTCCATGCCGCATTCGGCGAGTATGCGCAGATGCCTCCTGCGATCTACATGACTTCCTGGCCGCAGAACTACCAGTTGCTTCCCATACGTGCCGCGCATGTGGTCGTGGGGGCCGACCTCTACACAACGCCGTGCCTGCGCTTTGGAGTCGAAGCATACCAAAAGAGCTATCGCGACTATCCCGTCTCCGCCGAATATCCTTCACTGTCCCTCGCCAACATGATCGACGAACTGGGCCAGCAGTTCCTTTGGCTTCCCCTTTCCAGTCGCGGCAGAGGACTGGCGCGCGGCGCGGAGGTCACGGCTGCCCTTCATCTCGGGTCCCATCTTTCCGGACAGGCGAACATTGCTTACGCGCGCACCGAATTCGCCGGTCTCGACAGCATCGCGCGGCCGGGCAATTTCGATTACCCGATTGTCGGCAATACCTCCGGGACCT
>JBKICP010000281.1:0-7681 GCA_046567085.1 Acidobacteriota bacterium
TCCCTACGGCCTCTCGACGGCGATCTACACCCGCGACGTCAACAAGGCCTTCCGCGCCATGCGCGATCTCGAAGCCGGCATCACGTATGTCAACGCCCCCACCATCGGCGCCGAAGCGCAGATGCCGTTCGGCGGCGTCAAGCAAACCGGCAACGGCCATCGCGAAGGCGGCATCGGCGCGATCGATTTCTACACGACCTGGAAATCGGTCTATGTCGATTACTCCGACAAGCTGCAGCGCGCGCAGATCGATACGGAGGAGTAAAAGATCTACACCATATGTATATATCTGCCATATACTAGGAGGTGGACCTTTCCCGGATTGTCGGCTTTGAGTGGGACGCGGGAAATGCCCGAAAGAACGAAAAGCATGGCGTGATGCAGGCGGAGATTGAGCAGGTCTTTTTTCGCGAACCGCTGATCCTTGCTCCGGACCCCGGCCACAGCGCTGCCGAGAGCCGTTACCATGCTCTCGGCCGAACCGATGATGAACGGTGGCTGCAGGTTACCTTCACTTTGCGAGATCGCGACACACTGATCCGTCCCATCTCCGCCCTACCCATGCACCGAAAGGAGAGACGTGTCTATGCCGCAGCGTTTAAGGCCAATCCCTAAGTTCGCCTCGGAAGCCGAAGAGCGTAAATTCTGGGAGACCCATGACACCACGGACTACGTGGACTGGAGCCGCGCGAAACTCGTGTCCTTCCCCAATCTGCGCCCCTCCACAAAAACGATCTCCCTGCGTCTTCCGGAAGACGTGCTGAACGCGATTCGGAATCACGCTCGCAAACTGGATGTCCCTTACCAGTCGCTCATGAAACTGTGGCTCGCGGAAAGAGCTGCTCAGACCATTCGTCCCGAACCATCCACATCGCGACTTCGCAAGGCGCGCTGAACGGCATCGCCATCACGGCCATCGAAAGATAATTTCACGCCACCCTCTCCGCGTTGACACAACGAAGCATCGTTGCTTTAGCATGAATGCTGTTGCTGCCTGCAGATGTGCCCCACACACTCTCTGCGCAGCGTGATGATTGCAGGAAATTCTTCTGCTCCGGGACCCTGATCCATCTTCAAGTCAGACATGATTACTGTTACCGACCTGACCAAGAAGTATGCCCGCACCACCGCCGTCGACCACATCTCCTTCTCGGTGAATAAAGGCGATATCGTCGGATTTCTCGGCCCCAACGGTGCCGGCAAAACCACCACCATGCGCATGCTGACGTGCTTCTTTCCCCCCACCGAGGGGAAAGCCACCGTCGCCGGCTTCGATGTCTTCGAGCAATCGATGGAAGTGAAGCGCCGCATCGGCTATCTGCCCGAGACGCCGCCCCTCTATCTCGAAATGGAGACCATCGAGTATCTCCGCTTCGTCGGCCGGCTCAAAGGCCTCTCCGGCGCGGATCTGGAAAAGCGCGTCGCCTTCGTCCTCGAGCGCTGCGCCATCGCCGATGTGAGGATGAAGCTTCTCAGCAAGCTCTCGAAAGGCTATCGCCAGCGCGTGGGGCTCGCCCAGGCCATCATCCACAATCCCGATGTGCTCATCCTCGACGAGCCCACCGCCGGCCTCGATCCCAAACAGATCAACGAGACCCGCGACCTCATCAAGAGCCTCGCCGGCGATCACACCATCATCCTCAGCACGCACATTCTGCCCGAGGTCGAGCAGACCTGCCAGCAGGTCCTCATCATTAATAAGGGCAGGCTCGTCGCCACCGATTCCGTACACAACCTGCAGGCCCGTGCGCGCGGCGCTGAGTCGATGCTCGTCAATGTCGGCGTGCGCTCCGGCGAACTGCCCCGCTCCGCGGTCCAGGAGCGGCTCGCTGCAATCCCCGGCGTCAGCGCCACCACCCTCAAAGAAGAATTCCCCAGCGGCGCCATCTTCGAAGTGGAGAGCAACAAGGGCCAGCTGGTTCGCGGCGACCTCGCCCGCACCATCGTGCAATCCGGCTGGGACCTCAACGAGCTGCGTCCCTCCGCCATGAGTCTCGAAGAAGTCTTCCTGCAGCTCACCGGCACCGAGACCTCACCCGCACCGCCGGAAAGCGGCAATCCCCCGCCCCCTGATATCCCGGCTCCGCCCGCACCGGAGGCACAGGCATGAGAAATATCTGGATCATCTGTCGCCGCGAGCTTTCCAGTTACTTTTCCTCGCCGATCGCATGGCTGCTGCTCGCCATGTACAGCGTCATCTTCGGCTGGATCTTCTGGAACTTCGTCGCCGAATTTATCAAGCAGGGCATCGACATGGAGATGATGGGCCAGATGCAGCCCATGAATGTGAATGAGCAGATCATCCGTCCTCTGCTCGGCACCTCCAGTTTCCTCGGCCTCTTCATGATCCCGCTCATCAGCATGCGCCTTTTCGCCGAAGAGAAGCGCAACGGCACCATCGAACTGCTCGCCACCTCGCCGGTGCGCGACATCGAGATCATCATCGGCAAGTGGTTCTCCGCCACGCTGCTCTACTGCTGGATCATCCTCTTCGCCTGCATCAACTTCATCTTCCTGTTTCGCTACGGCAATCCGGACTGGAAGCCGATGCTGGTGACCCTGCTCGGCGTCTTCCTGCAGGGGGCGGCGCTGCTCGCCGTCGGCACCTTCATCTCCACCATGACGAAAAACCAGATCATCGCCGCAGCCATGACTTTCGGCGCCTGCCTGCTCCTCTGGGTCTTCTCCTGGGTCAGCAGTTATGACTCCGCGACCTGGGCGCAGGTCTTCTCCTATCTCTCCGTCATCACTCACTTCGATACCTTCGACCGCGGCGTGCTCTCGTCCAAAGACGCGATTTACTACCTCAGCGTCATCTTTGTTGGACTGTTCTTCACCGCGCGCTCGATGGAATCTCTGCGCTGGAGGTCGTAAGCAGGAATGGCAAGCCAGCTGAAGGCGAGACAGACAAAATACGCGGCCTACGCGACCACTTACACCCTGGTCGTCCTCGCCGCCGTCGTCGTCGCCAATTACCTCGCCAATCGGTACTCGAAGCAGTACGACGCGACCGCCAACAAGCGCTACAGCCTCTCGCAGGAGACGAAGAAGATCGTCGACGGCCTGAAGCAGGACGCGACCATCACCTACTTTAACGCCAGCACGCACTTCAACGAAGGCAAGGACATCCTCGACGAGTACAAGGCGCTCTCGCCGAAGGTCCACGTCCAATACGTCGACCCCATCAAGGAGCCGATGCTCGCCCGCCAGGCCGGCATCCGCAATGAGGGCAGCGCTACCGTGCAGGTCGGCGCTCATACTGAGATCGCCAGCGACATGACCGAGGAAGGTCTCACCGGCGCGCTCATTCGCGATATCAAGGGCAATACACGCACCGTCTGCTTCGTCACCGGCTCGGGCGAGCACCAGATCGACGAATCCGGCCGCGACGGCGACTCACGCTTCAAGAGTCTCCTCGACCGCGACAGCTACCAGACGAAAACCATCAATCTGATCACCACCACCAGCGTTCCGTCCGATTGCACCGCTCTGATCATCGATGGCCCCACGCGCAACTACGAGCAGCCCGAAGTCGACGCGATCAAGACCTACGTTGAAAGCGGCGGCCGCGCCATGTTCCTGCTCGATCCCCCGCTCAACGTCGGCCCCGATTCCATCGCCGGCAACGATGCGCTGCTGGCGCTCCTCAGCAGCTGGGGCGTCACCGTCGATAAGGACCTCGTCCTCGACCTCAATCCCATCGGCCAGCTCTACGGCTTTGGCGGACAGGTGGCCCTCGTCAACAACTACGGGACCCAGGCCATCGTCGCCGACATGAAGAACACCTTCACCGGCTTCCCGCTGGCGCGCTCCCTCAGCTTTAAGAACACCGACAAGGTCACGCTGGAAAAGCTCTTCGATACCTCGGACACCAGCTTTGCCACGACGGATCTAAGCTCGCCCAAGGTCAACGTGAAGGACCCGAACAACAAGAAGGGTCCGCTGACGCTTGGTGTTGCCGGAACGTACAGCACCGGCAAAACCGGATCGCAGGGACGCCTGGTCGTCATCGGAAGCTCCGCGTGGGCCTCGAACAGCTTCATCAACTTCAACGGCAACGGCGACCTGGCGACGAATTCTGTCAACTGGCTCACTTCGGACGAGGACCTGATCTCCATCCGTCCGAAAGCTCCGGAAGACCGGCGCCTCACCATGACCAGTGCGCAGCTCAACATGGTGCGCCTCACCAGCCAGTTCGTGCTTCCGCTCATCGTCATCTTCGGCGGCATCCTGGTCTGGTGGAAGCGCCGATAACCGCAACGAGGTCCGCATCACTCCTGGTTCAGGATTCGTAACGGCTGAAGATTGGTCATGAAATTTCGCGGTCTCATCCTTGCAGCAGCGGTTCTCCTCGTCCTCGGAGGCTTCCTCTACTGGTCGCTGCATCACCCGCCGAAGGAAGCCTCTTCGACCCCGTCGACTCCTGCGATCGTCAAAATCGATCCTGCCTCGGTGACGAGTCTCACCATCAGGCAAAAGGGCGCCGATCCCGTCACGCTGATGCGCACCGGCGCCTCGCAGTGGCAGGTCACCGCGCCCAGCCAGTTCCCTGCCGACAGCAATACCGTCACCTCCATGCTGAGCAGCCTCTCGCCGCTCAACTCCGACACCATCGTTGAGGATCAGCCCGCGAACCTCGCCAACTACGGACTCAGCGACCCCTCGCTCGAAGTCGACATCACCGCCAAAGACAACAAGACCAGCCGCCTTCTCTTCGGCGACGACGCGCCCACCGGCGGAGGCGTCTACGTCCAGCTCGCCGGCAATCCGAAGGTCTTCACCGCCGGCTCGTACGTGAAGAGCGGCCTCAACAAGAGCCTCCCCGATCTGCGCGACAAGCGCCTGCTGCCGGTCGAAACCAGCTCCGTCAGCAGCATGGACCTCGACCGCAAAAACGAGACCATCACCTTCGCCCGCATCAAAAATGGCTGGCAGATCGAGAAGCCGCAGTCGTACCGCACCGACAATTTCCAGGTCGATGACCTGCTCAACCAGCTCACCGGTGCTAAATGGGACCCCTCCGTCACCCCAGAGGATGCGGCGCGCGACTTCTCCCACGCCACCCCTGTCGCTACTGTGAAGCTCACTGGCAGCGCGGGCACCGACACCATCGAAGTCCGTAACGAGAAGAACGACTACTACGCGAAGTCGAGCGCATTGCCCGGGGTCTGGAAGATCGACACCAGCAGCGCCAGCCCGCTCAGCGCCGACCTCGACCGCAGCCTCGACGACTTCCGCAACAAGCAGCTCTTCGACTTCGGCTACACCGATCCGGATAGGATCGAATACCACTCCGGCTCGACGTCCGTCGTGCTGACACGAAGCGGCAACGACTGGATGTCGAACGGCAAAAAGATGGACTCCGACAGCGCCGAATCCCTCGTCACCGCGCTGCGCGATCTGGCCGCTCAGAAATTCGTCACCACCGGATTCACCGCGCCCACCATCGACGTCACGGTGACCTCGGACAAGGGTAATCGCGTCGAGAAGGTTCAGATCCAGAAGACCAGCGACGGCGCCATCGCGAAGCGCGACGACGGCCCCTCCCTCTATCAGTTGGACTCCGCCACCCTCAGCGGCCTCACCGACGCCATCGCCGGCCTCAAGCCCGCCGCTCCGCCGAAGAAGAAGAAATAGCCTCGGGGCTGTCCCGCGCCTTCACCGGACGGCCCAGCCCCCTCATCCCGCCCGCGCTCGTCCCGTTACACTACCCTTGATGACCGCCCAGAATCCCCGCACCGCTCTGCTCGACCTGCTCTCCCGCACCTCGTTCCGCCTCGGCAACTTTACCCTCAGCTCCGGCGCGAAATCCGACTACTACATCGACTGCCGCACCACCACGCTGCACGCTGAAGGCGCGCGCCTCACCGGCCTCGCCATCCTCGATCTGCTCCACGAGCACAAGCTGCATCCCGTCGCGGTTGGCGGCTTGACGATGGGCGCCGATCCCGTGGTCTCTGCCGTCTCGATCGCCAGCGCCTGGCGCGCCCAGGATGCTCCGAGCACCCCGCTCATCCACGGGTTCCTCGTCCGCAAGGCCGAGAAGGCGCACGGCACCGGCCGCCGCATCGAAGGCTTTCTCGAAAAGGATGCCCCGGTCCTCATCGTCGACGACGTCTGCACCACAGGCGCCTCGACCATCACCGCAGTCGAAGCCGCCCGCGAAGCCGGCATGAACGTCATCGCCGCGATTTGTCTGGTGGAGCGCGAAGAAGCCGGCGGTCGGGCTGCTCTGGAAGCCGCTTGCCAGGGCGCTCCCTTCCTTCGCCTCTACACCGCCAACGATGTGCGCGCCGCGCACGTCCGCCAGCTGCCGTCGCGTTAGCAAAAAGAAAAAAGGGCGTGCAGCCTGTTCGCCGCACGCCCGGAGTTCTCTTGCTTTGCGAAAGCTCTACCGGCCCGAAGGGGTCCCGCCCGACGGAGGAGCCGCCTCACCCTGCGCCGGCGGTGCGCCGCTGTCGCCCGTGTTGCTCAACAGCTGCACTTCGACATGCCGATTCTTCGCCCGGCCTGCCGCTGTCTTGTTGGTGTCAACTTCGACGTCCTTGCCCAGGCCCACAAGATAGAACTTGTGCGCCGGCACGTTGTACTTCGACGCCAGATACTGGACTACCGCCATCGCGCGCCGATCGCTCAGCTGGTAGTTGTACTCCTTCGAACCCACTGAGTCCGTTCCGCCCGTCACCTCGAGGATGTAGCTCTTTGCGTTCGCCAATTGCCCGCCAAACTGGTCCAGCTGCGCCTGCGCCTCTTTAGTCAGAACCGACTTGTTGAAGCCGAAGGTCACCGAAACATCGCTCACCTGCTTGTAGTTGTCGAGGTTCGCGATCACGCCGGACAGAGAGTCCGCGCGGTTGACCGCATCCTGCGCGGTGGACTGAGCCGTGTTGGCCGCCTGCGTCGCGTTCTGTGCGTTCTGCTGCGCCTGAGTGGCCGAATTCTGCGCCTGCTGGATGCCCGCCTGCGCCCGTGTATCCACATCGTGGATCGCTCGATTGTTCGCTGCGGTGGCATCGTCAAGCTCATTGGTCTTCTGGATCACCGGCTGGGTCTGGCTGCTGACATACTTTTTGGTCGTGCAGCCGGTTGTGAAAACCAAAGACAGCGCCGCAACGGCTGAGGCGGTCGCGAAACCTGTTCTGGAAATCCGCGTCATGGATTGACACTCCGTTTCTATGGGGTCCATCTTCTATCAACTACTTGGAAAGCCCTCGCCCGCAGGCTGGATGCTTCCCGTTTCGTACGGAAAATGAGCACGCACAGGCCCAATCGGGAATCATGAACGTAAGTTCATGTTGTGAATCGACTTATTGACCGCCCCGAACCTCGTTTTCCGCCCTCGAAACAGGGGATTCGCGTATTTTTTACTCGAAATTTCGCCCTTTCCGACCCCAAAACCTCCCCTCCAAACCACCCATTACACTGGATATAAGGGCCGCAATGGATTTACAGGAGAAGATCCGCACTCTACCCACCCGGCCCGGCGTGTATCTCTATAAGAATGCCGGCGGCGAGGTCATCTACGTTGGCAAGGCCAAAAATCTCCGCTCCCGCGTCCGCTCCTACCTGCTTGAGGCCTCCCAGGCCAACGCCAAAACCGGCTCGCTCATGCGCGAAGCCGTCGACGTCGACTACATCCTCGTCGACAACGAGCACGAGGCCCTCGCCCTCGAAAACAACT
>JBKICP010000282.1:0-22309 GCA_046567085.1 Acidobacteriota bacterium
GGTTGGCGCCGCGCGGCCCTGCGCCGCCAGCCGGTCCTCGGCGCGGTTCCGCAGCCGCAGCAGGAACGCCGCCATCCCCACGCACGCCAGCAGCATCGCGAAAAAGAGGTACTTCTGAAAGGCTGAGATCATTCCACTTTCCAGTCGCTGCGCCATTGCTCCAGCGCCGCCGCCACCGCGTCCACGACCTGCTTCTGATAACTCCCGTCCGTCACGGCTCTCCCGGAAGTCACCGCTCCGCCCACCAGTGGCGCAACCTCGACCGCCACCTCCGGACAGGTCATGCTGTCCATCGGCGCCACCGACGCCCGTCCCAGCGTCACCGGAATCGCCGTATGCGCCAGCGCCGCATGAAGCTCCGACTCCAGCTTCATGCTCTGCGTCACGTACGCCCCCTGCGCCGTCTCCCACGGCAGAAAGCGCCCCTTCTCGCTCGGCGTCAGCGACGACGTAAAGAGATGCACCCCGCTCCCCGTCGCCGTCGTGTGAATCGTCAGGCATGCCCCCGCCTGCGCATGGTTCGCCGCTTCAGCCCGCTGCAGCGGCGCAAGATTCACGTCCCCCGTCCGGATCATCGCCACGTCGATCCCGCGCGCGCGCAATTGCGAACGCAGCCGCGCCGCCAGCGTCAGCGTGACATCCTTCTCCGCAACGCCGCCCTCCAGCCGCGCTCCGATGTCGATCCCGCCATGCGCCGCATCCAGCACCACCAGGAACTTCGGGGGCTGCACCTGCGGCGGCCGCACCGGAGCCGCAATCGGAGGCACCGGAGCCGCGTGCGCCGGCGGTGGCGGCGGCTGCGCCGGCGGTGCCTGCTGCTGCGCCCCCGCCGCCATCGCGGCCATCGCCAGCGCTGCCCCTGCCTCAATCCAGCGCATAGATCGCCAGACCGCTCAGCAGTTTCGGATAAAAGTCCGTCGACTTCTGCGGCATCACCTCGCCCGCAAACGCTACCTCACGCAGCTGCTCCATCGTGACCGGGTTCATCAGGAACGCCACGTTCGCCTCGCCACGCGCCACCTGATCGGCCGCCTCCGCCGCATCGCGCAGATAGCGCAGATGCGTCTCGTCCCGCATCGCCTCCTGCGAAATGCCCAGCAGCTTCTCCAGCACCAGCGCGTGCAGTTGCACCACGTCCAGTTGCCGCTGCCGCGCCGAAATCCCCTTCAGCGCCTCCGCCACCGCCTGCGCCTTGGCTGTCAGCCGGAACCAACCCTTCGCCGTCACAGCCACAAATTCGGTTTTCTGCTGACCTGCTGAATCGCTGACTGGCTGACTCGCTCCCGGGGCCCTGAGCCCTGAACTTTGCGCTCTGCCCTTTTCCACTTCTTCAATCTCGAAATACGGCCGCAACGCCTCCAGCATCCGCGCCGCCTCATACCCCGCCAGCCCGAACACCACCCGATGCGTCGGCAAAATCGTCAGCCCCTCGGAATCCATATTCACGAAGGTCATCATCGCCGCCGCTTCCGGATACGCCGGCTGCAGCAGCGCTCCGCTCGGCCGCTCGCACGCCTCGCCCGCACCCGGCAGCCCGCGTTCCTTCTTATAGTTCAGCGCCGTCTCGTACCGATGATGCCCGTCCGCGATGATCAGCTTCTTGTCTTCCATCGCCGTCGACACCAGGTTGATCTTCGCCGGGTCCGTCACCTTCCACACCCGGTGCACCACCCCATACTCATCCGTGACTTCGATGTCCGGCAGCGTCTCGCCCGCCGCACCGCCCCCGCAGAGCACCTCCTGGGCGCTCTGCCCCGGATCTGAATACAGCATAAAAATCTGCCCAAAGTGCGCCCGCGTCGCCCGCAGCAGATTTAGCCGGTCGCTCTTCGGCTTCGACAGCGTCTGCTCGTGCCGGAAAACCACCTCGCGGCTGTAGTCGTACAGTTCGCCCAGCGCGATCAACCCCCGCCGCTCCAGCATCGCCTCCAGCCGCCCCGGCACGGCAAATCGCTGCGCGTACGCGAAGATGCAGGGCTGGCCCTCCTGCTCCAGGATTCCCTTCTCCCGCCACGTTTTGAAATCCTGCGCCGCCTGCGCGTACAAGTCGCCTTCCTGGTCGAACAGCTCCGGCATCCGCAGGATGACCCGGCACAGGTTGTACGGGCTCCTCTGGTAGTAGGCCTGCTGCATCGCCGGCGTGATCTTGTCGTAAGGCTGCGTCACCACATCGTTCGCAGCCACGCGGGTCAGGTTATAACGCAACGCTCGAAACGGATAAATGCGAGCCATAAGAAGTAACACCCGATTCTATCGTGAGCCCCTCGCCCCCCTTCTCACTCCTCCCAGGCACGACGCGCGCCGCGCCAGGCGTTTTGTGGCGCTATATTTCCCGCTTGCCCCTCGCCCGCTGTGCCGCATCGTAGTTTTCAACGGCGTTCCGGAAACTCCGCAATTGTCATTGCTTTGCATCCCCTGTCGATTGGCTATTGCGAAACCTCCCGGAATCGTGCCAGTATCGAAAAACGAGAGGTAAGGCCATGGCGTCCCTCGCAGGGCGCGAACGTGGTGTTCAGGCAGCTCCGGGGTCCCCCGCATGCTTTCCCAGCGTGTGCGCAGGCCGGCCGAAGATCTTCTCCCCCTGCCCGTTCGTTCCGTGCCGGGACACGTCTTCGGGCCTCTTCCACGCGCTCAGGCTCGCTCGCCGTACTCCGCTGTTGTCGATGCTGTTCGCTGCCCTTCTCTTCCTGCTTCCCCCTGCGCACGCCCAGCAGGCCGAAGATCCCACCAATCCTCTGGATTCGGTTCATCTCAAAACGCCCGCCCCCGTCGCCAAAACCACCGACCCCTCCATCCCCCTCACCCCCGGCGCCTCCCTCCGCACCGGCATTCAGTTCCGCGTCGATACCAACCTCGTCCTCATCCCCCTCACCGTCACCGATCCCATGGATCGCCTCGTCACCGGACTGGAAAAACAGAACTTCCTCGTCCTTGAGGACAATCACAATCAGGCCATCCGCACCTTCGCCTGCGACGATGCCCCCGTCTCCATCGGCGTCATCCTCGACCTCAGCGGCAGCATGAGCAATAAAGTCGTGCGCGCCCGCGGCGCCGTCCTCCAGTTCATGAAGACCTCCAACCCTCAGGACGAGTTCTTCGTCATCGGCTTCAACGACCGCCCCGTCCTCATCACGGACTACACCTCCTCGCCCGACGACGTCGAAGCCCGCCTCGCCACCGTCCAGGCCAGCCATCGCACCGCCCTGCTCGACGCCATCTATATGGGTCTGGACAAGATGAAGCAGGCCAAATTCCAGCGCAAAGCCCTCCTCATCGTCTCCGATGGCGGCGACAACAACAGCCGCTACACCGAAAATGAGGTCCGCGCCGCCGTCAAGGAAGCCGACACCCAGATTTACGCCATCGGCATCTTCGATCCCGAAGCCGCCACCGTCGAAGAACGCAACGGCCCCATGCTCCTCAACGACATTGCCGGCGAAACCGGCGGCCGCCTCTTCCGCGTCGACGATCTCTCCGAAATGGGCGACATCGCCACCCGCATCAGCGCCGAACTGCGCAACGAGTACGTCCTCGGCTACAAAACCGACAACAGCCGCATGGACGGCAAATGGCGCAAGGTGAAGGTCAAGCTCTCACCCCCGCCCGGCCTGCCCCAGCTCACCGTCCACGCCCGCAACGGCTACTACGCCCCCCTGCAGTAACGGGATACGGGTTTTCGGGCTCAGGCTCCCGGCTCGGGCCACGCCTTACGGCCCCCCCGCCTAAGGCGGCAGACTTCCCCCCGGCACCGCAACCCGTAACCCGCAACCCGTTCCCCGTCACCCGTCTCCCCGAATTGGCGTAAATTGTAGATTAGGTTGCAGCCTCCGCACGATTCGCCGCAACTTAGTATGTACATGCACGCGCCGGAATCTATGCACCCCCAAAGGACCTTCCGACTCCTCCTCTGTTCCCTGATCGCCGCACTCCCCCTGAGCCTCTGCGCGCAGGCGCCGGCCCCTGCCCAGCATCCGCTCACCCAGGCGCCCCCGTCCACCCCCTCGGCGCCGGCCACGGTCCCCAATCCCCGGCTCCCGGAAGCGCAACCGCCCCTCGACGTCGACCACGACCCCATCGTCTCCCCGGATGCCGCTGACAATGCCGCCATCAGCCCCGCGCACCCCAACCCCAACGCCGCCGCCAACCAGGAAATCAAGCGCCAGGAGGGGGTCTATACCCTCACCCGCGACGTCGATGAAGTCGTCCTCCCCTGCACCGTCGTCGATCAGGACGGCCACCTCGTCATGGATCTCACTCGCAACGACTTCCATGTCTTCGAGGACAACACCCCGCAGCAGATCGTCGCCTTCGCCCATTCCGACGTCCCCGTCTCCATCGGCCTGCTCATCGACAATTCCGGCTCCATGCGCGACAAACGCGCCGCCGTCAATACCGCCGCCCTCGATCTGATCCGCGCCTCCAACCCCCAGGACGAAGCCTTCGTCGTGAACTTCTCCGACGAGGCCTTCCTCGACCAGGACTTCACCTCCGACATCAATAAGCTCCGCTCCGGCCTCTCCCACATCGAATCCCGCGGCGGCACCGCCATGTACGACGCCGTCGTCGCCTCCGCCGATCAGCTCTCCCAGGGCGCCAAACGCTCCAAGCAGGTTCTGCTCATCATCACCGACGGCGAAGACAATGCCTCTACCCTGAACCTCGAACAGGCCGTGCGCCGCGTCCAGGACCTTGGCGGCCCCGTCGTCTACACCATCGGCCTGCTCTTCGGCGACGATGACCGCGGCCAGGAAGCCCACCGCGCCAAGCGCGCCCTCCAGCTCCTTGCCGATCAGACCGGTGGCCTCGCCTTCTTCCCCAAATCGCTGGCCGACGTCGACGTCATCGCAGGTGAAGTCGCCCGCGATATCCGCAACCAGTACACCATCGGCTACCACTCCTCCAAACCCGCCGCCCTCGGTGGTTACCGCACGGTCCGCGTCGAAGCCCGAGCCGCGCACCATGGCAAGCTCTACGTCCGCACCCGCACCGGCTACTACCCCCGGCCGATGAACGGCAACAAGAACCGCGTAGCCCGCGAAGCCGCACCCAATTCGCACCAGCAATAACCGGCTTCCTCATCGTTGGACAGAAGCGGGCCCCAGCAGGCCCGCCGGCTCCCGCAAAAGTCGTATCTTGCCCAGGCGAATTTGTGACCTGCGTCACGCGGTCCTTTCCATCGTCCCCCTTTTAATAGTCAGGCGGGTTGTTCGTTCCGAGTCCCTGGTCCCGGTGAACGATGAAAGCGATCCCATCTTCCTCCATACAGGGCTGCCCAGCTCCCTTCGGCGACGCATCCCAGGAAACGGCGGAGCCGCATCAGTTGCTGCTCCTGGCTCTCGATAATGTCCTTCAGGGCGTGGCCCTCTTCGACTCCACGGCCACCCTCGTCTACTCCAACGCCCGCTATGCCACGCTCCTCGAACTCTCCGAGGACTTCCTTCGCCCCGGCATCCGTCTCCGCCAGATCGTCGCCGCCACCATCGGCGAACGAGCCGCGACCCGCTACGTGCAAACCCTCGCGCCCAGCTCCGATCGCTCCATCAGCGAGTACCAGAACCGCAGCGGCCGCTGGGTCGAGGTGCAGAAGCTCCCTCTGCCCGATGGCGGCCGGCTGGCCATCCTCACCGACATTACCGAGCACCGCAAAGTCCAGGAAACCATCGACCGGCTCGCCAATCTGGACCCGCTCACCGGACTCGCCAACCGCAGTTCCCTGCGCGAATTCCTGAGCCATCAGGTCGCCGCCTGTACCCCGGCTCGCCCCTTTGCCCTCCACACCATCGACATCAACGGCTTCCATTCCATCAACGACACCTTCGGCCGGACCATGGGCGACCTGCTGCTGCAGGCCGTCGCAGACCGTATCCGCAACTGTCTCCTCCCCGGCTATAAGGCCGCTCGCATCTCCGCCGACGAATTCTCCATCGTGCAAACCGGCATCCGCGATCAACACGACGCCGAGGCGCTCGCCGCCTGCGTCATCGCCGCTCTCAGCCAGCCCTACCACCTCGACGGGCAGGAAGTTCTTGCCGACGCCAGCATCGGCATCGCACTCGCTCCCCGCGATGCCATCGCCATGAATGAGCTGATTCGCCACTCCACCAGCGCCGTCCACCGCGCTCGCCTCGCGGGAAGCCGAGGATTCAGCTTCTTCGAGCCCGATCTCGACGAGTGGCTCGCCGATCACCGCTCCATCGAACAGGACCTCCGCCAGGCCCTCCGCCGCAACGAGTTCCAGGTCTTCTATCAGCCCCTGGTCGATATCGTCACCGAAGTCCCCGTCGGATTCGAAGCCCTGATCCGCTGGTTCAATCCCTCCCGCGGCTTCGTCTCCCCTTCCACCTTCATTCCGGTCGCCGAACGCTGCGGCCTCATCCTGGCGATCGGAAACTGGGTTCTCGAAACCGCTCTGTGCCAGGCCGCCTCCTGGCCTGACTCCGTCAAAATTGCCGTCAACGTCTCCGCTGCCCAACTCCGCGATCCGGACTTCCCCACCATTCTGAACAGCGCACTCCGCTGTGCCGCTGTCCCGGCTGACCGGCTGGAACTCGAAATCACAGAATCGGTCCTCATGGACCGCTCGCAAACCACCATCGAATCCCTGCGTGCCATTCAGGCCACCGGCGTTCGCATCGCACTCGACGATTTCGGCACCGGCTACTCCTCCCTCGGTTATCTCCACCAGTTCCCCTTCAATCGCATCAAGATGGACCAGAGCTTTATCCGCGAAATGAGCGCCAGTCCCCAGGGCAGAATCCTCTGCCGCGCCATCGCCGACCTCGGCATCAGCCTCGGCATGCAGGTCACCGCCGAAGGCGTCGAAACCGCCGACCAGCTGGACAACCTTCGCCGCATCGGATGTACCGAGGCCCAGGGCTTCTACTTCAGCAAACCGCAGCCGCCCACCGCTCTCACCGAAGCCATTGAAACCGCCGAACGCGCCCATCGCCGCGCCCTGCGCCCTCGTATTCCCGCCTCCGCATCGGCCCTGCGAAAACCCTCCCTCGTGCCGTCCACGACCTGACCCCGGCGCCCGGTCTTCCGTGCCCGGAGCCGGGAGCCAGAGCCCGCTACCCGCTATCCGCTATCCGCTGTACTCTGTACCCTGCACCCTCAGATATGCGTATTGCTTCCGATATCACCGCCCTCATCGGCCATACTCCTGTCCTCGAGTTGCGCCGCCTCCCCGTCCCCCACTCCGCTGCCCTCTTCGCCAAGCTCGAATTCCTCAACCCCGGCGGATCCGTCAAAGACCGCGCCGCCCTCGGCATGATCCTCGACGCCGAACGCCGCGGCCTCCTCCACAAAGACTCCGTCATCACCGAAGCCACCGCGGGCAACACCGGCGTCGGCCTCGCCCTCGTCGGCGTCAACCGCGGCTATCGCGTCGTCCTCTACGTCCCCGAAGGCTTCGCCGAAGAGAAATGCGCCCTCATGCGCGGCTTCGGCGCCGAAGTCCACCGCACCCCCGAAGCCGAAGGCATGGCCGGCGCCATCCGCCGCGCCCAGGCCCTCGCCGCCTCCGACCCCAGCGTCTGGGCCGCCCTTCAGTTCGAAAACCCTGCCAACCCCCAGTTCCACCACGACACCACCGCGGCCGAACTGTGGGAACAGATGGACAGCCGCATCGATGCCTTCGTTGGCGGCGTCGGCACTGGTGGCACCTTCTCCGGCATCGCCCGCTTCCTGAAAGAGAAGAACCCGCAGGTCCTCACCGTCGCCGTCGAAACCCAGGGCTCCATCCTCCAGGGAGGCACGCCCGGCCCGCACAAAGTCGAAGGCATCGGCGTCTCCTTTATCCCGAAGACCTTCGACCGCTCCGCCGCCGACGAAATTGTCGCCGTCACGGATACCGATGCCTTCGCCATGGTCAAACGACTCGCCGCCGAAGAAGGCGTGCTCGCCGGCTCCAGCTCCGGAGCCATGGTTCACGCCGCCTGCCAGCTCGCGCAGCGCCTCGGCCCCGGCAAACGCGTCGCCACCCTGATCCCGGACTCCGCCGAACGCTACCTCAGCAAGAAAATCTTCGAAGGCGGCGTCTGAAGTTTTTGGCGAGCGCATCTACGCCCCCGGCTTCGATATTTCGGAGTATCCCGTCAGACTCTCGCAGTTCGGACCACGTGGAGCTGCGCCTCAAACTCCACGTCGAAACCTGAGAAGCGGCGTCCGCCGGCGCATCCCGTACCGCAAGTTGAGTGCCGCGCATGGCGGACCATACCTCGCCAGCACCTCGGATCCCGCGCATCGCACCCAGCACCGCAGGTGCCGCGCAGCGGCACGACGGTAGAAGCCCCGGCCTTCAGGCCGGGGAATCAGCGCCCGCAGATAAAGGGCCTTCAGGCCCGGCGCCGAAAATCCCCCGAATCGTCTCGTTCCGATACGCGAAGATCCGCTCCACCGACCGCCGCACCAACATCGCGTGCGCCAGCGCCCCCAAGGGCCCAAACCCCAGCGCGTACTCCACCCGATCCCGCATCAGCGTCCCGCCCGGCGCCTCCTCGAACGAATGCCGATGCACCCAGCTCCGATACGGCCCCTTCAGCTGCTCATCCACAAAGAAATCCGGCGCCTCGTACGCCGCAATCCGCGTCCGCCACCGAAACTTCACCCCATACAGCCGCAGCTCGTAATCGATCAGCGTTCCCGCATGCATGGCAATCGGCCCCGGCGTCACGATATGGAATCGCAAAAACGCCGGAGTGATCCGCTCCAGGTTGAACGCATCCGCAAAAAACGCAAACACCTCCGCCCGCGGTTTCGGGATGAACAACGCGCGCTCCAGCCAATAGGTCACCTGTTCCCCACTCCCTACTCCCTACTCCCTACTCCCTGTCTTTTCACGCCAGCGCCCGCGGCACCGCTTCTTCCCACCGCCCCTGCGCCTTCAGGATCAGCTCGATCACCTCGCGCGCCGCGCCCTTTCCCCCCGGTCTCTTCGTGATGAAGTGGCACACCGCTGCCAGCTCCGGCGCTCCATCCGCCACACACACCGCCAGCCCCGCCCGCCGCGCCAGAGGAATATCCGGCAGATCGTCGCCCAGATACGCGACCTCCTCCTCCGTCACGCCCGCCTTTTGCATGCACTCCTCAAAGGCCTGCGTCTTTTTCGCCTGCCCCAGATAAACAAACGGAACCTTCAGCTCGGCCGCGCGCCGCGCCACTGCGGGCGAAGACCGCCCCGTGATGAACCCCGTCTGGATCCCCATCGTGTGCGCCAGCGACAACCCCTGCCCATCGTGCGCGCTGAAGATTTTCATCTCCGTCACCGCCGCATCGCCGCTTCCCGCCGCGACCGCGGAGATCAGACACACACCGCCATCGGTGAGCGTCCCGTCCACATCCATCAAAAACAGCTTGATCCGGCGCGCCCGCGCCAGCACGTCCGCCGAAGCCAGAGAAGAAACCGCAGTGTCAGCCATGGCCTGATTCTAATGGGCCGCTGCCACCAGATCCTCGCCCTGCGGCATCCGGCTCAGCCGCTCCATCAGCACCGCATCCCGCTTCGTGTTGATCGGCTGCGTCGACAAATCCAGCGTCTCCCCCGAAGCATGCGCGCCCTCGCCCGTCGCTCCGATCCCCGCCAGCCCCGGCAGCACGTCCGCCACAAACGCAATATCCCCCGCGCCGCGCTTCATTGGATCCAGCTCAGGCATCGCGCCAAATCCAAGACTCGCATTCGCCCCATTCAGCATCTTCAGCAGCGCGCGGCTCGCCGCCGTCGGCGCCATCGCCGGATAGCCTTCACCGAAGTTGATCGTCGCCCCCGTCTTCGCCAGATGCTCCCCGACGATCGCCTCCATCTTCTTCTCCACGCGCTCGGTCTGCTCGTTCGAAATCGTCCGGATATCCCCGCTCGCATACGCCACCGGCGGAATCACATTGTCCTTGCCCGTCACCGTCGCATTGTTCCCCGCCGCATCCACATTCGCAGCCGTACCGCCCGCCACCATCCCCACATTGAACGTCAGATACGGCTCCGGCAGCTGTGTCCTGAACGTATCCAGGATCCGCACCAGTTCGTAAATCGCCCCGTACCCCATGCGCTCGTTGAAAATTCCCGACGAGTGCCCTGTCTCTCCCGTCGTCTTCAAATGCCACGTGATCGAGCTGCGCCGGCTCACGCTCCCGTAGAACACCCCATCGATCCGCGGCGTCCCCTCAAACTCCAGCGCCACATCGCTGTGATGCGCCGCCGCAATCATGTCCCGCCGCGAGATCGTCGCCGGCTCGCCATGCGCCTCTTCATCGCCGCTCAGCACCACCGTGATCTCCGCATCCCGCAGCACGCCCGCCGCCTGCATCGCCTTCAGCGCGTACAGCATGTCCACCAGGCCGCCCTTCATATCGTTCACCCCGGGCCCCGTCGCAATATTCCCGCTCACCGTGTACTTCTGAAACGGGCTCGTCTTTTCGAACACCGTGTCCATGTGCCCGATCAGCAGCATCCGCTTGCCGCACTTCTCGGGCCCCGCCGGACACTTGTGCTCCGCCACCTGCACCCCCGCGCGCTGCACCTCATCCATTGGGATCCATTGCACCGCGAACCCCAGCTCCGTCAGCTCGGCGCTCATGATCTTCCCCACCGCCCGCACCCCGTCCAGATTGTGCGTCCCGCTGTTGATGTCCACCAGCTTCTCCAGCAGCGCATTCGCCTCCGCCGTGTGCCCATCGATGTAAACCACCATCGCCTTCTCCTGCGGCGACAGCGGCATCGCCGCCTGCGCCTGCCCCATCCCGTTCAGAGAAGACACCCCCGCCAGCAACCCCACGCCCAGCCACCCAACGTTTCGCATCCCCGGAGCATAACAAAACGATGAATACCGCAACGTTTTCCGCCGCCGTGAATCTCACCCTTGTATCCCCTGGAAGGAGATTGCATGTCCAACAAGTCCGAACTCGTCGACCGCCAGAAGGCTCCCCTCGCCAACCCCTCCGACATCGAGCCCAAAGCCGTGAAGGAAATCACCGGCGCTCTCAATGCCCTGCTCGCCGACGTCTTCGCCCTCTACCTCAAGACCAAAAATTTCCACTGGCACATGAGCGGCCCCCACTTCCGCGATTACCACCTCCTCCTTGACGAGCACGCCGACCAGATCTTCGCCATGACCGACGACATCGCCGAGCGCGTCCGCAAAATCGGCGGCACCACCATCCGCTCCATCGGACACATCGCCCGCCTCCAGCGCATTCAGGACAACGACGCCGACTTCGTCACCGCCCAGGACATGCTCAGCGAGTTGCACGAAGACGAGAAAGCCCTCGTCCTCAGCCTGCGCGCCGCCCACACCCTCTGCGATGACGCCGAAGACGTCGCCACCGCCAGCCTCATCGAAAACTGGATCGACCAGACCCAGCGCCGCGCCTGGTTCCTCTTCGAATCCACACGCAAATCCTGAACCGCAGCCGAAGCCCGAGCCCGAGCCAGGAGCCACAGCTCGGGCTCAGGCTCCCAGCCCCCAGCCCCCAGCTCCCCGCTATACTCACCCTTGATGAAACCCGCTCGGCCCCTCCTGCTCGTCCTCCTCTCCCTCCTCTTCGTTCCGCTCGGCCACGCCTGGGGCAGCAAGGGCCACAAAATCGTCGCCCGCCTCGCTGCTCAATCCCTGCCCGCCGACATGCCCGCCTTCCTGCGCACCCCGGAAGCCATCGACGAAATTGAATACCTCGGTCCCGAACCCGACCGCTGGCGCTCCCGCGCCGAGCCCGAACTCAGCGCCGCCCAGGCACCCGACCACTTCATCGATCTCGAATACGCCGACCTCATCGGGCCCCTGCCCCGCGAACGCTACCAGTACATCGGCGACCTCTACGCCTACATCGCCTCCCACCCCGACCGCGCCCGCGACCTCCGCCCCGAAAGAGTCGGCTTCCAGCCCTGGATCACCAGCGAAGTCTGGGAGCGCCTCAAGTCCGACATGCGCGACTACCGCACCCTCTCCGCCGCACACCAGGACACCCGCCCCGTCGAAGCTGCCATCCTTTACGACGCCGGCTGGCTCAGCCACTACGTCGCCGACGGCTCCCAGCCCCTCCACGTCACCATCCAGTACAACGGCTGGGTTGGCCCCAATCCCAATGGCTACACCACCGAACACCACATCCACAGCCTCTTCGAGTCCACCTTCGTCGACGCCGCCATCAACGCCTCCGACGTCCAGGCCCTCATGAGCCCCCTCCACCCCATCGGCGACGAGTGGGACGACTACCTCGCCTACCTCCGCCACACCGGCACTTACATTGAGAAGGTCTATCAGTTCGAGAAAGCCCGCGCCTTCGACGGCGCCGGCACCGACGCCTCCCGCCAGTTCACCGCCGAACGCCTCGCCGCCGGAGCCTCCATGCTCCGCGACTTATATGTAGCGGCCTGGCAAAAAAGCGCCGAACCGGTGCCCGACTGGCACGACCAGCACCCGCCTGCCACGCCATCCGGAACCGCCGGCAACGCCCCCGCAAAGCCGTAGCGCGCGACGTTGTCCATATGTTAATTATTTAGTTAACATTGGAGCCTTCTTTCCGCCGCCGCTCTCGCAAAATCAACAGCTTACGAGGGGCCTCACCCCCACCCAGACGCAGCCCCGGTAGAACAGAGTTCTCCTGCTGTGCGAAGACCCCACATGGGGTTTGGCCTTTCGCGCAACTCACATAGGAATCACGCGTCCGGAAGCACCTGCCGCTCTGCAAATCGCGCTCTGCCCCAAATCTCCGAAAACTGTCAAGCTTTTGTGGAAAAACCTAAAGTAATGACGACTGACTTAGAACGACTTACACGCCAAAACAGGCAAAGATATTTGGCAGCTTTATTCTGTGGAACTGCTATTCTGAACTTAGAGTAGAAAAAGAAAAAAAGCTCCGTCGCAACCGGCGGGGCTTTTCCTTTTCTCACGATCTTCGGTTAGTGGGGAGGACCGGGCTGGGCACCCGGTCCAGGTCGAAGGGCCTGCGTCGGACGGCGCAGGCCCTTCGCATTTTGTACAGAATCCCCCGCACCCGTAACCCGTAACCCGTCACCCGGAGGAATCGCGATGAAGCACGACGAGAACCAGCAGGCACACATCGAGGATGAGACCAACCACGGCGGAGCCGCCCCCGAGCATCGGCGCTGTCAGTACCTTAAAGCCGACGGCAAGGGCTGCCGCGACTGGGCCGTTCGCGGTCAGGAGTTCTGTTACCGCCACGGCGTCTTCCTTCGCGCTGGCCGCGGCATCGATGTGCCCCTGCTGGAAGACGAGTCCTCGATCGTCCTCGTCCTCTCGGAAACGCTGCGCGCCGTGGCCTGCGGGATGCTTCCCCTCAACAACGCCCGCCTCATGATCGACGGCTGCCGCCTCGCCCACACCATGCACATGGAGAGGCAGAAGGCCGCCGGCGTCGAACGCGTGCGCCGTCACCAATGCGTTTGCGAGGAAGCGGCGGAGGTGAATGAGAAGCAGGAAGCCGGAAGGGGAAAGCAGGAAGTGTGCGGTGCCCGGTGCCCGGAACCCGGTGCCCAGGACTGTGAAGAGCCGAACGAAGTCGAGCGAGAAATAGAGGACACATTCGACCCCGGTTATGAGGACACGCCTGTAGAAGTCCTCGCCGCGAACGCTGCGCCACTGAACGTGCGGAGGAACAAGGAGGATCTGGCCGTCGGGGTTAGATGAGGCGCGAGACTCCACTCAGCCACAGAAACGTCTGCGAGCGCAGTACCCGCTCTTCGCTAACAGTCTTTCGCTAGCCGTCTTTCGCTAACAGTCTCTCGCAAATCGCTTCTCGCTAACAGCTTTTCGCTAACAGTCTCTCGCTAATCGCTTCTCGCTAACAGTTTCTCGCTAATCGTTTCTCGCTAGCAGCTTTTCGCTGTCCATCAATCCCACGACCCTTGTCAGCAGCCCCGCCAGCTGTTTCTCGACGGCGCGCCCCGTCTCCATCACCTCTTCATGGCTCAGCGGCTCGGCCTGGATCCCGGCCGCCAGGTTCGTCACGCAGCTGATCCCCAGCACTTCAATTCCCATCTGCCGCGCCGCAATCGTCTCCTGCACCGTCGACATGCCCACCAGATCGGCGCCCAGCGTGCGAAACGCCCGAATCTCCGCCGGGGTCTCGAAGCTCGGCCCCAGCACGCTCAGATACACGCCCTCGTCGAGCCGAAATTCCATCGCACGCGCCGCCTCGTGCGCCACCATCCGCAGCCGCGCCGAATAGGCTTCGGTCATATCGAAGAACCGCGGCCCAAGCCTGTCCTCTGCCGCCCCCACAATCGGATTCCGCCCCGACAGATTGATGTGGTCTGAAATCAGCACCAGTTGCCCGCGTTTCAGCCCCGGATTGATGCCGCCCGCCGCATTCGTCAGTACCACCTGCGTCACGCCCATCGCCGCGAGCACGCGGATCGGAAACACGACCTCCTCCGAGCTGTAGCCCTCGTACGCATGCACGCGCCCCTGCATGACGGCGACCGCCACCCCGGCCACCTTCCCGATCGCCAGCTTGCCGCTGTGCCCCGGCACCGTCGACTGCGGAAAATGCGGAATCTCCGCAAACGCGATCGCCGCCTTCTCCTCGAGCTGTTCGGCAAACGCCCCCAGCCCCGAGCCCAGCACAATGCCAATCCGCGGCCGCAGCCCCGTCCGCGCCAACACCAGCTCCGCCGCCGCACTCGCCTTTTGATAATTTGTATCCGTCATCGCTACTTGATCAGCATTCCCACAATCGAAGCCGACATCAGATTCGCCATCGTCCCGGCCAGCATCGCTCGCAATCCCAGCTTCGCCAGCTCGTTCCGCCGATTCGGCGCCAGCGCTCCGATGCCGCCAATCTGGATCCCGATCGAGCTCAGGTTCGCAAACCCGCACAGCGCGAAGGTCGCTATCGTCACCGACCGCGCCGCCAGCGCGCCCGCCTTCGCCAGGCTCCCGAGATACGTGTACGCCACCAGTTCGTTCATCACCATGCGCGTCCCCAGCAGATTGCCCACCGTCGGCGCATCGTGCCACGGAATCCCGATCAGCCACGCCACCGGCGCAAAGAAGAACCCGAGGATCGCATCGAGCGAGTGCGGAAAAGGAATATGATGCCCGCCAAGCCAGTTGTGCAGTCCGCCCAGAATCCCGTTCAGCAACGCGATCAGCGCCAGAAACGAGATCAGCATGATGCCCACATTGAACGCCAGCCGCCCGCCGTCGATCGTCCCCCGCGCAATCGATCCGATCAGGTTCTCGTCCTGATGTTCCTCGCCCTCCGGAATCTTCACCACACCTTCGGTCGCCGGCTTCTCCGTCTCCGGCACCAGCATCTTCGAGATCAGAACCGTCCCCGGCGCCGTCATGATCACCGCCGCCAGCAAACTGCTCGCAGAAATGCCGTAGAGGATGTACGCCGCCATGATGCCGCCTGAGACATGCGCCATACCGCTGGTCATGATCGTCATTAGCTCCGAGCGCGTCGCCCCCGGCAGAAACGGCCGGATCGTCAGCGGCGCCTCGGTCTGCCCCATAAAAATACTCGCCGCCACGTTCAGGCTCTCCGCTCCCGAAACCTTCATCGTCCACTGCATCGCCTTCGCGAAGCCGCGGATGATCAGCTGCATGATCCCGAGGTAGTAGAGCACCGCAAAGAAGGCCGAGATGAAGATGATCGTCGGCAGCACCTGAAAGGCGAAGAAACTGGTCCCGAAGGCGTTGCCGATCTTCGAGACATGCGCGCCCAGATCGCCAAAGACGAACGTCGATCCGTCAAACGCGTAGGCCAGCAGATGATTCACCGCGCCGCCGGCCGCGTGCATGACCCGCTGACCCACGGTCCACTCCACCACGCAAACGGCGAAAAGGATCTGCAGCCCCAGTCCCCACGCCACCGTCCGCCACCGGATCGCTCGCCGATTCGTGGAAAAAATCCACGCCAGCAGCAGCATCGTCAGCAGACCCAGCACACCCGTGAATCGTCCCAATGCCTTCTCCTGAGGTTTGTCTGCATCCTATCGGGTCTCTGCCGGAATCGCGCAATTTATTACGCCGCAGTACCGATGAGCTTGTTTGCGTGCCTGCCATATCCCCAGGCTACAAGCCACAGGCTACCGGCCACAGGCTACCGGATTCTCCTCCCGCTTCCCTTCCCCAGATAAGAATCTTTGTTCTCCGCCGAAATGATCTCCCGCACCAGCGGTGGCGCCGCGACCGGCGCATCTCCGATCGTGAGCGCCTCAGCCAGCAAAGGCTCCGGCTCTGCAAACCGGTTCTCCTCCTCGGCAAACAGCGTCGCCAGAACCTGTCCGGCCTCAACGCGCGTGCCCAGCTTCACATGCATCTCCAGACCCGCATGCGCCTCCACCGGCTCGCCGGCCTTCTCGCGTCCCGCGCCCAGCCGCTGCACCGCCCAGCCCACTTTGGTGCAATCGGCTGCGACAAAATAGCCGCCCCGGGTCGCGCGCAAGTCCCGCCGATACCGCGGCCGATGAAACTCCATCCCGGCATCGATGGCTTGCAGATCCCCACCCTGCGCCGCGACCATCTCCCGGAAGATCCGGAGCGCCGAGCCGTCCACGAGTTTCTCCTCCGCCATGTGCCGGCCCTCCTCCGCGCTCGCTGCCTTTCCGCCGAGGAAGATCATCCATCCGGCCAGAATCAGCGATACCTCGCGCAGGTCCTCACTCAGCGCCGGCCGCTCGCCGCGCAGCAGCTCCACGGACTCGGCCACCTCGACCCAGTTCCCCGCCATCCGTCCCAGCGGCTGGCTCATGTCGGTCAGCACCGTCACCGTGCGCGTCCCCGCTCGCTCGCCCGTCTCCACCATCAGCGCCGCGAGGTACCGCGCCTGGTCTTCATCGCGCAGAAACGCGCCCGACCCCGTCTTCACATCGATGACCAGCGCGTCGAGTCCCGCCGCCAGCTTCTTGCTCATGATCGAGGCGCAGATCAGGTACGGATTCTCCACTGTCGCCGTCCGATCCCGCAGCGCATAGAGCTTGCGATCCGCCGGCACCAGATTCTTCGTCTGCCCGACAATCGACGCCCCACACTGCTCCAGCACGCGGCGCATCTCGGCCAGCGACAATCCTGTCCGATAGCCCGGGATCGACTCCAGCTTGTCCAGCGTTCCCCCGGTGTGCCCGAGAGCGCGCCCGCTGATCATCGGATCGGCCAGGCCGGCCGCGGCCGCGATCGGCGCCACCAGGAACGAGGTCTTGTCCCCCACCCCGCCGGTCGAATGCTTGTCGACGGTTTTGCGTCCCAGCCCCGTGTGATCGAGCACCTCACCGGAAAAGCGCATCGCCGTCGTCAGCGTGTCCAGTTCGGCCAGCGTCAGCCCGCGCAGAAACGCCGCCATCAGCCACGCCGATAGCTGCTCCTCCGGAATCGTCTCCCGCGCCGCTCCCTCCACCAGGAAGCGGATCTCTTCCTGGGTCAGTTCCTCTCCGTCCCGCTTCTTTCGGATCAGGTCCACCGCGTGCAGCGTGCTCATCGCTCCTCCAGCCGGAAGCTGTACGGAAAGATCTCCGCGAAAGGTTTCGTCTCCGGCCCGTGATCGCCAGGAAACGTGACGATCGCGTCCGGGGTGACGAATTCGCTCATCACCTGGCGGCATGCGCCGCACGGCGGGCTCGCTGCGCCATTGCGATTCGTGATCACGATGGCCCGAATCCTGCGCCCCGCACCGGCCTCGCTGATCGCGCGGAACAGCGCGTTCCTCTCCGCGCAGCTCGTCAGCCCGTAGGACATGTTCTCCACATTGCAGCCCGTCACCACCGAGTCGTCATCGAACAGCAGCGCCGCCCCGACATAGAACTTCGAATAGGGCGCGTAGGCCTTCCCGGCTGCTTCGATTGCCGCCCCCCGCAGAGGCTCCAGTTCTTTCTCGCTGATTCCCGGCATGGTTCTGAGGCTAACCTCTTCCCCCGGCACCGGCAACAGCACTCAAGTTCCTCCTCCTCCTTCCGATAAACCCATCGTGGACGACCTCACTCGCGAATTCCTGCTCGAAAGCCAGGAAGGGCTCGACCGCATGGAGAGAGCCCTTACCGACCTCGAAACCCGCCACGGCGATCCGGAACTGCTCGCCGATATCTTCCGCACCGTGCACACCATCAAGGGCACGACGGGATTTCTCGGCTTCAGCCGCCTCGAAGCGCTCTCGCACGCCGGAGAGAATCTCCTCGGTCTGCTGCGCGACGGCAAGCTGGCAGCGACCGCGGAGATCATCAGCGGCCTGCTCGCCCTGATGGACGCTCTGCGCGGCATCCTGCACAGCATCGAAACCACCGGCGGCGAAGGCGCAAGCCAGCAACAGGACGCCGCCATGATCGAGCGTCTGGAAGCGCTCCAGCGAGGGGATATCCCCGCAGCGGCAGGCATCGCCGAACCGATCCTCGCCGAGACGGCGGCAACGGCCGCTGCTCTTTCGGCACCCACACGCCGACCTCGGGCTCCGCGCAAACGCGCACCCCGCAGCCCCCATCGCAATGCCCCGGCCGATCCGCCTCAGGGTTCGCCTCCCCCGCTTCTTCCCGCGGAGGCAGGGCCGCGTGCGCAGGCCGAAGACTCGCCCCGGGATTCGGACTCGGAACCACGTTCCGCTCCCGCCGCGGCGTCCCCTTCGCTGCCTGCGCGGCCCGCGACCGAAACCGCACCTCAGCCGCCTGCCGAGGCCCAGAGTACTCCGGCTTCCGGCACCGCCGACTCCACGTTGAGGGTCGATGTGGAGTTGCTGAACCGCATGATGAACCTGGTCGGCGAGCTCGTGCTGACCCGCAATCAGATCCTGCAGACCACCAGCGCCGATCCCAACTTCGCGCTCCTTGGTCGCCGCCTCGACATGGTCACCGCCGATCTGCGCGAATCCGTGATGAAGGCGCGCATGCAGCCGGTCAGCCACCTCTTCTCGCGTTTCCCGCGCCTGGTGCGCGATCTCGCCCTCGGTCTCGACAAGAAGGTCCGCCTCGAAATGGAGGGCCAGGAGACGGAGCTCGACAAGAGCCTCCTTGAAGCCATCCGCGATCCGCTGACGCATTCGATTCGGAATGCCATCGACCACGGCATTGAAGCGCCGGCCGTGCGCATCGCCCAGGGGAAACCGGCCGAGGGAGTCGTCCGGCTGCGCGCCTACCACGAAGGCAGCCACGTCATCGTCGAAGTGCATGACGACGGCGCCGGCATGAGCCTCGACAAAATCCGCCGCAAGGCCGTCGAGCGCCAGCTGGTTCCGGCACAGCGCGCCGAGCAGATGAACGAGCGGGAAATCCTGCAGCTGATCTTCCTGCCCGGCTTCTCCACCGCCGAAGCCATTACCAGCGTCTCCGGCCGCGGCGTCGGCATGGACGTGGTCCGCACCAACGTGGAAAAGATCGGCGGCAAGGTCGACGTGGAAAGCCGCAGCGGCAAAGGCTCGATCCTGCGCCTGCGCATCCCGCTCACCCTCGCCATCATTCCCGCGCTCATCGTGCGCAGCCGCGGCCAGAACTTCGCCGTGCCGCAGACGGCCCTGACCGAGCTGGTCCATCTCAGCGCCGGGGAAACCGACAGCCGGCTGGAACGCCTTGAAAACGCCGCGCTCTATCGCCTCCGCGGCCACCTGCTGCCGCTGGTCTTCCTCGATCGACTGCTGCAGCAGCCGCCGCGCGAGAGCGGCGCTCCCTGCGACATCGCCATCCTCAACGCCGACGGCCGCCGCTTCGGTCTGGTGGTCGACGGTCTTGCCGATCCGGAAGAGATCGTCGTCAAGCCGCTGGCCGCCGTGCTGCGCGAAATCGGCTTTTACGCCGGCGCCACCATTCTCGGCAACGGCGAAATGGCGCTGATCCTCAATCCCGGTGCCATCGCGCAGAACATCAATGTCGGTCTGTCGTCGGAGAATGAGGAAGCGCAGAGCGAGGAAAAAGGTACGCGCCGCCAGGACTTCCTTCTCGTCGAAACCGGCGCTCGCCGTGCCGCGCTGCCGCTGGAGACGGTGGTGCGCATCGAACGCATCCCACGCTCGCGCATCGAACGCGCCGGGTCGCGCCCCGTCCTTCGCTTCGAGGGTGCCCTCCTGCCTCTGGACGACGCGGCGGGCGACTTTATGGATTCGGCCAGCGATCCCGACGCCCAGACTACGGTGGTGGTCTGCCGCGACGGCCAGCGCCACGTGGGCATGACCGTCTCTCAGGTCCTCGATGTCACGGGCGGCAGCCGTCTGGAGGAAGCCGGCTCCGGCCTGGCCGCTGATGGCATCACCCTGCTGCATGAGAAAGTCACCGGCATTGTTCGTCTCTCCTCGATCCCGCCGCTGGAGAACGTGATCGACGGCTCGATGGAGTTTGCCTCGGAGGAAACACGATGAGCGAAACACGCGCACCATCCACCCAGGAAGTCTGCTCAGTCGTCGTCGGCGATACCCTCTACGGAATCCCCATCGCCCACGTTCTTGAAATCCTCGGCAAGCCGGCCACCCAGCCTGTGCCCCTTGCGCCCTACTTTGTCGGCGGCCTGGTGCACTATCGCGGCGAAGTTCTTACGGCGGTCTCGCTGCGACGGCTGCTCGGCATGGAACCGGCGGCGTCCCCCGAGGATGTCCTCGTGTTCGAAAGCGGCGACGGTCTCTTCGGACTCTTCGTCGACTCGGTGGGCGAGGTGCTCCACGTCTCGGATGCCGAGCATGAGCCGAACCCGGCCACGCTCGAGGCGCGCCGCCAGGCTCTCTTCGACGGTGCGTGGAAGCTGCGCGACCGCCTGCTCGTCAGCCTTGCTCCGGAGCGCCTCGATCCGATGCGCCTCGCCGGCGCGTTCCCCGCCTGAGGCCGGGGTACAGAAAAGGAGAATCATGCGCGCCCTGGTCGTCGACGATTCCCGCTTCATCCGCAGTTATCTTCGCTCCCTCTTTGCCGAGCATGGAGACGAGTGCGTGGAGGCGGTCGACGGCCGGCAGGGCCTCACCTGTCTGCGTGACTCCGGCCCTTTCAGCGTCGCTCTGGTCGACTGGAACATGCCCATCATGTCGGGCTACGAGATGCTCCAGGCGGTCCGCGCCGATCCGACCCTTCAGGACACCAAAATTGTCATGGTTACGACCGAGGCGGAAAACGATCACATCGAGGCTGCCCTGCTCGCCGGCGCCGACGAGTACCTCGTCAAACCCTTCGATGCCGAGGGCCTCTTCGACAAGCTGCGGATGGTGGGAGTGGAAGAGTGATGCCCGTCGCTCCTCAGTCCGTGCGCACCGCGCAGCCCCTGCGGTTGCCGCAGCGCAGGATTCGCGTCCTGCACATCGACGACTCTGCGGTGATGCGCAGCCTGGTGCGCATGGCTCTGGAACCGGAGCCGACCCTTGAGATCGCCGCCACCGCCTCCTCCGGTCAGGATGGCCTCGCCGCTTTCGATCGCGTTCACCCCGATCTCATTCTGCTCGATATCGAGATGCCCGGCATGAACGGCCTTGAGGTGCTCTCGGCCATTCGCCGCCAGGACCGGCGCGTTCCGGTCGTCATGTGCAGCACCCTCACCTCGCGTGGCGCCCGCATCACGATCGAGGCGCTGGCGCGCGGCGCTACCGACTACGTGACCAAGCCCGGCGCCCAGCACAATGCCCGCGAAGGCGTCGAGACGCTCAGCCGAGAACTGCTCCCCAAAATCTTCGCTCTCTTCCCGGGAGAATCGCGCCCCACAACTCCATCCGTCCTGGATCTCCCGCGGCCTGTCCTTCCGGCCTCCTCGGCGCACACCCCGAAGATTGTCGTCATCGGCGTTTCCACGGGAGGACCGGCCGCCCTGGAAGTCCTGCTCCCCAAAATCCCGGCTTCCTTCGCGCTGCCCATTGTCATCGTGCAGCATATGCCGCGCCTTTTCACCGGACTTCTTGCCGAACGCCTCAACGCGCTCTGCCCGCTGCGCGTCCGCGAAGCCTCGGCGGATAACCATGCCCAGCCCGGCGTCATCGACATTGCGCGCGGCGACTGGCACCTCGAGATCCTGCGCGACCTGCGCTTCCGGCTCAATCAGGACCCTCCGGAAAACTTCTGCCGCCCCTCGGTGGACGTCCTCTTTCGCTCTGCGGTGCAGATCTGCGGCGGACACACTCTCGGCGTGATGCTCACCGGCATGGGCTCCGACGGCCTGCACGGAGCGCGCGCCATCCGTGCTGCCGGTGGCACGATCCTCGCCCAGGATGCCGCCACCAGTGTGGTCTGGGGCATGCCCGGCGCGGTGACCAACGCGGGGCTCGCGAATAAGGTTCTTCCCCTCGAAGCGCTTCCCGCCGAAATCCTGCGCCTCGCCTCGGCTCCTGCAACTTCTCGTGCGGAGGCCCTTGTCCGATGAGCGCCTCCACCCTGGACTATGAATACCTGCGTACCGTTGTGATGCGC
>JBKICP010000283.1:0-5771 GCA_046567085.1 Acidobacteriota bacterium
TTGGCCTGGATGAAGGCGCGCAGGTTGCCGGGGGTGCGATGCTCCACGGAGAAGACGAGGTGGAGGTCGTTGTTGTGTTTGATGATCATGCCCGGGCGCATCTGGGTGGCGGGAATCGCCATACGGGGAAAGCTCCTTACGAAAAATTGTGCGGAATCTGGCCACAGGTGGCCGCGGATGGCGGACCCGGCAGGGTCCGCGCAGGTGCTTACTCCGGCAGATTCGATTTTATCGCAGGGGGACCAGTCGAAGCTCGGGGGCCCGGCGCAGCCCGCTCCGCTGCGCAGGGGATCAGAGCGCGGCGCGCAGCTTGCTCCGCACGATCCAGCTCATCAGGAAGAGGCCCGCAATTGCCAGCAGGGGACCCGAGATCATCAAGGCGCAGTCGACATGCTGGGGCAGAACTCTCACAGCGTAAAGTCCGGCAGCGAGAGCCAGCAGCGCAGTACCGATCCACTCGCGACGCCAGGCTGCGATCAGTACGGCGGCGATCGCCATGGAGGGGATCATATGCACGGAAAGATCGAGAATCGTCTGCCCCGGGCCAGTGTGCTCAGAGAAGACGTCCAAAGCCAAAGATGCTGATGAAAAGGGCGAAGGCGATCGTGAGTATCCGGGGCGACCAGTAGAGCACGCGGGCTGAAGCTGGATTCATAAAAATGCTCCATGCTGTGCTGCCTTCCATTGGACACCGGCGCGGACGGGGCGTCCATGCTGTCACGGAGGTGCTTTGGCGTGGTCGAAATCCGTTTGTTTGCGAATCGCTCAGCCGAAGATTTTGCGGAGGAAGCGGACGAAGGCGGAGTGCTTCTTCGGTTTGGCATGCGAAGTCGACGGGGTTGCGCTCTGCGCCGGCGAGGGAGATGCGGAAGGATTCGCCGGGCTGCCGGTGCCACAGACAACGCCGGGATAGAGGGGATCGTTGCAGGCGTGGTCGGTGGCATTTCCGGCGGAGGTAGATGCGGTGGCTAACGCCGAGGATGGGGATGCGCCTCGGGCGGCCGCTTCGCCGTTGTAGACCAGGGGCGCGGAGACTTCGGCGTGGGCCTGGCCGGGGGGGACGACGGGCGTCGAGGGGGGCGGGGGCGGCGGCTGGAGTCCCTCGCTTTGGGCGAGCGGGAAGGGGTTCTCTTCGGCCGTCGTTTTTGCTTTGGCCGGTGGCGGGGTGTTGGTTTGTCCGCTGGAGTGGAGGGTGATCCCCGGCGCTCCCACGCGGGCGATGGCCGTGGGCGCGGGTGTGGGGGGCGGCGCCGGACAGCCGCAGGGCTCCTGCTCTTTGTCGACGACCTGCTGCAGGCTGCCATGCTCGAAGAGGACGCGCTGGTTCGGCTGCACGCGGTAGGCGCCGCCTTCGAAGAGATTGGTGGCGAGAACGTAAGGGGCGTGGTCGCCGTGGTTGTCGAAGCAGGTGTCGCCCTCATTGTTCACGCGCAGGCTGAAGTCGGCCACGCCCGGGCCGGAGATGAGGATGCGCAGATCGGGCGTCAGGATCACGTCGGAGTACTGGCCGGGGATGTAGTGGCCTTCGATCGCGCCGCGGTTGAGGGCGATCATGAGGCCGCCGCCGGAGACGCCGGTGTCGGTGGAGAGATGCACCTGGGTGGTGGAGCAGACGCTGAGGTTGCCGCCGCGGGTGAGCTTGAGGTGGACGGACTTGTCGCCGGCGGTGACGGATCCGTTGTTGCCGAGGAAGGCGGTGCCGTTGGCTACCGAGAGCGGGCCGGAGAGGGAGACGCCTTCGGTGGAGACGGTGGCGAGCGAGGCGGCGAGTGCAGGCACGGATGGCGCTGCCGATTGGTGAAGGACGGTCGAGAGGGACGAGGGTTCCTGCTGCGTCGCAGGCTGGGCGGATGCGGCGGTCGATTGCGCCGCGGCGCCCGCAGCAAAGCAGGCTGCCGCGAGTGCGAGCGCTGGCGCTATGCTGCTGGTATGGCGATTCCGGTCCCGCATGTTCTTTATGGGCTGATGATCGTATTGCCGCCGCTCACCCTGCTGATTTCGATCCCGCTGGTGCTGGGCTGGGTGAAGCCGAATCCGTGGTACGGCGTGCGCACGCGCAAGACGCGATCCTCTCAGGAAATATGGTACAGGGCGAATCGGGTGGGCGGCATCTGTCTGATGGCGGCTACGCTGATTGCGCTGCTGCTGTGGGCGCTGTTGTGGCCGCTCGATCTGGGCGACGCGTTGCGGGTGGTGCTGGATCTGGTGATCCTGGCGGCCTGTCAGCTGATTGCGTGCGCGTGATGCTGGCGCGCGTGGCGAAGATGTAGCCGGATCAGAGCTCAAGAAAATTCTGCACGAGACGCTTGCCGTCGTGGGTAAGGACGGACTCGGGGTGGAACTGCACGCCTTCGATGGGCAGGCTGCGATGGCGCAGGCCCATGATGGTGCCGTCGGCGGTGCGTGCGGTGACTTCGAGATCGGCGGGCAGGGATTTTTCTTCGACGATGAGCGAGTGGTAGCGGGTGCAGGTCATGGGGGAGTCGAGGCCGGCGAAGATGGTTTTGCCGTCATGCTCGACCTTGCTGGTCTTGCCGTGCATGAGTTTTGCGGCACGGATCACGTTGCCGCCGAAGGCCGCTCCGATGGCCTGATGGCCGAGACAGACGCCCAGGATGGGGACCTTGCCGGCCATGTGGCGGATGAGGTCGATGGAGATGCCGGCTTCCTGCGGCGTGCAGGGGCCGGGGGAGAGGACAATGCGGTCCGGATGGAGGGCCTCGACTTCCTCGGGGGTGAGCTCGTCGTTGCGGCGGACCTGGACGTCGGCGCCGAGCTCGCCCATGTACTGGACGAGGTTGAAGGTGAAGGAGTCGTAGTTGTCGAGGACGAAGACCATCGTTGGAACCACCCCCTCCAGTTTAGACCGGCGATTCTGCGATGCCGGTAGAAGCAGTTTTTTAAATGCGCAGTTCGGGAATCAAATCCTGCAGGAACTCCCTTGAACTGACTACATTTGTAGATTTCCAGCCCGATGGGAAGTGACGCTTATTGCCGGTGATCAGATAATCGGCGGCGGAACTCTCCGCGCATTCGATGAATTTGTTATCCGCGGGATCGGATGCGACCTGGAGTCTGGATCGGGATGCGAAAAAGGTGGCCGCTTTTTTGATCTCGCGTAAAGAAGCGGTCAGGCGGGTCGCGGCGATTGCAAATTTCGGACGCCTGAGAACAGCTTCATATTCTTCGAGGATTTCCTCGCTGAGACAAAGGCGAATCTGTCCGCTGAGGGCGAGATCCAGTATCCGGCGTTCCAGGCCGGTCGATACAAGGTGGGCCGAGACGACGATATTCGTGTCAAGAACGACGGCCGGCTTTGCCATTTCTACGGGGACGCTCCCGACGATAAGCCGCAATTTCGCGGTCGATCTCGGCCATCGTGATTTCACTGGTGCCGTTTCTGACTGAATCGGCACGAATCGCAGCGAGCACCTCTGGTTCGGGAGCGATTGTATTCAGAAAATCATCGATGCCCATGATTACGATCTTCGGTTCTCCTCGGCGGCCAACGACAAAACGTTCACGTTTCTTGCCGGAGGCGCGGCGCATGATCTCGCTGAACTGAGATCGGGCGGCAATAGCTCCGATGGCTGTCGGGATTGCACCTGAGGTTTTCCGCAATTTTCTGCTCCGTTTCTATTTTACCGATTGAGACTGCACCCCTACACTGCCGGTGCTATGCTGGGGGCGTTCGGAGGTGCTCGCGATGAAGCTCTTCGTTCCCGCATTGCTTTTGGCGGTATCGGCCGCTGCGACGGTGGCCGCTGCGCAGGAATATGCGCCACCGCAGCCGGCAGGCGCAGCTGCGATGGAAGGGCTGATGAATCCTGCATCGCAGAGAGCGCCGGACCAGGCGGGCTGTCCGGTGATGCTGAGCAGCGCTCATCTGAACTGGCCGGCGAGCTATCTCCCGGTGACCAGTGCGGAGAAGGTGACGGAGCCGAATCTGGCGCTGGGCTTTCAGAACTCAAGCGGCAAGGCGATCCGATCGGTAACGATCACTGCGCGGTTTCTGGGCAAGCAGAGTGTCTATCAGCTGGATGCGAGCGCCTTCGATCTGCGCCTGACGTTTTCCGGCATCGATGGTGCGGATCAGGCGGCGGATCAGTTGCGGGAGATTCGCCTGCCGGCAAAGATGTACGCGTACGGCGTGACCCGCGTCTCGCTCGAGCAGGTGCTGTTCGCCGATGGGAACGTGTGGACGTCGTTAGGACACGGCAACTGCCGCCTGGACGTGCAGGGCAGCGCGGAGCGGGTCCAGGCGCAGTAGCGCTCGCGCAGTGAGAGCCGCTCGGGGGCTTGCCTCCCGAGCCAACTTGCGCAAATGCGGCAATTGGCTTTCAATGGTTGTCCTGCGCCCATTCCATCCCGCGGTTCCGCCGGCGCGTCGTCGAAAAAACTTGCAAGGAGAAAGCGAATGTCGACCCCGGCATTGAGCAGGCAGGAGTTTCAGGCCCTCGGCGCGATATCGAAGGCGCGCAAGGACAATCTCAAAAACCTTTTTGCGGACACCCAGCTGACCTTCGGGAAGTATGCGAAAGCGAAGATTCTGAAGAATGCAGGATCGGACGCAGCCTCGCTGGCGAGCTCGTGCAGGAAGATGGTGCAGGGGATCCAGACCGGATCGTCGAGCACGGCGGCCCTTTCGCATGTGGGCGACATGCACACGAACGCGATGGATTTCTTCGGCATCGCGACCAATCTGCACGATATGTCCGATGTGGTGGATGCGGTAGGAAGCGAGGCGCTGCACTCGCTGATCTCCGAGATGACGCCGTTCATCGGTGTGATCACCAGCTCGCTGAAGTCGGTGAAGTCGTGGCGGGCGGTGGTGGGCAATGCGCGCGACCTCTATAAAGCGGACTACTACCTGGAGGGCGTGCTGCCGGGGGATCCGTCGGCGGCGGCCGATGCGGTGCTGGTGTGCATCAAGCGCTTTCTTGCGGCGAATACCGCGGATGCGGTGCGCAACACGGCGTCGGCATCGACGAAGATTGCGGGATTGTTTGCCGATCTGGGGACGGCTACCACGGCGGCGATCGGCGCGGCGAGCGCATTGTCGAAGCTGATCCAGGAGCTGGCGATTCTGGGACGCGACTACACGGAGATGAAGGCGGGCAATGCGTTGCTCAAGGACCAGGCGACGCTGGACCTGAACCTGTTCCGCGTGTGCCCGGTGCTGGGGTGCTACCTGATCTCGTGCTCGGACACGAGCAATGTGGCGAACTTCTTCGTCTCCGACATCGGGCTGCCGGGGTGGATGGACAAGGTGGAGAAGATGAAGAAGACGCAGCTCGATCCGCTGATCAAGAACGCGACGAAGGCGATCACCTCGTCGCACCTGACGCTGGAAGGGCTGAAGACAAACAAGGGGACGTTCGCGGAAAAGGGGATCCTGGATAAGGTGAAGGCGAATATCAAATACAACTTCAACAAGCTGATCCAGTCGAACGCGAAACGGATGGGGTAGGGGAGCTCCGAAGAGCCCTTGTCCCCAACCGCAGGGACACGGGGCACGCAGGCCGATGGAGCGAGGTGCGGATCAAACCGCAACTGGATTTGATCCGGGGCTAAAGCCCGTCAATGTCGTGCACTGATTTCGCCGGGTTGAAACCCGGCGCTTTTACCGCCGGGCCGCTGACGCGGCCCAGATGTAATGGGGTTGGTGGCGGAATGACCCCAGGTTTTGGCACAAAGGAACATCGGGCACCCGATGGAGAAGCTAATTCCCGCGTGCGCGTTCGATGGCGCGGACGACGGCTTTTGCCTTG
>JBKICP010000284.1:0-9730 GCA_046567085.1 Acidobacteriota bacterium
TGTCAACAAGTACGAGTACGACAAGAAGCTGCATGTCTTCCGGCTGGACCGGAACCTTTACTCGCCGGTGCATTATCCGGGGGACTACGGATTTGTGCCGTCGACGCTGAGCGACGACGGGGATCCGCTGGACGTGCTGGTGCTGGTGGACGCGCCGAGTTTTCCGGGGTGCGTGATGGAGGTGCGGCCGATCGGACTGCTGGAGATGACCGACCAGGGCGTGCTGGACGAGAAGGTGCTGGCGGTGGGCAAGAACAATCCGCGGTACCGGGATGTGTGGAACTACTCGGAGATTTATCCGCACATGCTGAAGGAGATCACGCATTTTTTCTCGATCTACAAGGATCTGGAGGGGAAGCGGGTGGAGATCCGGGGCTGGCAGGATGCGGCGTACGCGCGGGATCGGGTAATGCATTCGGTGCGGAATTTCGCGGATGGGAAGCAGAAGAAGGTGCTGGAGGCGGCGGCGAGCGTGCGGTAAAGGGCGCACCGGTCGTTGGATTCGGGAGGAGCTCGGCCTTGGCCGGGCTCTTCTTGTTTTGCGGGATCTTTTGCGGTTTGTCCAGGGGGCGGGGGGCTGACGGGATGGGTGGTGGCGGCGGATCGATTTGGACGCGGTTCCTGGAATGGTCCGGGAACTGCACTTTTGGGTGGGTCGAAGTCCGTTTGACCTTGATGCCTGCGCGGCGTGGGCGTTTGCTTCTTGCTGTGGGGTGAACCTGGCTGTCCGCCTCGGTGGGGGCGGGGGCATTGGGGTGGGGGCATTGGCGGGGAGCCGAGGGCGGATCAGTCGGCGGCGGGGAGTTCTTGTTCGGGGCGCTGAGGGCGGGTCGATTGGGATGCGGTTCCTGGAATGGTCCGGAACAGGCACTTTGGGTGAGACGCAGTCCGATTGACCTTGATGCGTGGGCGGAGGGTGGCGTTTGCTTCTTGCTGTGGGGTGAACCTGGCCCTCAACGTTCGGGGGGGCTGGGCTGGTCGCGGGCGGCTTACTTCGAGGGATCGACGAGCGCTCCGTAGACGATGGAACGGCTGAGATACTGCAGGTTCGGATCGCCGCAGTTCATGCGCTGGATCATGCCGACGAAGACGATGTCATTGGCGGGGTCGACCCAGAACCACGTTCCTGCCGCGCCGTCCCACAGAAACGTGCCTTTCCCGTCGGGCAGATTCGCTTCCTGCGGGTTGTACTCGACGGCGCAGTTGAAGCCGTAGCCGAAACCGGGGCGCATCCGCTGGAAACCGATCCCGAATTGACCCGTGAGCAAATTCGGCGCGAGGTGATTTGAGGTCATTAACCTGACGGACGCCGGGGAGAGGATGCGCTGGCCGTCCAGCTTTCCGCCGTTGGCCAGCATCTGCGCAAAGCGGTAGTAGTCGCCGATGGTGGAAACCATGCCGCCGCCGCCCGATGGCACCGCGGGCGGCGCATCGTACGGATGCGGGCTCACGAAGCCATGCGGCTGCGCCGTCACCGCGTGGGCGTCCGGATCCCACCAGTAGAGAGTGGCGAACCGGCTTTGTTTGTCCGCCGGAACCCAAAAGCCGGAGTCATTCATCCCCAGGGGCCGATAGATATGGTCGCGCATGAAGTCGGGCAGCGACTGGCCGCTGAGCTTCTGCACGATGTAACCCTCGATGTCCATGGAGAGCGAGTAATTCCACTCGCTGCCCGGCTGATAGAGCAGCGGGAGGTTCGCAAGGCGGTCGATCATGCCCTGCAGGCTGGGCGCGCCGAAGACATCGGCTTTGAGCACCATCCTGTCGACCGGCGTGTTGCCGAAGAAGCCATAGGTGAACCCCGCGGTATGCGACATCAACTCGGCCATGGTGGGGGCATGGGCCGGATCGACGAGGATCATTTTTCCGTCGGCATCGGTGCCGTTGTAAACCTTCAGGTGGGCAAACTCAGGAATGTATTTCGCGATGGGATCGTTGGGCAGCCATTTGCCCTGCTCGAAGAGGATCATCATGGCAACGCCGGTTACCGGCTTGGTCATGGAGTAGTCGCGGAAGATCGTATCCCGGGTCATCGGCGCGCCGGTCGCCAGGTCGCGGTCGCCGTAGGTGCGGAAGTCAACGATCCTGCCATGGCGCGCCAGCAGAGTGACCGCGCCGGCGACTTCCTTTTTGTCCACTGCCTGCTGCACCAGCGCGTGCAGCCGATCGAGTCCTGCGGAGCTGAACCCGACGCTTTCCGGTGTGGCCACTGTTTGGCCGAGTGCGGGGCGGGCGTGCGCGCCGGTGGCCATTGCGGCGACGGCGATCCAGCACAGCATTTGCGCAGAGAAGAATCTCGATTTCATCCCGGGCTCTGTCCTCATCCACTGATGCCGAAGCCTGAAGGAGCGCGCTCGCACGGTGCGGCGAGAGGCGCGCCAGCAACGGAGAACTGTAGTGCGTAGACCCTTATATCAGAGCGCGTGAAGTCAGATGCGGACGGGAACCAGGCTCCTGGCCGGGCAGTTCAGTCGGCGACGGCTGTGAGGGGGTCGGGGCGGCGGCTATTGATTTTCGATAACCAATAGAAGAGGGGGCCGCAGGCGGCGATGAGCCCGCCGAGCAGCAGCGCGGGCAGGTGCGCCATGTGCTCGTGGCGCGAGGCGACGTCGGCATAGACGATGAGGGCCGTGGGAACGGCTCCGATAACGCAGGCGGTGGCGAGACTGCCGGCGCGAAAGGGCCGGTCGAGGTGCGGCTCACGCAGGCGGAGCACGACGAGTGCGACGAACTCGAGGATAAGGCTGGTGCCGTAGAGGATGAGGTCGATGGAGATGAGGCGCTCGAAGGTGAAGCGCAGGGCGAGCGCCCAGGCGACGGCACAGGCCAGGACGGCGATCCACGGGACGTTGCGGCCATTTTTGCGGGCGAGGATGGCGGGGAGCATGCCGTCTTCGGCGAGGACCATGGGCAGGCGCGCGTAGGACATGGTGAGGGCGTTGAACATGCCGACGGAGGTGAGCGTGCCGCCGACGACGAGGGCGATGCCGAGCCAGGGTCCGACGAGGGTACGGGCGACGTCGGCCCAGGAGCCGGTGCTGAAGGAGTCTGCCGGGACGCCGGCCCAGGCGGCAGCGGCGAGCGGAACGATATACGAGATGGCAACGACGGCAGCGCTGGCGAGCATGGCGCGCGGGTAGTTGCGGCGGGGGTTGTCGACTTCGCGCGCGACGGTGGAGGCGTTGTCCCAGCCCATGTAATTCCACATGCCGACGAGGATGGCGGTAGTGAGGCTGCCGTCGCCGGCGGCGTGGGACATGCTGTGAAACGCGGAAATATGCGCGGGCAGGTGGGTTCCGTGCCAGAGGGCGACGGCGATGAGGACGGCGAAGGGCGAGAGCAGCAGGACGAAGAGCGCGATGGATCCATCGCCAACGGCGGGAGCGCCGAGCAGGTTCCAGATGCAGCAGAGGGCGATGAGGCCGAGCTCCCAGGCGGCGCCATGCCAGCCCGCGGTCCATGAGGGGAAAAGGCGGCCGAGGTAGACGACGAAGAGGGTGGGGTAGATGGCCATGTCGAAGATGCTGGCGGCGAGAGAGAGCCAGGCTTCCTGGTATCCCCAGAAGGGGCCGAGGGCGCGGCGCACCCAGACGTAGAAGCCGCCTTCTTCGGGGAGGGCGCTGGCCAGCTCGCCGATCATGAGGGCGGTGGGGAGGCTCCAGAGGATCGGCAGGGCCACGAGGATAATGAGGCCTTTGAGGTAGCCGGCGCCGAGGATGTCTTCGATACCGTAGGGGCCGCCGGAAACCATGAAGAAGGTAGCGGCGATGAGCGGCAGCAGCCGCATGCCGCGGCGAGGTTGAGACTTCTTTGCGATCCCCTGGATCCTCCGCGTGAGAGAAGTGGAGAATCAGAATCTACGCTGGTTTGGCTGCGATGAAAAGCGAAAACGCCACCCTGGGAGGGAGTGGCGTTTTTGCACTGTTGGTAACGCCGGAAGGCGGCGGCCGCTCAGGAGGCTTTGCGGCGGAGCTCTTCTTCCGGACGATAGTAGTTGCTCATGGAGCCGTAGACCTCGACCGGGCTTTCGCGGTCGGAAGCGCGCAGGGTGGTGGTGGATGCCGCGGGCTCAAAGCGGATGCGGCCGTGGTTGCGTTCGAGGATGGCTTCGGCGAGCGAGGCGCGGGCACCTGCGCTGACGGTGATGACGGCGCCTCCACGGCTGAGGTCGCCGCTGAGGCTGCGGGCATGCTCGGGGGCGAGGCCCATGCCGACGAAAGAGCTTTCAAAGGCGGGTTCGGAGTACGCGTGGTCGGGGAACAGGCCGAGGGTTCCCTCGCCGGTTCCGAATTTCTGATTGCCGGCAGCGGCGGTGTTGCGATTCTTTGCCGTGGCGGCGGAGGAGCTTCCCCAGTTGCGATGGAGGTGGTCGACCCAGCGATCGTCGCTCTGGCTGCGGGCGCGCGAGGTGGCCGGCAGATCGTGGGGCAGGGTGTGAGGCAGATCGTGGGGGAGGGTGGAGGGGATTTCAGCGCCGGGGATGGGGCCGGGGCTGGACGGTGCGGCGGGAAAGGCGTTGCCGGAACCTGGGGCGAGTCCCGCGGGCGTCACCGCCTCGTCGTGCGAGGCCACGCCGCCGACGGAGCCGGAGACGGCGGGATTTCTCTCGGTTAATTCGCGTACGTTCCGCATCTCGCCGGATTCGACGGGTGCTTCGGCGCCAGGGCGCCGGGAGCGAAAGGCGGCGCCGATTTCGGAGGCGCGGAACCCCTCATCGATGAGTTCGTTGATGGCGCGATAGGCGTGCGCGCCGTCGGAAAAGTAGCCCACTACCAGGTCTTCCTGGTTGCTGCTGCCGATCTGAGTCATGTTGATGCTCTCCCTCTGCGAGTGGCAAAGCCACCTGAGGTGGGATGCAGGGAGGAGCCGCAGCGCAACCCGGCGGCGGCAGAAGAAGCGCGAGGGGCAGGAATTGCCGGGCAAGGGCGGGGGCGTTCACGGTATACTGGCGGGAGCCGCAATGCGGAGAGATGGCCGAGAGGCTGAAGGCGGCGGTTTGCTAAACCGTTATAGGGTTGAAAAGCTCTATCGAGGGTTCGAATCCCTCTCTCTCCGCCAGATTTCAAGCGCAAGAGCTGAAATCAGCCAAATCCCTCCAGACGCATTCGCAAGATGAGACGCGCCTTGCTTCTCCTGAGGCTCGGTAATGCTCCTCTCTTCTAACCAGTCTTAAGGCCTCACGGGCTGCGCGCGAACGGACGGCTATCCTTCTGCCGCGGGTGGCCAATCGCGTCTGACCAGGTGTATAAGATTGGTCTGATATTCAGATCAGTTCGCCGCTGGTTCTGACCGATTCTGCGGCGGCTCTGAGGGGGCAGCGATGAGCGGGTTGGGTGCGGGGATTGCCCTGCGGGCACCTTTGACGGAACGGCATCGGGAGATCCTGACGCCGGAGGCGATGGCTTTTGCGGCGGGACTGCAGCGGATGTTCAACGAGCGCCGCAAAGAGCTGCTGGCGCGCAGACAGGAGCGGCAGGCGCGGCTCGATGGCGGAGAGCGCCCGGATTTTCTGCCGGAGACGCGCTCGATTCGCGAGGCGGAGTGGACGGTGAGCCCGCTGCCCGCCGATTTGCTGGACCGGCGGGTGGAGATCACGGGCCCGGTCGATCGCAAGATGGTGATCAACGCGCTGAACTCCGGGGCGAAAGTGTTCATGGCGGATTTCGAGGACTCCACCACGCCGACGTGGAGCAATGTGATGGAGGGACAGATCAACCTGCGGGATGCGGTGCGGCAGACGATCGCGTTCGACGATCCCGCGACGGGCAAGAGCTATCGGCTGGCGGAGAAGCCGGCGGTCCTTTTTGTGCGCACCCGCGGCTGGCATCTGGAGGAGCGGCACGTGCGGGTGGATGACGAACCGATGAGCGGGTCGATCTTCGATTTTGCGCTGTACTTCTATCACAACGCGCGGGAGTTGCTGGCGCGCGGCACGGGTCCGTATTTCTATCTGCCCAAGATGGAGAGCCATCTGGAGGCGCGGCTGTGGCGCGATATTTTCGCCGAAGCGGAGAAGCAGCTGGGCGTCGCGGCCGGATCGATTCGCGCGACGGTGCTGATCGAGACGATTCTGGCGTCGTTTGAGATGGACGAGATTCTTTATGAATTGCGGGAGTATTCGGCGGGACTGAATTGCGGCCGCTGGGATTACATCTTTTCCTTCATCAAGAAGCTGGCGGCGGACACGTCGATTGTGCTGCCGGACCGCGCGCAGGTGACGATGACGACGCATTTCATGCGGAGTTACTCGAAGTTATGCATCCGGACCTGTCACCGGCGGCGGGTGAGCGCGATGGGCGGCATGAGCGCGCTGATCCCCATCAAGAGTGATCCGGAGGCGAACGAGAGGGCTATTGCCGGGGTGCGGGCGGACAAGGAGCGCGAAGCCTCGGACGGCCACGATGGGACGTGGGTGGCACATCCGGGGCTGGTGCCTGTGGCGATGGAGGTGTTCGACCGCCTGATGCCGCAGCCCAATCAAATTGATAAGCAGCTGACGGATTTTCATGCGACCGCGGAAGATCTGCTGCAGGCGCCTGCGGGTTCGATCACGGAGGCGGGGCTGAAGCAGAACATTGCCGTGGGGCTGGGATACGTGGAGGCCTGGCTGCGAGGCATCGGGTGCGTGCCGCTCTTCAATCTGATGGAGGACGCGGCTACGGCCGAGATCAGCCGCGCGCAGCTGTGGCAGTGGGTGCACCATGGAGCCAGGCTCGCGGACGGCCGCGCGGTGACGATGGAGCTGTGCTCGCATTTCATCGATGAGGAGCTCAGGCACGCGAAGGGTGCGGTGGATGCAGCGCGGTATGCGGCGTACGAGCAGGCGGCCGCGCTGATGCGGGAGCTGATTGCGGCGCCGCAGTTCACCGAGTTTCTGACTCTGCCGGCTTATGAAAGGGTGATGGCTGCGGAAGGTGCGGTGGCCCAGGCCTGAGTCCGGCGAGTGTACGGCGAGAGGAGCTGCGCGATGGAATCGATGGCAATGGAGACCGCTCCGCTCTCGGCTGACGTCCTGCGGCGGCTGGAAGCAGCGGTTGGAAGCGAAGGGCTCATCGTCCGGAAGAACGAGCTGCAGACCTACGAGTGCGACGGGCTGACGGCGATCCGCACATTGCCGCTGGCGGTGGTGCTGCCGCGCACGACGGCGCAGGTGCAGGCCGTGGTGCGGATCTGCGCGGAGCAGAAGATTCCGTTTGTCGCGCGGGGTGCGGGCACCGGGCTGTCGGGTGGAGCGCTGCCGGCGGCCAACGGGATCGTGATCAGCCTCGCGCGCATGACGCAGATCCTGCACGTGGATCTTCCCAACCAGCGCATGACGGTGCAGCCGGGCGTGATCAATGCGACGCTGACCGCACGGGTGGCGCCGCACGGTTATTTCTACGCGCCCGATCCGTCGTCGCAGAGCGTGTGCACCATCGGCGGCAATGTGGCGGAGAACTCCGGCGGAGCGCACTGCCTGAAGTACGGCTTTACGACGACGCACGTGCTCGGGCTGGAAGTGGTGCTGCCGACGGGCGAGTTGATGGAGCTGGGTTCGAGCTGTCTGGATGCGCCGGGGTACGACCTGACGGGCCTCTTTGTGGGGTCGGAAGGAACGCTGGGGATTGCGACGGCGGCGACGCTGCGCATCGTGAAGAAGCCGGAGATGGTGCAGGTGCTGCTGGCGGCGTTTGACACGATTGGCGCTGCAGGGCAAACGGTCTCCGACATTATTGCGGCGGCGATTCTGCCGGCTGCGATGGAAATTATGGACCGGCTCTCGATTGTAGCGGCCGAGGCCGCCGTGCACCCGAACTATCCGCAGTGCGAGGCGCTGCTGCTGGTGGAACTGGATGGGCCCGCGGCGGAGGTGGATCCGCAGATGCAGATGGTGCGGGAAATCTGCCGCAGGAATGGAGCCTGGGAGGATCGCCTGGCGCGCACGGAGCGGGAACGGATGCTGGTGTGGAAAGGACGCAAGGCGGCCTTTGCAGCGGCGGGACGACTGGCGCCGAACTATATCGTGCAGGACGGCGTGATTCCGCGGACGAAGCTGCCGGAGGTGCTGGAGGCGATCGGAAAGATGGCGGAAGCGACGGGGCTGCGGGTGACCAACGTGTTTCACGCCGGCGATGGCAACCTGCATCCCATTGTGCTCTACGATGCGTCGGTGCCGGGACAAGTGGAAACGGCGACGGACCTTTCGATGCGAATCCTGAACCTCTGCGTGGATCTGGGCGGGTCCATTACGGGCGAGCATGGGGTGGGACGGGAGAAGCAGGAGGCGATGGGCTATATGTACGCGGAGCCCGACCTTGCGACGATGCAGCGGGTGCGGCATGCGTTCGATCCGCAGAATCTCTCGAATCCGGATAAGTTATTCCCGCGCCCTCGACTGTGCGGCGAGAAGACGGGGCCGTATGTGCCGCATCCTCTGGAGTCGGCGGGGAGCGCGGAATTTTTCTGATCGGCAATGCGAGCGGCGGAAGGAATCCGGAGACGGCGAAGTGCGAACACAGGACCTGGCGGGACTCTACGAAGGCGTTACCCGGATCTGCGGAACGGACTACGTCCAGCGGCGGGGAAAGGCGCTGGATGCTTTTCCGGGCAGCATCGGCGAGATGAGCGAGCTGCTGAAGATGTGCGATGCGGAGCGGATTCCGGTCGCGATGGAAGGCAGCGGCAGCAAGAAGGCGTGGCTTGAGCCTGGCGAGCCGGAGCTTTATGTGCGCACGGCGCGCATGGCGCGGGTGCTGGAGCATCCATGGCAGGACATGACCTGCACGGTGGAGGCGGGATGCTGCTGGCAGGCGATGCAGGAGATTCTGGCGCAGCACGGACAGAGGGTGGCGCTGGATCCGCTGTGGCCGGGACGGGCGACAGTCGGCGGCGTGGTGGCTGCGAATGACTCCGGAGCGCTGCGTTTGCGCTATGGAGGCCTGCGCGATCTGCTGATTGGCATGACCGTCGTGCTGGCCGATGGAACGATCGCGCGCAGTGGAGGCAAGGTCGTGAAGAATGTAGCGGGCTACGATCTGCCGAAGCTGTTCTGCGGCTCCTGGGGTACGCTGGCGTGCATCGCCGAGGTGACTTTTCGTCTGCATGCGATCGCTCGACAAACGATGACGATCACGGCCGTCGCGGAATCCGCAGAAGCGCTGGGGCGCTTGTTGCTGCAGCTGCTCGATTCGCAGCTGAACCTGCAGGCGATGCAACTGCGAACGGACGCCGATGGATTTGCGCTCGATGTGCGGGTGGCCGGCACACCGGAAGTGCTGGCGAGCCAGCGTGACGGCGTTTTAGCGACAGCCGCGTCCCTCGCGATTCCGGCCGAATGCGGAGAAGACGATGTGTGGCTGCGGCGTGAGGCGCTGTTTCACGCGGCCGATGAGGCGATTGTTTTCAAGGCGACGCTGTTGCCCGCGCAGATTGCATCGGCGGCTGCAGCGATCGCTGCGTGCGGCGGCTCTGTGGTGGCACAGGCCCATGGCATTCTGACGGGACGCGCGCCCGCAGCGGCGGTGGGCGAGGTGACGGCGATGCGTTCGAAGCTCGAAGCCGAGGGCGGATCGCTGGTGGTTCTGCGCAGCGCGCCAGATGTTCGTCTGGAACGATGGGGGCGATTGCCGGCCAGCATCCCGGTGATGCGCGCACTAAAACAGCAGTTCGACCCGAATGGCATTCTGAACGGCGGCCGTTTCATGGGGCAGTTATGACAGGGCATCCGACACCAAGCCTACAAGCGCAGCCG
>JBKICP010000285.1:0-3475 GCA_046567085.1 Acidobacteriota bacterium
CCATTCAGGATGCCCTGCACGTCCCCGGCATGCAGCGTGAATCCTTCCAGATGCCCGGCCTCCGAATAAGCCCGCAACGGGATCGTCTGCGCCGTCACTGTGCCGAACTGCTTCACCTCCAGCTTCAGCGCTCCCGGATGCGCTTCCTTCAGCGGCAGCTTCACTTCGATCTGATCCGGGCTCGTCGCCTTCCAGTCCGCCTTCAGTTCCTTGCCCGCGGAATCCTTCACCAGAATCGTGTCCACGCAGCTGGCATCGTCTGCCGAAAGGTGGATCGTATCCTCGCGCCCCACGATCAGCGCCTCGCGATCCGCCGGCGCCAGCTGCCAGTTCTGCGCGTGCGTGTTCTCCAGGCGAAACGCCGGCCCGTCGTATCGCTCGAATCCCCAGTAGCCATGCAGCGAGGCGTCGATCGTGTTGCCGAACTCCCCCGCCCCCAGATCCTTGGCTTCCAGTTCCAGCCCGCCCTTCACCGCGTCCGGCTGCACCACCTCATCGACGAACTTCCCGTCCTTCTTCTTCAGCCGCAGGGTCATCTCGTGCGCGTAGCCGGTGGAGAAAACCAGCGGCGCACCATCTACCGCCAGCACCAGCGAGTTCTTCTGCGCGCAGTAGTTCTGCTTCGAGTCCACCGGATGCAGGGGCGGCGGCTGCGAGGTTTCCACCGCGGGCAGCGACGTCACCAGCACCGACTTGGGGTTGTGGAATGACGGAGGCGTGTTCAGCATCAGCGATACGTGCTGCCCCTGCTGCGTCGCCAGCGCCGGAATGTACTGGTACTGCGCCGTGTGAAACGTATCCAGAATGCGCGCGATATCCATCACCGAGCCGATGTACGGGCTGTAAAAGCCGTAGCTGGCCTGCGGCGTGAACGAGAGCTGCATCGCCAGATCGCTCGCCGGACCCGAGCCCAGCGCTTCCACAATCGATTGGCTGTGCCCGTCGCTCAGGATCAGCGAGTCCTGTCCCTGCGTCAGGCAGGCTGCCTGCAGATCGGGCATCCGGTCCAGGCACTTGTCGTCGATCTTCATCCCCAGACTGCGCGCCAGCAACGGCGCCGCATCGCGTAGCTTTGCCGGATCGTTCCGGTCCAGCTGATGAACCGCCGCCAGATACGTGTCCAGCCTCGAGCGGTCGAGCATCGCCTGGTTCAGGTCCTGCGAAGCCCGCACGAAAGCACCTGGCCGCCCGCGCACCGCTCCCACCAGCGTGTGAAAGTCTCCGCCCGTCTCCGGCGCCAGGAAGATCAGCACCTGCTGCGCCCCCTGCGGTACCGTCACCGTCAGTCCCTCGCTGGCCTTCTTGTCCCACGTCTCCTGGCGGAAAAACCAGTTTTCCGGCGGCGGATTCGTCGAGCCGCGCAGAAACGCCGCGACCATCAGATAATGCGCCGCCTGCCCCCTCGGCAAATCGGCTTTGATCCACACCCGGTCCCCGGCCGCCAGATTCGGCACCTCGTCGATGGGCAGAGTTTGCCCGGCGCGTGTAACTTTGACCTCAAGCTTCGGACCCGTCAGATCGAAAGGAGCAGCATCGGCACGGGCAATTGTGACGGCCGCCAGAGACACAACGGCGGCAAGCAACGGACGGTACCACCGGATTGCCATAGCAGTAACTATTGTAGGCCCCGTTTTCTTTAGAAAAAAACGCAAAAACCGTTGTCTCCAAAGACGTTGTTTCCGTTGAAAGGTTGTGGACAAACGGGAAATGAAAGGTTACCGCAGCACTACCCGCGATCTCCCGCTGTCATCGAAAGAAATTATGAGTCTGAGTCGACGCCGTTTCAATAGCATGTTGGCTTCCATTGGCCTCGCACCCGCCCTCGCCGGTCGATCCGCCGAAGGCGCCATCACCGGCAGCAGCGGTGGCTCCCGCGATCCGCAAATCCTCCGCCTCTCCCGCAATGGCTGGATGCCCAACAACCAGCACCTGCCCGTGCTGCTCTATCGCAACGCGCTCCAGGGGCAGGGAAACGACCCCGCCGCAACCTTCGAGGCCGTCTTCACGCGCAACGGCTGGCCGCCGCAGTGGCGCAACGGCGTCTACGACTACCACCACTACCACTCGACCGCCCATGAGGTGCTCGGCTTCGTCAGCGGATCGGCGCGGCTCATGCTCGGCGGCGCGAACGGCCACGAGGTCACCGTGAATGCCGGCGACGTCGCCGTTCTCCCCACCGGCACCGGCCACTGCCGCTTGTCGGCCTCCCCGGATTTTCTCGTGGTCGGCGCCTACCCGCCGGATCAGCAGTGGGACATTTGCCGCTCCGCGCCCGATGCCAAAGCGCAGCAGCGCATGGAACACCTGCCCTTTCCCCAATCCGATCCCGTCACCGGCGCCGCCGGGCCCCTCATCCGGCTGTGGGGCTGAGCGCCTCCCTCGTCGAGTTCGCAAAATGCGAATAACATGAAAATCGGAGCGGCCTTTGCACGTCATCTCGCGGAAGCGACTGCTGGAGGCCACGCGGCGGCATCCCGAACTGGGGCCGCCTCTTGATGTCTGGTATCGCATAGCCAGGCGGGTGGCATGGCGCAGCCTTGACGCCGTACGCCGTACGTCTCCGTCGGCGGACGCCGTCGGTAAGCAGACAGTCTTCAACGTCAAAGCAAACAGCTATCGTCTCATTGTCGAAATCAACGACCGCACGGGCCGCATCTTTGTTCGCGATATTCTGACCCTCGCGGAATACGACAAAGGACAATGGAAGCAATGAGCGCACGCCCCATTCCGGACTATCCCGCCCTGCTGGCCAAACATCCACCCAGAGTCATCCGCACCCAGGCGGAGAACGAGCATTTCACCCGGCTGCTGGAAGATCTCGACCGGAGGCATGCGACCTCCACGCGCGCCGAAAGGGAGCTGGCGAATCTGCTCACCCTGTTGATTGAAGACTTCGAAGAGCGTCAGTATCAGATTCCCCGAGCCTCACCCCTCGAGGCTCTCCGCTTTCTCATGGATCAGCACCATCTGCGTCAAAAGGATCTTCTGGATATTTTCGGCACGCCGAGCGTGGCGTCGGAAGTCCTGAGCGGTAAGCGGGAACTGAGTAAACAGCATATCCGTGCTCTCAGCGGACGTTTCTCGGTTCCGGTCGATCTGTTTTTCTAAACCCCCATCACTTCTTCGCCTCGATCACCCTGAACTCCCCGCTCAGGTGCATCAGGCTCATCAGGTACAGCATCCCGTCGTAGTAGCGGCTCTGCCCTGAAGGAATCTTCGTGTTCCACAAGGCCTCCGTGAAGCGGCGCGCCCGCTCCCGATCGGTCGCCGCCAGGCTCGCCACCGCATTGGTCCCCACCAGCCCTTCCGGATGCTCCTCGTGCGTCACGTGCGGATTCGGCTTCACCGGCTCGCCCGCCAGCGTGAACATCGGCCCATAGCTGTCCATCCCCTGCGACTCGAAGAATTTCTGGATCTGATCGCTCAGCCTCTCCTCGGCCGGAGCCTTGCGCCACCACGACCAGTCCACGCTCCA
>JBKICP010000286.1:0-16320 GCA_046567085.1 Acidobacteriota bacterium
TGTGCATGGTAGCCTGCGCAAGAATCCTGCCTCTTCCAAGAGGAACCCATCCCCAACCATTCGAACGCTGCGAGTGGAGACTTATCTGTGCGTAAATTGAGGCCTTTGATCGCCCTGCTTGCCCTGGTCACCGGATGTTCGGTGGCGCCGGTTGCGACGACTTCGAAGAATGGATCCGGGACGTCGGCGGCTCCTGGCGCGGCTGCCGTAAGCGGTGTGGTCTATGGCGGCCAGCAGGCGATCATTGGCGCGCAGGTCTATGTTCTGGCGGTTTCGACCAACGGGAGCGGGCAGCCGTCCACGTCGCTGATGAACAATGTGGCCGGCGATACCACGAAGGGTGTGAACGGCTGGTATTACGTGCCAACCGTCGCCAATGGCGAGTTTTCCATCAAGGCTGCGGACTACACCTGCACGACCGGTCAGCAAGTCTATCTCTATTCGGTGGGCGGTAACCCGCAGGTGGCGGGGACCAACGTCGATGCGGCACTGATGGCGGTGTTAGGTAAGTGCACGGCTCCGGGTACTTTCACCGGCATGCCGGCGCATCTGGTGATGAACGAAGTGACGACGGTCGCCGCAGCGTATGCGCTGGCCGGTTTTGCGAAAGATGCGACCGATATCTCAGGGCCGAACTCGGCGACAGCCGCGATCGCCAATGCCGCGGCAGCGGCGGGCAACCTGGTATATCTGGGGACCGGTCTGCCGCTGACAACCACGCCAGCCGGCAACGGCACGGTTCCTTCGGCCGAGATCATCACGCTGGCGGATATTCTGGGCGCGTGCGTGAACTCGGGCGTGACTTCCAATCCGCCGCCTTCGGGATCGAACTGCGACACGTTGTTTAAGAATGCGACCGACAACGGGCAGAGCGGCGGAACCGAGCCAACCGACACCGCCAGCGCGGCGATCAACATCGCCCATTATCCGGGCAACAACGTTGCGGCTCTGTGGGGGCTGACGAGCGGGCTGGGGGCGGGGGCTGCATTCAACGGCGGGCTGGGGGCGCAGCCCAACGATTTTACGATTGCGGTTACCTATAGCGATGCCAGCCTGTCGGGTGGATCGGGGGTGGCGGTCGACAGCGCAGGGAATGTATGGGTGGCCAATCACAGCAGCAGCAGCATCACAGAGCTCAGCACGCAGGGGACATTTTCCAGCTATACCGACGCGAACCTGCAGAGCCCCAATGGCATTGCCATCGATGGTTCCGGGAATATCTGGACCACCAGCGCGGGTAACAACAAACTGAATACGTTCAATCCAGGCTCACACACGTTTACTTCGTCGAGCTCCTCGGGACTGGGCGGTCTCAATACCCCTGTAGGAATTGCCGCGGAGAGTTCGGGCAAGATTTGGGTGTCGAACCAGAGCGGGAACAGTCTGAGTGAGTTCAATGCCGACGGAACGGCGGTGAGCGGCAGTCCGTTTGCGAACGGAGGTCTGCAGGGACCTTACGGGATTGCCACCGATGGCTACGGCAACATCTGGGCGGCAAACCTGGCGGGTGGCAGCGGCAACAGCATCAGCGAACTGAGTGGGGCGGACGGATCGGCGGTGGGAGGATCACCGTTCACCGGTGGGGGATTGAATCAGCCGAGCCAGATCGCCATCGACGCAGGGGAAAACGTGTGGGTAGCGAATCAGGGAGGCGCGTTGAGCGAGTTCGCTCACGCGGGAACCCCCGTGACCAGCTTTTCCGGCGTTGGGGGCCTGAACCAGCCTTTCGCCATCGCTGTGGATGGAGCCAACCAGGTCTGGGTGGGCAACTACGGCGGCAACAGCATCAGCGAGTTTAATTCCAGCGGGGCATTGTCGCCCAGCAGCGGCTATGTAGCGGAATCGCCCAACGCGCTGAACCATCCGTGGGCGATGGCGGTGGACGCCTCGGGCAACCTATGGGTAGTGAACAACGGCACAACCGCGCTGACGGAGTTTGTGGGCCTGGCGAGTCCGGTAGCGGCCACGCCTTTATCGACGCAGGTATTCAATCTGCAGATCACGACGGCGTCGCTGCCCAACGGGACGGTCGGCACCACCTACAGCACGCAGCTGGGGGCGATTGGGGGCACCAGGCCGTATACGTGGGCGCAGACCGGTGGGACCAGTCTGAGTAACTGGGGGCTGTCGCTGAACACCTCGACCGGGGCGATCGGCGGCACACCCTCGGGGGCCGCCAGCGGAGCTTCGCTGACCTTCACGGTGACGGATGCGAACAGTTTCCAGACGTCAGTGACGCTGAGTCTGACCATTACCCAGAACACGAGCGTTACGGTCACGAGCATCACGCCGCGCAATGCGGGTATCACGATTCACCAGACTCAGTCGGTCTCGGCTGCGACCAGCGACGGAAGCGGAATCGTCTGGTCGGCGACGGCGGGCAGTTTCTCATCCAACACCAGCGCGAGCGGGGCAGCGGTGATATACACGCCTCCCGCAACGCACGGAGTCTATGTGATTACCGCTACCGCTGCGAGCAACTCGGGTTCGTCGCGGACGGCCAATGTGGGGGTCACCGATCTGGGCAGCGTTTCCACGTATCACAACGACAACGCGCGGGACGGTCAGAATCTGCAGGAGTACGCGCTGACCCCGTCCAATGTGAATTCGGGCAACACGCCGGCCACCTTCGGCAAGTTGTTCTCCTGCACGGTGGACTCGCCGATTTACACGCAGCCGCTCTGGGTGGGCAATGTGAGCGTGGGCGGAACTCCGCACAACGTTGTCTTCGTCGCCACAACCAATGACAGCCTCTATGCCTTTGACGCGGATACTGCGCCCTGCACGCAGTTGTGGCATGTCAATCTGCTGGATACCTCTCATGGGGGCAACCCAATAACACCCGAGGCGCCGGTGCCATCGGGCACCACCGGCTTTCTTGTGGGCAACGGCGACGGCGACATCCAGCCGACAACCGGGGTGATCGGGACGCCGGTAATCGACACGACTTCCAGCACGCTGTACGTGGTTTCGAAGTCTTATATTAGCGGCCCGACGTTCTATCAGCGGCTGCATGCGATCGACATCACAACCGGGAGCGAGAAGTTTTCCGGCCCGGCAAGCATCACCAGTTCTCTGACGTATCCTTGCACGAAGAACTGCACAACCGTAGCATTCGATCCCGGACAAGAGAATCAGCGGGCTGCTCTTGCCCTGGCCAACAATACGGTGTACGTGGCGTGGGGAGCGCACGAGGACCACACGCCTTACTATGGCTGGATCGCGGGCTTCACGGCGAATGACTTATCGCAGGCACCCACGGTTTTCAATGACGCGCCCGATGTCAGCGTGAGCACCCCGGGGAGCGGTATCTGGCTGAGTGGAGGAGCCCCGGCGATCGATTCATCGGGGAACCTTTACTTCACGACCGGCAATGGGCCTTTCGACGCGAATTCGGGGACGGCTCCGAACCATGACTACGGCGATGCGGCCATCAAGCTCTCCAGCACGCTGACCCTGCAGTCGTATTTCGCCTCGCCAACGCTCGGTCCTACGGATGGCACCAGCGACCAGGATATGGGGGGCGGAGGGATTACGATCATCCCCAATGGCACGAATCCTCCCATCCTTGTGAACGGCAGCAAGGACAGCTACCTCTTTGTGCTGAACAGCAGCAGTCTGGGAGGATACAGCGACACCGCCGCTCAGGAAATCAATGTGGGCAATCAGGTGTTCGGCACCGGCGCCTACTGGAATTCGACCTACTACATCGCACCCCAGTTCAAGCCGATGGAGGGATTTTCGGTGAGCTCCGGGCTGCTCTCGACCACGCCTGCGCTGAAGTCAACCGATGCCACCTTCAGCTTCCCCGGTTCGTCGCCTTCGATCTCGGCAGCAGGGTCGGACACCTCCTCGGGAATTCTCTGGGCGCAGGACAACAGTAAGTTCTGTACGCCGTCGACGACCAGCGCCTGCGGTCCAGCGATTCTTTATGCGTATCGTGCGACCGCCCTGGGCACGTCGCTGTGGAACAGCGCGGCCGGCACGGGCTTGGGGGGCATTTCCAACGCGGCGGGCAACGCCATGAAGTTCACGGTTCCGACCGTGGCCAACGGTAAGGTCTACGTGAGCACGCGCGGAACGGGGAACTCCACCAGCGCTGCCGGCACAGACGACACGACCGTCGGCGAGCTGGATGTCTACGGATTACTGCCGTAGGGGGGCTATCCGGGAGGCTCAACCTCCCGGATTCAACCATCGGGTGGGCTACGATCGCGGCGGTTCTACGTGTGATTTTGGACCGATCCTCGAGTCGCTCTGCTACTGGAAGCGGCGGCTGATCTCGCCGAAGTCGACACCGGAGACGAATGCCTTTGCTTCCTCATCGAGCCGGCGAAACACCGCGGCCTGATCCTCCGCGGTATGGGGCCGGTCGATTCTGAAGAAGATGGAGATCACGTGCTGGCCCGGGGTGCGGAAATCCGGGGGATCGATGACCAGGTTCACGCCCTCGTCGACGTTATCGGGCGAACTGACACACGAGGTGGGTGAGCAGAAGGCATTGCCCGCGATGCTGTCGGTCGTTCCATTGCTGTAATAGGCGGTATCGAAGGCGGCGGGTCCCCTGGCGGTGAGGAAGGTCTCTTCATGGCGCTGCAGCGGGTCTTCGCCGCGCGCCATCCAGCTGCCGTGCATGTTGTGGGCCCACTCCGGGAGCCAGACGCCGATGACGGCTTCGTCCTGCTGCGGCCGATCGTAGGCGGCGGTCTCAATGTCGGTCCGGCCGTCGACCTGTTCCTGCCAGGCGCGGTTGCGGGTATAGGTGCCGAGCCGTTGCGGCATGAGGTTGTCGAGCTGATCTGGCTGGATGATGCCGTCGCGCACCTTGGCGAAGAAGCTTTTCTGGTAGGTCCGGATGGCGTGGAGTCCGGGCAGGGCGAAGAGCGCCGCCATCGCGGCGAAGGCAGCGGCGCGCCAGGGAAACATGCGGCGCTCCCGCGGGCTCCACGGCGCCGGGACGGGGAGATGGTTGGCGCTGGATTCCGAAGCTTCATCGTTGCGGGAAGCGATCCAGAGGAAGGTGACGGTTGCGACGAGGAAGAGGCAGCCGCCGATGATGTAGTCGGCCCACTTCGCGAAGTGCTCCATCCCAGGGTGACCGACGGCGATGCGGTAGTAGAGGACCAGAGCGCAGAGGCGGATCAGGTTGAAGACATAGCCGAGGAGCACGCCTCCCAGGGTGTAGGCGATCCATCGAGGGAGGGAGACCTTCTTCAGATAGCCGGTGATCAGGGCCAGATAGCCCATGGTGAGCGCGCCGCGTACGCCGTCGCAGCCGGGCGCGATGAACATGCCGAAATCCGGCGTGAACATGAGGCGCAGCATCTCCTGGCTGGTGGGAGGGAAGCCGATGAGCACGGCAAACGAGCGGGCGATGTGGGCGGAGAAGTTCTGCAGAGGCAAGTCGCCGTAGACGAGGAAGAAATAGGGAACCGGCTGCGCGCACAAGAGAAGAGCCAGCGGGAACCAGGCGCGTTTCCACACACGGGTGCCGGCAAACAGGAGCACGAATCCGCTGCCGAAAAGATACAGGCCGATCTTGGGCGAGAGGAGATTCAGGGTGACGCGGCCGGCGAGGACCCTGGATTCGAAGAAGAAGCGGAAGGCGCTCATTCCGAGACCGAGGAGGACCAGGGGAAGGCCTGCCCAGTGGCCCTTCAGTTCCCAGGCGGCCTGGCGCCAGATGCGCAGGGTCAGGATCACGCTGACGGGGACGATCAGCATACCGATGGACTTCAGCGGGTCGTCGGTCCAGATATCCCAAAGCTGCAGGAGGATCGAGGCCATGCCGAGGCAGCCCAGCAGGGCGAGGCCGACGATGCATGCTCGGATGCGTGGGCCGGGGGCGGATGCGATGGGGGGGGCTCCGGGCTTGCGGGAGCCGTCAGCAGCGCCCTGGGCGCCCTGCGGGGGTGCAGGATTGGATGACAGGATGCTGCTGTTCATCGGGGATGGCGGATTGCCCTCAGGATTTTAGGATCTTGCTGGTGCGGTTCACAATGGCGCATTGGTGTATTACTGCGATCATGTCCCGCGATGGCCGGAAAGGCAAAACGTAACCTCACAAACGACACTTAAATTCGCTTTGCGCGCCGATGGAGCAAGGTTATGATGATGATCCCGATTCACAAACTCTGCCGTAATCGAGCGTCTGCTCCCGAAGGTCAGGGATTTCAGAGGAGCTATCGGAATGAAGGCCAAGACCGTCCTGTTCGCCGTCTCGTTTCTGCTTTTAGCCGCTGTGCGGCTGCACGCGCAGATCGATGGATGCGCCGACTCACCGGAGAACCCGACTCTGGTGCTGGGTTTGATTGTGAGCGCGGGGGGATTTGGCTTTGCACAGGTGCGTCGCTACGTGAGCGGGCGCAGGGCCGGCAGAAACAAGTAGAATCTGAAAACACCTTAACTGAGCGTCCCCCGAAAGCGGCCAGAATGCGAATCTGTACGGGAACCCTGAGTGTCTTGTGCGCGGCCGTGTTGGCCGGGCTTGCTGGCTGCGGCGGGAATTCCTCCGGAACCGGCACCACCCCTCCGCCGCCGCCTCCTCCTCCGCCTGCGACATTTCAGTTTTCCGGCAAAGTGATGAGCGGGAAGCTGCCGATCGTCGGCGCCGCAGTGAAGGTCTATGCAGCAGGCTCCAGTGGCTATGGCACGGGATCGACTTCACTGGCCAACGCCGTCACGACGGATTCGACAGGTGCGTTCAGCATCTCCGGGGATACGGCGTGTCCGTCGAGCAGTTCTCTGGCCTACGTCACGGCGACGGGCGGGCACACGGGGAGCGGAGCGGATAATGCGGCCATTCGCTTGATTGCGCCGCTGGGCTCCTGTGGCAGCCTCGGTTCGTCCACCGCAGTGACCGTGAACGAACTGACGACGGTGGCTTCGGTGTGGGTCCTGGCGCCGTTTCTCAAGACTGGCGGGGTGATCGGCACCAGTTCCGGCAACGCGCAGGGGCTCGCGAACGCCTTCGCCAACATCGGCAATCTCGTGGACAGCTCGGCGGGGGTGACGCCTGGTAAGACATTGCCGGCGGGCGCAACGCTGCCGACAGCGAAGCTCAATACGCTGGCCGATATCCTTTCCGCTTGTGTGGAGCAGAGCAGCGCGACGGCGTGCAGCACGTTGTTCGCTGGCGCTACGCCGTCCTCGGGGTCGGCGCCGAGCAACACACTCGATGCGGCTCTTGATATGGCGCTCAATCCAGGAATGGCAACGGCACCGCTGTTCGCACTGGCAAGCGGATCCGCGGCGTTCCAGCCGATCGTCGCAGCCGCGCCGCCGGACTGGACGCTGGCCGTCACGTACACCGGAGGCGGACTGAATACGCCGGGTTCGCTGGGGGTGGATGCATCGGGGAATGTGTGGGTGGCGGACTACTTCCAGGCGGTATCGGAGTTTTCCGGCTCCGGGCAGGCGCTGTCTCCGGCTACCGGAATTACCGGCGGCGGTCTGGACGAGAGCTACGGGCTTGCGGTGAACGTGGATGGCAATGTGTGGGTCACCAACGAGCAGAGTTCCGGGGTCAACAGCAACAATGGCGCCGTAACGGTGCTCAACTCCGCGGGTCTGCCTGTTTCGGGAGCGAACGGTTATATTGACGGCGGCATCTTCTTCCCGATTGCGGCCGCTGCCGATACCGACGGCAGCGTGTGGATCGCCGATTACGGCGATTCGACCTCGACCAAATATGCGCAGGGCGGAACGGCCATTTCACCCAGTACAGGATTCGGTTCGGGGCAGCTTCAGGGTCCGGTTGCCGTTGCGGTGGATGCCAACCACAACGCGTGGTTTGTGAATCAGGCGGGCCAGACCGGATCCGTTACGTCCATTTCGTCGGACGGCAGCAAAGTGAACACCTTTGCCTGCGGCGGGGATGCGCCGTCCGGTATTGCCACAGATGCCGTGGCAGCGAGTGGCGCGACGGGCCATGTCTGGACGTCGAACTACTACTCCGATTCGATCAGCGAGCTTGCGATTCAGAGCGATGGATCGGCGGTTCTGGTGGGCACCGCGTACACCAACGGCGGCATCAAGCATCCCAACGGGCTTGCCGTGGACGGTGCAGGGAACGTGTGGGTGGCGAACTACCGGGGCGACTCGATCAGCGAACTGGCGGGCGCCAATGCCAAGCAGCCTGGCGCTGGACTCTCCCCCAGCACCGGGTTCGGTCTGGACGCTGCGCTGGTTGCGCCTTTCGCGGTTGCGATCGATGCCAGCGGCAACGTGTGGGTTTCGAATCAGGGAAGCACGAGCACGACTCAGGGCGGGAAAACCGTTGACATCTACACGATCACCCAGTTTCTGGGCGCGGCAACGCCGGTGAAGACTCCGGTGATCGGTCCGCCGCAGTTGCCCTGAAGAGCTAAACTCTCTCATCGTTCAGGCAAACGGCCACGAATCAGTGGTGCGCGTCCAGGTATTTATCGAAGGGGATCTCGAAGTAGAAGAGCTCTCCGCCGCTGGAGTTGCGCAGTTCGCGCAGGATGAGCTTGCCTCCGCGGAGCGGCGTGTCGCCGAGGCCCTGCATGTCGTAAAAGAGGAAACCGGCGCGCGTCGTATGCGGCTCGACGGCGAGCGCCGCGTATTCGAAGTGATCGAAGTCGGCCTCGATCTTGTCGTCCGATGCACTGGGTTTGGTATGAACCTTGATGGGACCGACGGGGATGTCGATGCCGCGGCTGTCCTTCGGCTTCACCCTGCGCTCCACGTCGATGGGGTCCGCAGCGGGCACGCGCTCGCCGCCGGCGCTTACGAAGAAGATGCGGGCATCGCGCAGCGAGATCGGATTATCGCCGGTATTGGTGACGATGATGCGGATGGGAAGGAAGCGATACTTGAGGTAGTCGACTTTAAAGATTTTGCACTTCTGTGCGGTATCGAACGGCTCGGCGGCGATGGCGACCTGTTCTTTGGCATGGAAATCGACGGCCGGGTAATTCATCGCGTCTTTCGCGGGAGGCGGATCGGATTCGGCGCGCGCGCCCGGGACGATGGCCGCCAGCAGCAGACACGCCAAGCCCAGTCGTCGCAGGCGGGAGCGGGGCGAGCAGGGGCGCATCGTCATCATTATCATCTTGCCTTATGACCGAGAGAAGATGAGATTGGTAAGCGGATGTTGATTCTATACAGCTTCGTGCTGCTGGTGTTGTTGACTCTGTCGGCGCCCTGGTGGCTTGTGCGGATGGCGACCAGCGGAAAGTATCGCGAGGGCCTGACGGAACGGCTGGGCGTGGTGCCGCGAAGCCGCCTCGGGGATTTAGACGGGCGAAAGATTGTCTGGGTTCACGCGGTCTCCGTGGGGGAAGTGCTGGCGGCCAGCCGGCTGATCGACGAGCTTGGCACCAGGCTGACGCAAGCTGGTGCGCAGGAGGGAAGCGATCCCTGGCGGGTGATGCTCTCGACGACGACGCGCACCGGCCAGACGCTGGCTCGGCAGAAATTCGGGGCCGACCGCGTCTTCTATTTTCCTCTCGACCTCGGCTGGGCGGTACGCTCCTGGCTGCGGGCTCTGCGGCCTCAGCTGCTGGTTTTGGCCGAGACCGAATTCTGGCCCGGCATGCTGGCGGCGTGCCGGCGCGAGAAGATTCCCGTGGCTGTGGTGAATGCGCGGATCTCCGATCGATCATGGCCGCGGTATCGTCGGCTGGCCTGGATCTGGCGCCGGCTGCTACGAAGCCTGGCGGTCGTGCTCGCGCAGAGCGACCTGGACGCAGAGAGGCTGCGCGCGCTTGGCGCGGCCAACGTGCGCGTTGCCGGCAATCTGAAATACGATGTGCGCGCGGCGGGGTCCTCGAAGGCCACGGCGTTGTTGCGCGAGAATCTGCCGCCCGGCGGGCGGGTGCTGGTGTGCGGATCGACGCTGGCGGGGGAAGAGGCCTTGCTGCTCGACGCGCTTCCCGCGGACGCGGTGACGATCCTCGCTCCGCGCCATCCGGAGCGGTTCGCCGAGGTGGCCGAGCTGCTGAGGAAGCGCAGCGCGAAGTTCGTGCGGCGGTCCGAATGGGTGGACGCGCCGAACCCACTCGCGCCGGGAACGGTCTTTCTGCTCGATTCGATCGGCGAGCTGGCCTCGGTGTACTCGCTGGCGCACGCGGCCTTCATTGGCGGGAGCCTCGTGCCGACCGGCGGTCACAATCCGCTGGAGGCCGCGCAGTTTGGCGTTCCCGTGGCGATGGGACCGAGTTACGAGAATTTCCGCGGGATCGTGGAGAAGCTGCGGGAGCACCATGCGATCCGCATCGTCCAGCCAGGCGAGGTGCGGGCCGCGCTGGCCGAACTGCTGAGCGGGACGGCGGCCGCCATCGCCATGGGTGCGCGGAGCAGGGAAGTCTTCGAAAGCGAAAGCGGCGCGACGGGGCGCTCGGTACAGGCACTGCTGGAGCTGATTGAGGCGAGCGAGCCGGGTGCTGCGGAGCGGCAGCGCATGGCCGAGGAGGTTCGCGCGTGAGCCGCGCGCTGCTGCCGCTGGTTCCGCTTTACGCGGCTGCCTCTGCGACGAAGAACGCGGCCTGGGGCAGACGGTGGCGGACGCAGAAGCGCCTGCAGGGTCCGGTGGTGAGCGTGGGCAATCTTTCGCTGGGAGGCTCCGGGAAGACGCCGCTGACCATTCGCCTGGCGCAACTGCTGCACGAGCGGGGCGTGGCGGTCGATGTGCTTTCGCGCGGCTACGGGCGCCGCTCCACGCGGGTGCAGCGCGTGATTCAGGGAGGATCGGCGGAGGAGTTTGGCGACGAGCCTTTGCTGATCGCGCACACGGCGCAGGTTCCTGTGTATGTGGGGGCGAGCCGTTATGCTGCGGGCCTGGTGGCGGAAGCCGGCGAACCGGCGGTGCATCTGCTCGACGACGGCTTCCAGCATCGGCAACTGGCGAGAGACGTGGACATCGTAGTCCTGCACGCCGAGGACTTCCGAGAGAAGCTGCTGCCCGCAGGAAGGCTGCGCGAAGGCTTTTCGTCACTGTCACGGGCACATATTGTTGCGATGCGCCTGGAGGACCGGGAGTTGGAGCCGGAGTTGCGCCGGCGCGGTTTTGCGGGGCCCATCTGGTGGATGGATCGCCGTCTCGAACTGCCAGCGATTCGCGTGACGGCTTTCTGTGCGATCGCGCGCAGCGATGAGTTCTTCTCCGGCGTGCGATCAGGCGGCGCCAGTCTGGCGGCGACGCGAGCGTGGCGCGATCATCACGCCTACACGGAGCACGACATTGCCGAGCTGATCGAATTGGGGCGGCAGCACGAGGCAGAGGCGTTTCTGACGACCGAGAAAGACCTGGTGCGGATCTCATCCGACCTGCGCCACAGGCTGGAGGCAGCGGCTCCGCTGCAGGCGGCGCGGCTGGTGGTGCGCCTGCAGGATGAGGCTGCGGCGCTGGACCAGTTGTTCGGATTTCTGCCCGCCGAATGGGCAGAGCGGGCGCGGAAGACGGCAGCAGGCCCCGTGAGAAAATAGGAGATTGTCTGCCATCCCCAAGCACCTGCGTCTGCTCATCGTGCGACTTGGCGCGATGGGGGATATCCTCCACTCCATGCCCGCGGTGACTGCGCTGCGTCAGGCGCATCCGGAGTGGACGATCGGCTGGGCCATTGAGCCGCAGTGGCGCGGATTGTTCTGCGCGAACGGCTGCGAAGCGCGCAGCGAGAGGATGCCGCTGGTGGATCAGGTTCACATCGTGCCGGCCAAACGCTGGGCGAAGGCGCCGCTGAGCCCGTCGACCTGGGGCGACATGCGGCGCGTGCGCAGGGAGCTGCGCGCGATGCGATACGAGATCGTGGTGGAGATGCAGGGCGCGGTGCGCGCGGCGATGGTGGCGCGCTGGGCGGGATCGGGGCGCATTGTCGGCGAAGCGCAGCCGCGCGAGACGCCGGCGCGGTGGTTCTTTGACGAGAAGGTGGCGACGCGCGGGGTGCATGTCATCGAGCAATCGCTGGAGGTGGCGAATGCGGTCTTTGGCGAGGATCTGCCTCTGCCCTTGCCGCTGCTGCCCTGCGATCCTGCGGCGGAAGCACGCGCGTCGGAGCTGCCGCAACCTTTTGTGCTGCTGAGCCCGGGCGCGGGATGGGGCGCCAAACGCTGGCCTGCGGACCGCTATGGCGCAGTGGCGCGGCGTCTCGCAGAAGCGGGCTATGCGGTGGTGGTGAATGTGGGGCCCGCAGAGGAGCACCTGGGGCAGGAGATTGTCGCCGGCAGCGGAGGCGCGGCGCGCATGCTGGTGCTGAATATGGCGGAACTGATTGCGGTGACGCGCCGCGCGTCGCTGGCCATTGCAGGCGATACCGGGCCGCTGCATCTGGCCAGCGCCCTGTGCCGTCCGGTGGTGGGAATCTTCGGGCCCACCGATCCGGCGCGCAACGGACCGTTCCATTGCCCGAATCGTGTGCTGCGTCATCCGGAGAGCGTGCGCGATCATGCGCGCCGCAGCGAGCCGGAGGCCGGGCTGCTGACCATCACGCCGGAAGCGGTGACCGACGCCGCGCTGGATCTGCTGCGGGAGGTGGGCTGAGTGGCGATGAGCTGGAAACGGATTGCGCGACGCATTCGGGTTCCCATGGGATTCGCCTTTGCGGTGTTGTTTCTCTGGCTGGCCAGGCCGACCCCTCTTTTCCTGCTGCTGAGCCTTCTGCTGGTGGCTCCCGGACTCTGGCTGCGGGGCTATGCCTCGGGCTACGTGAAGAAGAATGCGGAGCTGACCCGGACCGGTCCTTACGCCCACACGCGGAATCCGCTGTATCTGGGCTCGATGATGATCGCCTTCGGATTCGCGCTGGGGGCAGCCAGCGTTTGGATCGCGGTGGTGCTGGCGGTGCTTTTCCTGGTCATCTACGTTCCGGTAATTCGATCGGAAGAAGAGTATCTGCGGTCGGTATTTCCGGAGTTCGATGCGTATGCGGCGCAGGTGCCGCGGCTGCTTCCCCGGCTCGTTGCTGCTGCTGGTTCGGGCACAACAGAAGGGGTATTCTCGGGAGCACTCTACCGCAAACATCGTGAATATAACGCGCTGCTGGGCGCGGCGGCCATGTATGCTGCCCTCATCCTGAAGCTGCTGCTGGTGGCGAGGAAATAAGGAGTCGATTGCCAAGGATTCGCCGATTGTCTGGAAACGCCGATGGAAGCCGCGTAGGTCCACTATCAAGACTGCTCATCGCGACGGGAATGGTTGTCGGCTTCTGTGCAGCCACCGCGCAGACCGGCCCTGCCACGCCTCCGCTGATTGCGCCGCGCGCCGGCTATAACTATCCGGCGAAGCAGGCGCTGACCTATGCGGTGGACTGGCGCGTCTTTCCCGCGGGAACCACGGTGATGCGTCTGGAACAGGACGGCGATGAGGAGCGAGTTTCCGCCTCGGGCGACACGCTGGGCGCGATCAATCTGATCTATCGGGTCAGCGACCGCTTCCAATCGTCGTTCAACCGGCGCACCGGGTGCTCGGCCGGTTTTGCGAAGCAGCTGCAGGAAGGTCGGCGGCGGGTGAACACCGATCTGAAGTTCGACTACGCGCAGGGTAAAGCGCTGCTGAACGAGAAGAACCTCGTGAAGGGGTCGAGTAAATCTTCCCAGGCGCCCATTGGTCCGTGCGTGACGGATTTGTTGTCGGCTATCTTTTATCCCGCGTCGCAGGCGCTGACGCCCGGACAGAGCTTTGAGGCGCCGGTGGCGGACGCGATGCACACGGTTGCGGTCACGTTCCATGTGGAAGCGCGCGAGACGGTGCGCGTGCCCCTCGGGACCTATTCGACGATCCGGGTGCAGCCGACCGCGGCAGCCGGCACGGTGAAGGCGCGCGGGAACATCTGGATCTGGTACACGGACGACGAGAGGCATATCCCGGTGCAGATGCGCGCGCGGCTGTTCTGGGGAACGATCACGTTCCGGCTGACGGCTCTCGATCCGAAGTAGGGTGGGCTGGGGAATCGGCGCTAGTGGATGCGGAAGCGCTCGCGCATGAGCCGCTGCAGGCGCGGCCGGTAGATCAGGTCGAAGGCCAGCTCTTTGCCGGGGAACATGGCGAGCGCGGCACGGCGGGTATCGGCGACCATCTCTGAGGCTTCGTCGATGGTCAGCGACAGGTCCTGGCTGATGACGGACATGACCATGTTGACCATGATCTGCAGGCGGCGCAGTTTGCGCTGCTCATCCTGCAGTTCTTCGGGAGTTTGCGGTACCGACTTCGGATGGGAATCCAAAGGGGACGTCTCGGATGGCCCCATGCAGCGCACCTCCGTTGCTGGATCGTACAACCATTCAGACACAGAACGGAACAGAAAAGATGCGCGGAAGGCGGCGGAATCGCGTCAGAGCGGCTGTTCGTCGCGGGTGAAGTGGAGCGCGGGAAAGGCAGCGCGGGCGCCTTCGACCAACGCCGCGATCTCTGCCGGAGTCATGCGCAGGCACTGGCGGGCGGCATAGGCGCGTCCCAGATAACGCGGCGACTGCTCGAGCCAGCGGCGGCGCGCGGGTGTGTCGCTGCGCTCCGCATCGAGCGCAGCCGAGGCGAGTTCGGCAATACGTCGCATCGCCGGCGCCGGATTTTCAGTCACGCGCCATTCAAGGTGCGAGGTTCCTGGTTCCGTTGCGCCTGAGTGAGGCAGAGAGATGGCTCCGCGTTCGACGAAGAGGGTCAACTGCCGGTGTGGAACTGCGGAGAGCAGGTCGGGTTGGAGGCCGCGCTGGAGCATCGCATCGATGCAGGGCTGCGGCTCGGCGGCGAGGCCGACGGAAACCGCGCGCGCACGGCGCACTTCATTCTTGAGGATGCGCAGCGCTTCATCGAGATGAGCGACAACAAAGTCGACGAAGCCGGCGCGTAATCCCTCGCGAAGGCGGTCGGCATCGGCATCCACAGAGAGCGACGCGGCGCCCGCGGCGCTGCCCGCGATGATGGTCGCCAGGCCGTCGTCGTCGAGTTGGCAGCGAAGCAGGAGTTTGCCTCCGAGCGTCGCGTCGAAGCGATCGCGGGCGATCTGGCTCAGAGCCAGGAATTGCCGATGGATTGTCTGGAGTTCAGGGAATTGCATGCGCGCAGAGATATTCTGTCATGCCGGATCGGGATGATTCCCTGAGTTTGATTTCAGGCTCCGACCAATGACCTGGGGGCGCGGTGGCGCTGCCTGGTGTATTGTCACAAGGAAAATGTTCGTAGGTGGGGCACGAAAAAGCAGGTCGCTCGCTCGCCTACCCCATCTTCGATGGGGCCCACGGCGCTCGCTTCGGGATGACAGGGGTTTTAGGCATGGTGGAGGGCTGGAGAGGAGAAGGGCAAAGCAGGTCCCCGTTCGACCCGCCGAGCGCTGGTCGGCTTTGCTCAGGGCAGGCTTGCGAATGCGGTATCCGCAGGATCGGTCCGATCCTTCACCAACTGGAGTAGGGCTGCCCGTCCGAACCGGTCTCCTGCGAGCCGCTGTGGACATCGTTGATACCCGCCTCGGTCTGGTCCAGATCCTGGTAGGTATCGTCGCTCGCCGTCACCCACGTGTCGCGGCTATGGGTGAAGGGGTCCTCGGGAATCTCCTTCAGATAGCCACTCTGCACCAGGTCGTCGAGCGACTGCGGCGCTTTGTTCTTATCCATCGTGTAGGAGTCGATGGCATCGCGCATGACGTGCAGATCTTCCTTCAGCGCGGCTTCTTTAGCGCTCTTGATGGCTGCGACGAAGCTGGGAATGGCAACCGCGGTGAGAATGCCGATGATCAGCATGACCACCATCAGCTCCACGAGGGTGAAGCCGTCTTCCGATCTGCGAATTGAATTTTTCAGCTGCAAGGGTTACCAGTCCGAATATTTCGTTCCGTCGAGCGCAGTGCCATCCGACTTCGAGTACACGTCAAAAACGTTTTGTCCGCCCCACGAGTCGCTGTCCGGGTCGTCCTGCATGGAGCGCAGCCCCCAGTCGTCATTGCCGGTCATGGGATCGACGGGAATCCGTCGCAGGAAGCGTACCTTTTTCCCCTGGACGTCGACGCCATCGACCAGCGTCTGGAGATCGGGCGGATAATTCTGACTGTCCACCTTGGTTTGAAAGGCGTGCTTGTCGGCTGCGTCCTTGTAGGCATCAATGGCCGCACGCATCTGCCAAAGGTCGTAGCGCAGCATGCGTTCCTTTTCGCGCTTCACCTGGAAGCGCGCGATAGGGACCGCCGCCGAGGCCAGAATGCCGAGGATGGCCGCGGTGACGATCAGTTCGATCAGCGTCAGTCCTGCTTCCCGTTCGTGCGCGTCCTTTCCCGATCTGAATGGAATCCACTGCATCGCAATCTTCCTGACAGCCGCTCACTGGATGTGAACGACGGCCTGTGAGCCGGTCGCGGGGATGGGCTGCTGCTG
>JBKICP010000287.1:0-4645 GCA_046567085.1 Acidobacteriota bacterium
AAAAAGACAGGTTCCCCAAAAGGTATAGATCAGAGCGAAGATCTGAACGGCAATGGGATAGATAATGTAGGCGAGAACGATCTCAAGAAGCGTGATCAGGGCAGATGGAGTCCAGGGAATCGCCTTGAACATTGCGTCGTATCCGTTGTGTGTGAACAAGGCTTCTAGCTGTAATTGCCAATTTTTTGCTAGGTCGACGGCCCCGTATGCACTGTCGATGGTGCTGGCAAGCTGATTGAATCCGCTGTACGCGTCGGAAAAGAACGTGGTCCAGTTGCCGATCAGGAAGGCGGCAACCGCATACTTCAGGAGCGTCCCGGCGAGCGAGCGCAGATCGCCGCCCTTGGTATAGGCCTCATAGACTCCAAGGACGAGGCAGATTGTCATCAGCACATAGGAGACGCTCTGTTCAGTCCCGAGAATGCTTCCCGAGATGCCATTAACTGCTGAAGTCAGCATGGTCTGAAATTCGAAGATTCCTGTCGGCATTCGCTCTCCCCTCCCGTCAGTGCTGACTGAGTATTTCGAGCATTCTCTGATTCAGGTTTTGCATCTGCGTGGTCGAGTCTTTGAGCGCCCCGCCGCGATTGGAAAGGTTCGCACTGTTGACCCGCAGCAGCTCCGCCATCCCCATCTGGGTGTAAGCATTGGCCTGTAAGACCCATGCGCTTGCCTCTGCGTCGAGCATGGGCGCAGTTCCCGGTGCGGACGCGGCAATCTGCTGATTCAGCTTTTGAGCGACCTCCATCTCTCGCGCCGCAAAGGCATCGAGTTCAATCGCCTTCTTGAGCGCATCCTGTGCCTGCGCGTCGCCCATATCGATCTGGTACGCAATGTTCTGTGGGACAGCGGTTTGGGGCGGCAGAGGAGAAAACACGTTCTGGTAAGCGCTCCCGATCGTCCCTATGTCATTGGGGTCGGCCGACAGCATCTGCCGTTCGAGTTGCTGCGGATAGGGAAGCTGGGCGCTTGCGATATTCACGGATGCGAGTTGCCGGAAACTCAGGAAGGAGCTAGAAAAGTTTGTCGCCATCTGCCGAGCGCTGTCGATGGCCGAAATCGGATAGAGAACCTGTTGCCGAAACTGCTGCTCCTCCTGCTCGACCTTGTCGATGAGCCTGAGCGGAGATGCCACTGCACTCGTGAGCGTGCTGTTCACCTCTTTCAGCCCCGCAAGAATGGCAGCGATGTCGATGCCAAACTGCGAGTGCGCCGGCTCGACTGCAACCACGGAGAGAATGGCGAGCCCCGCCGCCGCAAATGCCATCCTCTGGGTCAGCGGATGACGACACACGGGTTTCAATGTCCACCTCCAATGTGGTTCAACAGCTGTTGATTCAGGTTCTGCATATTGGTCGTCGATTCCTTCAGAACCGCATCCCGGTGGGCAAGCTCGATGGCTGCCTCGCGCAGCTGATAGGCGAGCAACTTCTGCTGCATGGCGATACTGGCAAGTTCAGCGGTTCGAGCTTCGGCCGCGACCATATCCGCTGTTCCCGGAGCCGTCGTTTCCGCCTGATCCTCGATTTTCTGCGCCGTTTGGAGCATCGTCTGCGTGGCCTGGTCGGCGGCCATCGACTGCTCGGTAGCATCCTTCGCCGTCGCATCTTCGATATCCATCATCTGAAGATTGAGCTGCGGCGATGCCCCGGCTACAGGCTGGGCCCCATACTCTGTTGCGTAGCTCTGATTGATATCGGGAATCTGCCCGCTCTGTGCGCTCAGGAACTCGGATTCAAAACTTCTCGATGCCGGGAGAATGGCGCTATTGACCCGGATGGCGAAAACGCTGTTCATCCACCCGCGGTAACTGGCCCTAATGGTCGCGATGTAGTTCCGTGTCTCCGCGATCAGCGCCACCGGCCAGAGAGCCTGCTGCTCCGTCTGAAGAAGCTCGCTGCGGACCCGGTTAATGTCGGTCAACGCCCCGCCGATGGGGCCGGTGATTGTTCCCAGGATCGCGGAGAAGAGTCCTCCGAACTGCGCATAGGCGCCAGTCGGGACGAGGATCGCCAGCAGCAGCACGGCACTGCAGGTGAAGGCAATGCGCTCGGAATGGGACTTCTTCATACCAGTTCCTCCTCCAACGTGACTTCGACTTGCGTCGTCTCGGTCTTACGCTGACGGGTTTCCGACGTTGTGGGCACTCTGACACCTGCGGCTCCCAGTCGGTTTACTTCTCCTGAACGCTCTTCGGGTAGCTCCTGCACCTCCGACAGGCCGTTCGGAAACGTACTCGCCAGTTCTTCAAAGGCTTCGAGCCAGCTCATTCCGCTGTGCGTCGATAGCCACCACTGGCGGTACCAGCGTTCCCGCGGATACGTCGTCAGCAGCCAGTACTCGATGGGCGTGGGAACGATGTAGAGGCTGTGCGTGGTCTCTGCCTTTTCCCCTATGACAATCAGGAACTCGCTCTTCCTGCCCTTCTCCGTCATGCCCAGCGTCTTCACACGATTGAGCGTGGTCTCGTTCAGGTGAACGAAGTGGCGCAGTACGTCGAAATTGCCCTTTTGCCGGCCAATGAGCTTGATTGCCGTGGTTGCCAAAATCGCCCCCCCGAATTCATTGGGCTTGTCCGGCGTCCCCGTGAAATCCTCAACCGCCTGCGAGATTCCCCACACGCAGGCGTTGCGCTTTCTGGCCGTGCGAAACAGCTGCACGGCAACCGGCGCGAGACTCGGGGACTGGAGGAGCGCCCAACATTCATCGAGCACGGTGATGCACCGTTTGTTCGTCTTGCCCTGGGCCCGCCGCGTCGTCGTGTAGGCGATCAGCAGGCTCATCGCCACTTCGAGCTTCGGGTCGTCTTTGAGCTGCTCCACGTTGAAATAAAGCCACGGCGTCGACATGTCGATGGTTGTGTGTGTGTCGAAGAGGCGCGCATACATCCCGTTGTTGACCCAGGCGCGTAGCTTGGCCGCCGCAATCCGCGCCATTTCGTTCACGCGGGGATTCTTGTCCTCGTCGTAGTAATTCTGAAGCTCGTCGTAGAGGTCGCTATAAAGCGGAATCGGGTTATCGATCCGCATCTGCGCCCGCGCGTAGGTCTTGCGAATGGCATTCATGATCAGGTTGTCGAGCAGGTCCGTGTCCCCTTCGCCGCTGTCGCCGATCATGAAGCGCGTCAGGTTCTTGAGGAAGGACAGGTGGTCGTTCGAAGGTTCCGCCTGCCCCGGTTCGAGATCGAAAGGATTGATGGTCTGCCGGCTGTCGAGAGACATGGTGATCATCTCGCCGCCCATGAAGGCAACGGCATGGTAGTAGCTGTCGCCCCGCTCGATAATCGACACCTGCACGTCCTGCCTCGCGCAGGTCAGCAGCATCTTCCCGATCAGCACGCTCTTGCCCGTTCCCGAGGTCGCCGCGATGATCGCATTGGCGTTTTCGAGCGCCGGATCGAAGGGGGAAAAGGGCAATAGTTGCCGGTAGGGGGTTTCGAAGAGCATCAGCGGCGAGCGAGTCGTTCCCGGCCAGGGAAGCTCCAGAGGGAGCAGGTCGGCGCCGTGAGGAGTGAGCAAATCGAGGTCGCGCCGGTCATCCTCGGTCAACCCCGGCAGCGTTGAAAGATAGATGCGGCGGGTGGCAAGCGTTTCTGGAAGCCCACGGGCGCCGTTCATGTGCGCGACAACATGGAGAACCTGCTGACGCCGGTTCGCCAGCTCCCGCTCAGCTTTCTCGTATTGCTCCGATGACCACGCCGGGGCCGAAGTGCGGATTCCGATGATCATCCCTACACGCGCCGTCTTGACCGAATTCGCGATAAGCTCCTGCTGGATTTGAATCAGTTCGTGCGTCGCCACCTGGGCTGTGACATCGACGCGAAGATTGCCCTTCGAATCCTTCTGCGCCGCCTGCATCTTGCGCAGCTTCTTCTTGTACTTGTCGAGAACAGCTCTCTGGTCGGGAATCGATACGTGGGTCGAGATGACGACGGGAAAACCGATCGTCATCAGCTGCCGCAGGATGCCCGGATACGTTCCATCGGGAGGCGTATTCAGGCTGATAAAGCTCCACAGAAGGCCGTCGATGTTGATGTAGCTCTCGGTCTGGCCCAGAATGCTGACGGTTGTGGCGCGCTCACGAGGGGAGATGTAGCGTGTCTCAGCCGGATGCGCCCGAAGCGGCTTCCGGTCAGGATCCATCGGACGCATCGCCCGCTTGATTTCGAGAAAGAGCTCGCAATCCGACATCCGCTCGGGCCCGAGGCCTCCGGCTTTCATTGCAGACTCGATGCCGGCGATCAGCGACTCGAACTCGGCGACAGTGCCCTGGTGCTCCTTCCGCGACTTCTCCACCGATTTGGTAACGGAGAGTATGAAGCCGCCATGCGCCCGCCGGCGATCTTCCTTGCTCATCGGCGCTCCACCAGCCAGTAACGTGCGCTTGTGCTTCGCTGGATCCCAGATCAGGTACACCGCCGCAATCCGCGTGAGGTATGTGCCCTGCTTTTCCTTTTCCGACCAGACTGCAAGACGCTGCTCGTCGAGCGCCTGAACCTCCTTGTTCTCGCAGCGCGAGTCCTTCCGGTACTGATCAAGCAGGCCGTTGAGGCTCTCGACCACTTCATAGCGAAACTGCAGACGCATACTCTGTTCCGGCACGGCCCGGAGCAGAGATTCAAGAACGCTCTTCGCTTCATTGCGTT
>JBKICP010000288.1:0-6226 GCA_046567085.1 Acidobacteriota bacterium
ATTCATAACGCAGTCCGGCATTGATCGTGAAGCGCGACGAGACTTTATAAGTATCCTGCACGTACCCGTTCGCATTGTTGCCGCGAATTCCGCGCGAGAAATTGCCGATACCCTGCAGGAAGACCACGGGCTGCCCGGTGAGGAAGCTGGCGAAAGCATCCGTCACCGGGAATGGCGCGAACACGAAGAATCCGTTAGTCGCAATACCCTGCAATACATTGATCCCCTGATGCTGGTATCCGCCGCCGAATTTGAGATCGTGCTTTCCGCGCACCCAGCTCACCGATCCCGAGTAGTCGAAGACGTCTTCGTAAGTGTTGCGGGGTCCGGTGATTGGATCACCGACCGTGGAATAGCCATTTACCTGGATGAACGGGGGGCCGGTGGCGATATCGAGGCTGGGCGTGTATTGGAAGCCAAGGCTTGCCGGATTCTGATGGTCCTCGTGTTCGCCAAAGAGGAACTTGTTGCGCAGAAAGGACAACCGTACTACCGCGACGAGAGCCGGCGAGAAGGTATGCGTTTCCTGTGCAACAAAGTTCTGCGCACGCTGGTCTTCACCGACCGGGAACCCCGGCACACTGGCGCCCCCCGGTGACAGGGGATCGAACTGGGAGAGCTGGTTGAACATGTAGCGGAAGGTTAGAGTGTCGCGGGGGTCGAGATAATGGTCGACCTTGATGCCAAACTGATCGGAGTCATTGCTCAACTCCTGGGTCGTAGAGAACAGGTTCGTTCCGGCGTTTGGTAGTGGAAAGAAGCCGAGCAGATTTTTCGAAACAGAGTTGACCTGTCCCGGGGGCACATCATTATTGGGGTAAGGCGCGTTAGCGAAGACGTTGAAAAGCTGGTGCTTCGGATTGTTGCAGAAGCCAGCCGTGAAACCCTCGGGACAAAGTTCCGAAAAGTCCCCGCCACGCTCCTTCACCGACGGCACTGTCGTCAGAGCCGTCTCCCCCTGGCGATTGCGGAAGCCTTCATAGAACCCGAAGAAGAAAGTCTTGTCCTTTCGGACAGGACCTCCGACGGTGCCGCCAAACTGATTTTGTTTCAGAGGTTCCTGGGTGAGCGCGAAATAGTTGTTGGCATCGAGCGCGTCGTTTCGCAGAAACTCCCACAGTGCCCCATGGACGTGGTTAGTACCCGATCGCGTGATGATGTTCGTTGTCGATCCCAGCGCGTCGCCGAACTCGGCATTGGCGCTGTGCGTGATGATGCGGAACTCGCTGATGGCATCGACCGGCGGCTTGAGGACGAATCCGCCGTCCACCCCGTTGAAGTTATTCGCACCATCGATGAGAAAGTTGTTGGATTCGGGCCGCTGCCCATTCACCGCATAAGCCTGCCCGTTGCGCAGCGATCCTCCGGCCTCAGCAATCCCAGGCGTCAAAGGAACAACCCCAGGCTGCAACAAGCCGAGTTGCGAGAAGATGCGTCCGTTCAGCGGCAGGTCTTCCAACTCCCGCTGTTGTACGACCTTGCCCATGCTGGTGACGGTTGGCTCGATCATTTCCGCATCGGCGCGCACCAGAACCTGCTGCTTTTCCGATCCCAGCGCCAGACGCGGCGAGACTGCGGCAGTTTCGTTCACATTGAGCGTGATGCCATTCTGGAGATATTCCTGAAAGCCTTTCGCATCCACCTGGAGGTGGTAGTGTCCGATCGGCAGTTCCAAAAGAACGTAGGTGCCGCTGCGATCGGTGACAGTCTCTCGCGAGAGGCCTGTCTCCGTCTGCCACGCTGTCACCGCTGCACCAACCACGACCGCGCCGCCTGGGTCGGTGACGGTTCCACGAATATTTCCCGTGATCTGCTGAGCCGACAAACTGAGGCATGAAAGCGCCATGGATGCCAGCACAAAGTAATAGGTTTTCATCTTGCTTCGAGGCCTCCAGAAGTCTTGAAAGCGGAAGGACGCGCTTTTCGCGCGACACCCCTGCGCATGGACCGTCGTCACCGCAGCGCCATCGACGGAAACGCTCGGGTCAGGGATCCGTAAGTTAGGAACGTCTACTGGGGAACAGCAGCAGATATCACGGCGTTTGCGAGTCTTTGGGGCACCGGCGTTCTGCTCGGAGCCAACAGTAACTTCGCCCCGATATAGCTGTCTTCGGCCTCAGGATGGGAATCGACCTCAACCTAAGGATCGATGGCAAAGAAAGACCTCGCAGCGAAGCTCAACTCGTACGCGGTATTTCGATTTGTTTCCTGATCAGCGTGGAGATTTGCGATAACCGTGCTCGGCGAGGTGTTTTCCCATCTCCACATACATCGAGTCGTCGCGTGGCTGCCAGGTGCCAAGGCCATCAACGTAGCGGTTGTACATGCAGAAGGCCGCGGGAATCAGAACCGTGTCGTGGATCTTGATGTCGGGGCCCCGTGCGCCCTTGCCTGGGCGATATCGTCGGCGGAGACGCGCTTGCCGTCCTGCCGAACCTTGCCCGCGATCGCGAGCAGCGCCTTGAGCTTCGGCGTGATCGCGGCAGACTGGAAATCGGTCTTCACCTGCTGGACGATCTCTGCGCTGCCAACATGACAGGCCGCGGCTGCGCCGTGGCTCGCCTGACAAAAATGGCAGTCGTTTTGTGACGACACATAGGTCGCGATCATTTCTCGCTCACCTGCCGCCAGGCTGTTCGGTCCGTGCAGCAGGATGTGCGCAAGATCGCGCATCGGCTTCGCCGTCTCGGGACGAAAAGCAAATCCCGCGCTGATTCCCGGCAGTCCTTCCGGCAGTGCAATGTGCGGCATTTAGTTCTCCTCAGCGAGCCGTTGCTTCCGCCGGCAAATAGTCTTTGTTGCCTTCGATATATCCAGGGCGTGCAGTTATCTTGCCGCGTTTGCGATATAGGGCTTCGTCGTGTGGCTGGATCGTGCCCAGCCCATCGACATAGCGGTTGTACATACAGAAGGCAGCAGCGATCAGAACCGTATCGTGAATCTCGACAACGGTAGCGCCCAGGCTGCGCGCCTCCTCCACATCAGCCGCCGTGACGTTCTTGCCGCCGTGCTGCACCTTGCCGGCGATCACCAACAGCGCCTTCAGCTTGTCGGAGACAGCAGCGTGCTGGAAGTCGGCCTTCACCCGCTCCACAAGGCCTTCATCGCCGCCCAGATGCGCCGCCGCAATCGCGCCATGGACGCTCTGGCAAAAGTGGCAGTCGTTTAAATAAGAGACGTAGGTCGCAATGAGTTCGCGTTCGCCCTGTGTCAGAGTGTGCCGCCCAAATAGTAATACCTCAGCCAGTTCGTTCAGCGGCCTTGCGGTTTCGGGACGGAACGCCATGGCGCCGCGAATCCCTGGCAGCCCTTCGGGAAGAGCGATGTGAGGCATGGAGTTTTCCTTTGATCTGGAGTTCGAGATTCCGTCTCGCGAGTGCGGACCGATTGTAGAAAGCGGTTGTAACTGACGAGAAGGAAGCTATCAGGGCAGCCGGATCGATCGGTACTACAGAAAGAAGGACGCCGGCCTCCACCCTAAGTTGGAGGCGATCTTCGCTCTTTTGGTCCTTGTACTGTCCGCCCCAGCTCAGTGACCATGCGGTGCGGCAGAAATCTGAATTCCTGCGGGCCCCAGGCGTGAGCGCAATCGACGTGGCGATTTTAGGCGGAGGACTGGCTGGCACCGCGGCGTCGATTCATCTCGCCCGCGCCGGACTCCGTGTCTTGTGCATCGAACCCAGGCCCGACACTGGTGTTCTTGTGGGCGAATCGCTCGACTGGTCCGCGCCGCCGCTCCTCGCTGAGCTTGGTTTTCCCATGCACCGTCTGATCGATGAGGGCATCGCAACGTATAAGAAGCACGTCATCGTTACCGCCAAAGATGGCGATACCTGCGAGTACATCCCAGGCCGCTGGCTCGCGCAAAAGCCATGGAACGTCGAGGTCAGGACCCTCCACGTCGACCGCGCCGCGCTCCGCGATCGCCTGCGCACCGTCGCCAACAATCTTGATATTCCCATCCTCGAAGATCGCGTCGCCGCCATCGAAAGCCTTGGCGGCCGCATCATCTCCGTCACCACCGCCTCTGGCCAAACGATTCGAGCGCGATTCTATCTCGATGCCTCGGGCGTCTCCGCCAGCCTGATGCCACGCCGCATTCGGGCTTCCACACGCAAATACGGACCACAAAAGGTAGCATTCTGGAACTACTTCACTGCGAATAATCCCCCGGAAGGAACCACGATCCACGCCGGGAACGGTGGGCGAAGTTATATGGAGTGGATCTGGGAAATTCCCATCAATCCAAACACCATTGGCGTCGGCTACGTTGCTCCTGCTGACGCCATCAAGGTCCGTCGTCAGCAGGGTGAAACCATCGAGCACATTTACGCCGAGGCCCTCGCGCGAATACCTCGTCTCGCCGCCATGCTGCCCAATGCCCAGCGGCCCGCGCCGCATGCCGCCACCTGGCGCTGTCGGGTGCATGAGCGCATCACGGGAGAGAACTGGATCGCTATCGGCGAGTCCGCCTCCATGATCGATCCCTTGACCTCCAATGGAGTCACAGCCGCACTGCGACACGCACAGGAGGCCGCGCGCATCGTCATTTCTGCCGGCCGCCGGATGCGTTTGTCGCGGCTTGCCTGCAGGCTCTACACCCACCGCGCCGTCGGGATGGCACGCTTCTTCAATTGCTGGATTGAGCGCGTCGTCTACGACTGGCCGATCCGCGAGCGCATCGGCACTTTTTCCGCGGGACGCGTCTATACCGTGCCTGCCTGGCTTTTCAACCTCTTCTATACGCGAACACAGCCGCGCGGACTTGTTGCCACCATGCTGTTCTGCGCCGCCCTTGCCACCCTCCGCAGCATCGCCAATGTCGCGGACTGGCTTTGTCGTTGTTTCCCGCGCCCCGCTGTTACCTGCTCCACGGGAAATGCCTCATGAGCGCCATGCACGTCGTCCGCTGCGGGTCTGGTGATCCCGTCCTCTTCATTCACGGCATGCCTACCAGCAGCCGTCTATGGAGCGGTGTGATGCGCCGCCTGTGCTCAAGCTTTTCCTGCTATGCCGTGGATCTTCCGGGCATGGGGCAAACTCCCAGGGCACCCTATGGCCCCGGCTACCTGCGTGCTCTCGCCGATCAGCTCGATGCAGTCCGCTGTGAGCACGGTATCGCGAAATGGCACGTCGTCGGGCACGATGCCGGATCCGCCGTCGCCGTTCACTACGCATGCCAATACGCCGAGCATGTGGAGCGCCTCGCCCTTCTCTCACCTTCGATCTTTCCTGACCTTCGGCCTTACCACCTGCTGCGTGCGCTTCGCCAACCGCTTCTCGGTGAACTCTGTGCCCCATTCGTGCAATTCGCCTTCTGGAAAATCGCCATGCAGCGTGCTCTCGCGCCCGATGATGCCGTCGATAATCTGGATTCTGCCGAAGCACTCGAATCGTTCTATGCACCCTTCGCAGGGCTCACCGGCTCGTGGCAGTTCATGCGCCTGCTGCGCTGGGGTAAGCCCGCCGACCTCCTCGCCGATGTCCCCGCCTTCCTGCCGCGCCTTACGATGCCCGCTCTGGTCATCCATGGACGCCGCGATCCCGCCGTCCCCGAAAGCTTCGCGCATCGCGCGTCAGCACTACTGCCCAATGCCAGCCTGCTCACGCTCGACAGCGGACACTTCCTTCCGCTCAACCAGCCACAAGCTGTAGCCAACAGCCTCGCCGGTTTCTTCGCCGCATAGCTACTCTCGAGGGCGCGAATCTCTACCTTTTGCACAAGGGGATGGAAACTGCTTAGCGACCCGAGTGTCAACTGTCGCTAAAAGGGTAAATCACTCATCCACGGAGATTTATGCACGCTCAACCGGATGGGCATCCGCAAACGGGCCAGTATTCCACGATCCACCTTGACGTAACATCGCCGACTCGCCCTGGTGCCAAAGTCCTGCCGGTCTGGAATCAAGAGAGCGCGTCGCCAGCTCTACGGGCATGTGACCGCATTGCGGGGTTGCAGAGTCACGGGTGAACGAATGGATTTTGACCTGCCGCTTCAAGCCGGTCGATCATGCAGCATCCGGGTCCTCAGGTTCATATTCGACAGCAAGAGGTAAACCGATGAAATCGGAGTCATCACCGCGCAGCGGCAGCCGACTTGATGACTCTAAAGGCTTTCCCACATCTGCCAATTTCGGCAGCTACAGGCCACAGGCGACCGGCCACCGGCTACGGGCCAAGGGCCACCAGGCTCCCGTAAGATGGTGTCTTCTTCCCCAGAGGAGCC
>JBKICP010000289.1:0-32007 GCA_046567085.1 Acidobacteriota bacterium
AGCTACGCTTCCGTTGCCCCATCCACGAAGCGTAGCCAACACCCTCCCAGGTGGGCCAAAGTTAACTGCCACTGCTGGGCCAGACCAGAATGCCAAAATCACGAACGGCTGCGCTCGGAGGCCATCTGGATTCCTGCTCGCGGTGCGATCTGAAGGCGATCTCATATAACTCGTGCCGCAACCGGCACTGCCCGAAGTGTCAGGCTCAGGCGCGTCAGCGCTGGCTCGCACGACGCGAGCAGGACCTGCTTCCCGTGCCCTACTTCCACGCCGTCTTCACTCTGCCTCACGCGTTAAACCCGCTCTGTCAGCGACATCCTCGGCTGCTCTATGATCTGCTCTTCCGCGCCTCCGCTCAGACCATGCTTGAAGTCGCAGCCGACCCCAGGCATCTCGGCGCCAGGATCGGCTTCCTCAGCATCCTGCACACCTGGGGACAGAACCTGCGCTTGCATCCTCACCTCCACTGCGTCATTCCTGCCGGCGGTTTCGACCCAGGATACTCGCGCTGGGTTCATCCCAGGTATGCGTTCTTCCTGCCCGTCAAGGTGCTGAGCCGTGTCTTCCGCGGCTAGTATCTCGCGCTTCTCCAACAGGCGCTCCGTAAGCGCCGCATCGACTGTCCTTCAACACTCGTGCGTGCTCTGCTCAAGGATGACTGGGTGGTCTATGCCAAGCCTGCATTCGGAGATCCCGTTCGCGTGCTTCGCTATCTCGGCCGCTATACCCACCGCGTCGCCATCAGCAACCAGCGCCTGCTCAGCTTCGACGGCCACCGCGTACGCTTCCGATGGAAAGACTACGCACATGGCAACAAGCAGCGCATCATGACGCTCAACGCAAGCGAGTTCCTGCGCCGCTTCTGCCAGCATGTGCTGCCCAGGGGCTTCGTCCGCATTCGCCACTTCGGTTATCTCGCCAACGCGCGCCGAGCTGCTCTCATCGCGCTGGCTCGGCAGCAGCTTGCCTGTCAGCCTCCGACGACCGCGCAACTCACCAACTTTCCGTTAGCCATCTGGCGTTGCCCACGCTGCGGAGCCAACATGAACATCGGTCCCAACCTCACCGCGCAACAACTGGCATTTCGATGCAAGCTTCCAGACACTTCCTGATTCCAACCCTATTCAACGGCTCACGAAAATGTGACCGCACGTCTTCGCACACCTGTGTCTTCACTGCGAAGTTGCGAACTCGCAACTCATTCCTGCTCGCTTGCGGTTCACGATATCGCTCGTTCCTGCGAGATGGATCGGCCCTCCCGCCTCACCCAACCCCGCTCATCCAGCTTCTCTGCTCGATCCATGCAGGCCATTTCGCGCGATTAGCTCCATAGCAGCGCCCACCACTGCCACCGCCTTCCTTCTAGTACTACTGTGTTATAAGAGTAGATTCGCCTGGGTGGATTTTCCTGGCCCGCAGGCAGCGATGTGGCTAACCTGGCTCCATGAAGCGCCCTCCGCCAGGCGAGTCGCTGCGGGCAGCCAGCCTTCATCTGCCGCTACCACGTCCCGAATTCGGCTACACGCCCCGCGGCGCTGCCGACGCGCACTGAACGGCACAATCCCTGTTCCATCGCCACCCTCCGCCAGCACCTTGCCGCGCACCTGGCCCGCTCCCTGCCCAGATGTCCCTGCTGTCTGCGCGGCTTCTTATAACACAGTAGTACTAGTCTCCTTATCGAAAATGCCTCGGGGCAGCAACTGCGGCAAAGGGGTTTGGCTGCGCCGACTCGCCCCGAAGCATTTCCGATCAAGGCTAACGGCTTCACGGACCGTAGGGCATATCCAGCCGGAGGAGCACTGAAAGCAGAGGCAGCTCTTCGGAAGCTTCGACGATCTGGCTTTGTACAGGAACATCGATCGACGACAGGAGAAGAGATCGATCCGCCGTCGCGGAGGTACTCTTCTCCACCAAAATCGATACTCTTACGGCTCTGGACAAAGACCGTAAGGCTCGGCTGATAGGTCACCCGATAGCAGGCAGTCTGAGTGGTCCTGCGGAAAGGGATCAGGGGCGGGAATCGCGGTTGGGTGAGCTCCCGCCGTCCGAGCGACAGCGGCAATCTTTCCTTGCTGATCCGCTTGGTCTTTCCGAAAGGACTCTGGTCAAAATGATCGAAATTGTGACGCACCAATTGGCCTAACCATGGCCCGGTCCCTCCGCAAGCGACGGATGTGAGGGCGACAACTCCGTAACGTCAGCAGATGGCGCCGCAAGCCATTGTCGAAGGAGCGCAGGGCGGCCTACCGCCGCCCGATACGTCACTACTGCGAGATGCTGATGGCTAAGCCGACGCCGGGGTAGCTCCGGTTATAGAGGTAATATCCGTTATCCGCATACACGACATACACGTCATCGTTGTCGTACCAGTTGTTGCCCCAGCTCTCCGGCCACGGGTCAACCACGCTCATCCAGTAGCCACGGTATTGGAAGCGGGGATACCCGCCGACCACCAGGAACGGCAGGCCCTGAATCCGAAATTCATGATCTGGCCCGAAATAGCCGCGGAACCGCGCGTCAGGGATGCGGTAGCCGTGGTAACCGCCGCGCTGCTGCCATGTACGATGGTCTGCCTGCCAGTTTCCCGCACGGTGCTGCTGCCATGCGCTCTGGCGAACCCGCTGGGTCTGATGTGTGCGTCGTTCTCCCACGGCGCGCTGATCTGGCCGCGGATTGGTCCGCCGCTCTGCGGTCGGGTTCTGGTCGTGCCGTTGATATGTCTTTGGTTCAGCCGTTGCGCGGTGATCCTGCTGCTGCCGGGGCTGCTGCTCAGCCGTAGGCCGCCGGTCCGACTTTTGCTGATGTTGCTCCGCGGGTACCGGTTTCCGCCCTGTCCGATCAGCGCTGGGTTTCGCCTCTTGATGGTCGGCGTCCTGTTTGGGACGGTTCCGATTGTCGGCCGGTTTGTCCTGCCCTGCAAATGCAGGGACGGCGAATCCGAGCAGCAGGATCACAATGATTCCTGTCGAAATGCGGGTGGCTCTCATCGATTCACTCTCCAGTCTGATGTTTTAGGTGGGCCCGCTTAGCGCAGGCTGCTGGTTGTGACGCTTGCTGCCTGGCCGATGGCGTCGCCGGAACCACAAGCTCCACTCGCCGGTTCTGCTGGCGTCCGGCCGCGTCGTCATTGGAAGCTACGGGGCAAGGTATTCCAGTAGCCGGTCGCTGTGACCGCGTCAACTTTACGCCCTGCTGCACCAGGTAATCGCGGACTGCCCCGGCACGGCTCTCGGACAACGTCCGATTCATCGCTTCGCTGCCAACGTTATCGGTGTAGCCGCAGACTGCGATGATTCTCCCTTTCCGCCGGAAGCCAATCGGGATCGCGCAGGGATCCCGATGCCCCGGGGACCCCTGAATTACTGCCGGCCCGGGTTAGCTTCGGCAATCGTCCCAACGCGGCCAGTTTCAGTTATTGCCCGCATAAAAGCCCGGGTCGACTTCGGGGCGGCAACTTTGCCCGACAGGATGGACCGGAACGAGCGATTGTGCCCATAGATGGCGCGGGTGGAATCCTCATCCTGCTGAAAGACGGCTCCATTGAGCGTAATCCCGGCGAAGACGCCGTGCGAACGCGAGTACGTGAGGAATTCCGTGTTCATCTTCCAGTCGGTGCCGGCGGAAGCGTGGCGGCCTACGGGACCTGCGGCAGCCGATGCAGATCCACTGATCTTGAATTTGCTGGACAGCAGATCCTGCAGTCCCTGCTTATTCATGACCACCATTACCAGGTCGACGCCTTCCACTCCAATCTGAAGGCCCCAGCTTCCTCCGCCAACCGAAATAAAGGCAGGTGCGCTCCATCCCTCGCGCGTACGGCAGGAGGCGATTCCACGGCCGTGTTCGCCACCGAATACAAAGCCGCCTTTGACCAGGGCTGGAATCACTACGATGCACTTTGCCCCCGCCATGACTTCCGCAGGGATGCCTTTGTCCGGAGCGCTCATGATGGACTGCAGTACATCGGTAGACGTTTGCAGGCGTTCGATTGAATCCTGGTGTCCGGAGTCGGCCCAGAGGTTTCCACTGGCCAGCGTCAGGGCGCCAGCCAGCAGTAGAGGAGTGATTTTCATGGGGTTTCCTTATTCGGTGCGGAGGGGCTAAGAGGAACACATTTCAGATGGACTGACTTAGCTCAGAACCACGAGTGAGGAGATGGGGAGAGACTCTGCTCCATCGTCAGTGTTGCAGAACTCCGGCTCAACAACTGAGCCAAACAGATCACTCCGGGAAATTAGGTAGTCTTTCTGTCGTGGTCACGTGTCAGAAGCGCTGGCGCAGAAAATGAACGAGAGCGTCTGGGTTTAACGCATGCATCCCGTTCGCGGCGAGGAGCGCCCCAGGGAACGCTCTGACTGTTCTGTTTTGCTCACCCGCCGGAGACGATTCGGCGTATGCTCGGAAAGTCATATAGATTTTCCTTCCTCGCCTTCAGCCCTCCACGCTTTGCTCCAGACGAGCGCCATTCATGTACGCAACGGGTCGACTGGAGTTTCTATGAGCCTCATGAACAAATCCGACGTAAAGAACCATCTCTCTACGAAGTCAGGGATTTCGGTCTATCCATTCGGGCTGAAACGTTCCGACACTGCACCACCCTCGGAAGGCACCGACCCCGGCACAAAGGTTGACGCCGACATCAGCATCAGTCCCAGCCAGGCGATTTCTCCTGAAGCCGTACCGAACGCCCAGGTTGGGGGCTCTGTCGGAGTTCCGACCAGTTCTGGGAAATCCGGCAAAGGCTCGTGGTAAGGCCGCCGGCGATCTTTCTGCGCGTGGGCTGTCTTCTGCCAGGTGGGCTTCATCTGAAACAAAAGGCGTTCGGCAAAGAGTGGGTGTCCGTGGATAATGCGACACCCTCACAGCTGGACCTCGTGGTGCGCGAGGCGGGGTGGCATTTCATGTGGATCGAGTCCGTGTGCTCCCGTCACGGGTGGGGCAGGACAGGCGAAGCAGCCGCCACACGGGCAATCACGCGCGCGTTGACGCAGATACTGGCCAGGTTCAATGCGTCGGAGCTGAGTTCTGTGGATGTCACAACCTACCCGGGTCTCCGAGTTGCCAAAGCAACGCTGCACGCTCGGCACATACAGCAGAACGCTTCGCTCGGCCTGGTCGACGAGATGACCATTCGGGAACCCGCGCGGGAATAAGCCCGTGTTCATCCGTAGTCCATGCTAGGGTGGCCAGGACTTCCGGGCTTTGCTGCTTTGGCGCGCCACATCCGGGTGACCCTGCCACCAACGTTGAAAGCAGGAATCCATGACTCTCTCGGAGATGCTTCACGGCAAAGGACTAGCTGATCTTTCGCAGCGCGGGGACTCCTGGATGTTCGGCCGCGAAGCTTCCTACGAACGTGGCGGAGATGTCAAAGATGTTTGTTTTCCCGTGCGGGCAGACACTCACGGCCGCCGGTGACACAATTTACCTCTATTACGGAGCGGGAGACTCCTGCGCAGCCCTCGCCACCGGAAGCATCCGCGAGCTTCTTTCTGGGCTGGACGCCAATTCGAGCCCGGACGATGCAGCCATTTCGTAGCGCGCAGAGAAATCAGTCGATATGAACAGCGCCCACCTGAACTGGCCGCCCGCAATTCCCGGATTACTCTGGACTCGGCAGGAATGTCCTCTCTGCAGTTCGATCGAGTTCAGGTCGGCCGAGCCGGAGTGGCTCGACCGTGTGCTTTTCCTGTTCCGGCTGCGGGCCGTCCGCTGCGTCAGTTTGCTGGCGGCGATATTACTCGTTTGCAAGGGCAACTTCGTATGAATAATGAACCTTCCACGCGGGATAGCCCGCGATTTCCGTCCGAACATACTTCGAACGACTTGTTGTTCAGTCTGCACCCGGAGAACTCTCATAACTGCAACCGGTCCACGGCCAGCGTCCCGGCAGCGTCGTCTCAGCCTTCCCGGAAACCGGGATCGGGCGCGCCGAGAGGGGTCGGCGTCCCTGCGCCGGGCTTTCGCTGAAAACACTGCGGCACAGTGAAATCCGGAGGCTGGACGACTGCATATCGGATCGGGCTCGAGCAGTAAACGCAATTCATCTCGCGGATCGAGTCCGACCTTTCGTTGAGTGTGTGCGCGAACGTCCTCAGGCACTCCGTGCAGGTTAGGATGGCGTACGGTTCTCCACTCTGGTCGTGTCCGTTCCGTGGTATCCAGATCGGTGCCATCGGACTCGGATCATCGGGCGACTGTAGCTGTAGAAATTCAGCTATCGCTTGCACGATCCGGAACAATACATGCGGATAGGCTCCCTTCTCATAGAAAGCGTCGGCGGCTACACCGGGAGGCACACCGTCGCCGGAAAATGCGCCGCTCATAGCCACGACCCGGATTGCCGGGAACCGGCGGCGTACGACTGCCAGAAATTCGAAGCCGGACATGCCCGGCATCTCGAGATCGGAGATGATGATATCCGGAATCTCGCGGTGGATTTCTCGCAACCCGGAAAAGCCCTCCTCAGTCGAACGCACGCAATATCCGAAGTCGGTAAAAATCTCGGACAGGGAGGAGCGAAACGGCTCGTCATCATCCACAATAAGGAGTTTGGCCTTCATGGTGGGCATTGTTCACCTCGTCCGGTGGGATCCTGCAAGGCGTCCAAAGATGGAGTATTCCACGGCCATCCATCGGGTGCTGTTCAATTTTGCTCACCTGGTCATTCGTTAAAAAGCCACCTGGTCTCAGCGGCTTACAGACGCGCCCATTGCTTTCGCCACCAACTCGCCCTAAGGACCGGGGGCACGCGCCCAAAATCAGACAGGACTCGAAATCCACCAATAGCAGCTGCAGGCCCTGTTCACCCCTTTATCCCTTCGAGCTGATACCGCTCGAGCACCGTTTTGACATGGCCGCAAGTCAGGCGAATGCGATTCAAAAGAGGCGACGCGGGAGCGAGTAGTGCCGACAAGTAACCCCGAAGGCTTGACGACTATGTTTGGAGAAAGTCGGGCGAGCCAATAAGGAGACGGCGGACGAGTCGGTCCGGACGCCTCGTTTCCCGTCGGCCCATCCCAACCTGGGATCAGGTCTATCCCAGAAGCTCAGCCAGGGCGAGCCTCTGGCAGCGAATTGATGACGTTCGCACCGATGTCTTTTTCGCTACGCCGCAATCTGCGTCGAACGCAGGCCCCACATCCCGATCTGCTCAGCCGACGCGTATTGAACCAACTCTGCACGGCTGTCGCACTCGAGAAAGTGCATCAACCATGAAATACAGTCTCGCACCGTGACCTCTCTGAGGTTCAACTTACTGGCGATTTCATGATCGTCTAATCCACGGCCGATCAACTCGTAGATGGGGCCGAGGACGCCTAGCTTTTCCCAAAAACAAAGCATGAGTCTGCCTTCTTTCATTCCACGTGCAAGGGCAATCGCCATGTTCTTCGTTCCGGATCACACTCCGCAGCGCGCTTTCATCCGTAACGCTATCAACTCCGATTGCATATTGATGAGCAATAACGCTCACATACCCCGATGCCGCTTAAGATTGGCCGGAAGATTTCGTCTTGCCTTTCCGGCTGCGCAGATCACAATCGAGTACCGGGAGAGAACGAGCAAAACTGAACAGCGCACAGATGGTGGCGCGTGACATGCTGTGGCTCTATCGTTCAGACGCCGCCCGGACAGGAAGCGGGAAGACACCCGAAGCGTCGACTGGCAGTTAGAGAGGACACCAGAAAACCGCAACCGAAAGTGCCGCCAATCGCGCAAGGGAAAGCGCGCCTTCCGGCTGGCGGGGTGGCATCGGCGGGATGAACCATGCTGGCCTAATCGCAAGGTGCTGGTGGAGCAAGGCCTCGTCGGTTGCGCTGAGCTCTTCACAACCGGAATAGCGTGGCCGGGAATTCATCCTGAAGGCTGCCGGCGCAACAGCAGATCCGAGTCGGCAATGGCAACGGGAAAGGGGCTATGAGAGAACTGAACCCACACGCGATGTTCCTTCGTGAGCACATTTCCCTCCCCGAAGGACTCGCTCTGGCCGCCGAGTCCTTTTGTGATGGATGGGTGATTCTTAACTCCGGCGATGCAGCGTTTCTCGAGAAGAAAGTTGCGGCTCTCGGATGGAATTTTATTTCCCTGACGGACGTACACCTGCGGGATGGAATAGCCCGCTCTGCTGCAGAGGCAATCCAAAGCGCATTACGGCGGGCGCTGCAAAGCATCAACAGAGATTTCAATGCTGCTGAGATTGAAAGCGTCGAGGCTACCAGGCGTCTGTGGCTTTATACCGCCAAAGCCAGAATCGTATCCCGGCAGATTCAGGAGAGCCCGTTCCTGGGCGGATGCGAAGAGCTTTCTGTACACCATGCGCCGCAGACATTCGAGGCAGGAGATCGGCAACTTTAGCGGCGATCTATATCCCCGGAGCAGCCTTCCGTTCCTCAGCCTCGCTGCAGCGGCATGGATTGCACCTCAAGTCGTCGCACTATGGAGGAATTCGGACATATGTCAGCGCAGAATGGCGATAAAGCACGATTTCACCGACTTCGCAAACAGAGACTTCGCCGTCGCGAGCTTCAGCTGCGATCGGCGCCCAGCCATAAGGCAAGGTCCTCTCCGGACGGCTCGGGCGAGAAAAAGCAATCGTCCGCAGGCTGAAGTCAGCGCAGGTTAACACTCGATCGAGGCAGCTCGGCCGCGCCATCGACGCTTCGGTTCCCATCCTATGGCCTTCGAACCGGCGCCGGGTTGGGGCCGTCATCACGCAGCCTCAGGCCGTCGATTTTCACTGCCCATCCGGACCGGTAGAAATCGGGCAGGTGTGTATAAAACTGCACAGAACGGATGCCGGGCGGGCAGTCACACTGGATGAGCCGGTCCATCCTGAGGAGCTCCTGTCACGTAGCCCGAACACAGCAGTGTCCGATGATATCGGGTCAGAGATATGGAGACGTTCGATTTAAGGCCTGGGGATCGCGCCTGAGTCGACACTGCAGACAGTGGAACCGGTCAGGGCCCACGCTGAGCACCAGAGAAAGGGGTCATCCCCGTGGATTCGACGTTCAGATCGAGAACTTCCACCCCACAACCGGAAAACGGAACAGGTATCCAGGGCAACGGGAGATCCGCGCCCCTGGAGCGATTCGCCACCGGGATTGCCGGCCTGGACGACATTCTGGGAGGTGGCCTCGCCCGCAATCACCTGTATTTGGTGGAAGGCGATCCGGGAACGGGAAAAACCACGATCGCGATGCAGTTCCTGATGGAGGGCGTTCGTTGCGGTCAGAAGGGCCTCTACGTCACTCTTTCCGAATCGAAAGCTGAACTGCTCGAAATCGCCGACTCGCACGGCTGGTCCCTCGATGGAATCGAGTTGTATGAGCTGGCTGCCGATGAGGCGCAGCTCAAGCCTGAGGCCCAATACACCGTCTTCCATCCTTCAGAAATTGAAATCTATGACACCACGAACGCGGTCATGGCTGAAGTAGAGAGATTAGCGCCTGCCCGCGTGGTTTTCGATTCTCTCTCCGAGTTGCGTCTGCTGGCCCGTGACTCCCTCCGCTATCGCCGCCAGATTCTGGGCCTGAAGCAGTACTTTTCCGGCCGTAAATGCACTGTGCTGTTGCTGGACGATCGCACCGGCGAGGGGCACGATCAGCAGCTCCAGAGCATCGCTCATGGCGTGATCATGATGGAAAGCGCCGAGCGCGAATACGGCATCAAGCGGCGCCGTCTGGAGATAAAAAAGCTGCGCGGCGCAAGCTTCCGCGAGGGGTTTCATGATTACAGCATCAAGCGCGGCGGAGTCGAGGTGTATCCGCGCCTTGTAGCCGCCGAGCACCTCATAACCTCCCATCTTACGCAACTGGAGAGCGGCATACCCGCGCTGGATACGTTGCTGGGCGGAGGCATTGACAGCGGCACCAGCACGCTCCTGCTGGGACCAGCCGGCTGCGGAAAATCAACTATCGCCGTCCGCTACGCGGTTTCGGCCGTCGAGCGCGGCGGCCGTGCAGCGCTCTTCACCTTCGATGAAACTCTGGCGACCCTTGTGATCCGGGCGAAAGGCCTGGGGATGGACATCAAGAAACATGCGGACGCGGGGACACTGCACCTTCGCCAGGTGGATGCCGCGGAACTTTCACCGGGCCAGTTTGCTCATGAGATCAGGCAACTGGTGGAGAAGCAGGATTTGAGCCTGCTGATCATCGACAGCCTGAACGGATTTCTCAATGCCATGCCTGGCGAACATTTTCTCGCCATGCAACTGCACGAATTGCTGGCGTTCCTGAGCCAAAAAGGGGTCACGACACTGATGACCATTTCCCAGGCCGGCTTCGTGGGAACGAACATCGATACGCCCGTGGATGTGAGCTATCTTGCCGACACCGTTTTGCTGTTTCGCTACTTCGAAGCCTCCGGCGAAGTGCGTCAGGCGCTTTCGGTCATCAAGAAGCGCAGCGGAGAACACGAGCGCACCATCCGTGAGCTGCTCATGAGGAACGGAATCATTGCCGTTGGAGAAGCGCTCACTGAATTCGAAGGCGTGTTAACCGGCTCGCCCCGGTACCGAGGCACGATGGATGGTCTGCAGGGATCCAAATCCAATGCAGTCTTCCAGGCAACGCCATGACCGCCAGCGAGAATGAGGCCCGTGTCCTCGTGGTCGCTCCCACAGGGCGAGATGGCCCCATGATCTGCAATCTCCTTGCCAGCAATGGCATCTCGTGCACCTCATTTCCGACCTCGGCGATGGCTCGATCGGAAGTGATGGCAGGTGCAGGCGCCGTGATTTTGGCCGAAGAGGTTCTCACCCTGCCCGAAATCGCGGCATGGGCCACACAGCTTGCTGAACAACCTTCCTGGTCTACCCTCCCTGTCATCGCCCTCACGGATGGCGGCGCAGTCGACCGGCAGAACCAACAGAGAGATCTGGCTCGCCGTCCTCTTGGCAACCCGCTGACGCTCGAGCGGCCCGTTCGACCCGGGACTCTCATCGGCGCTGTACAGTCCGCGCTGCGCAGCCGCAGTCGCCAATACCAGATCAGAGACTTTTTGGCTGAACAGCTCGCGGCCGAGCAGGCCCTTCGCAAAGCGGAAAAGCTTGCGGTGGCCGGGCGCCTGGCCGCCACCCTCTCGCACGAAATCAACAACCCGCTTGCTTCGATCACGAATCTGCTCTACCTCATCGGCGTCTCTTCTGCGCTGGACGATGCAAAGAAGTATGCTGAGACTGCGACACGGGAATTGGCGCGTGTCTCCGAAATCGTCACCGAGAATCTTAGGTTTCACAAAGAGTTGACCACACCCGTGGCCGTGCACATTTCCCAGGTCGTGGACACCGCGCTCAATCTCTATCAGGCGAGGCTGGCCGCCGCGGAAATTTCGATTGAGAGGGATTTTCGGGAATGTTCACCGGTCCTCAGACGACCCGGCGAACTGCGCCAGTTGATCCTCAATCTGATAGCCAATGCCGTGGACGCCATCGGGCGCGACGGTATTCTTAGAATTCGCATCGCCGGCACGCACGAGCACAACAACGGATCACGGCCCGGGGTTCGCATCACGATCGGAGACAACGGATCGGGCATTCGCCCCGACATCAGGAACACGCTCTTCGAGCCGTTCGTCAGCACGAGGGGAAATACCGGAACCGGCCTCGGGCTTTGGATCAGCTCTGAAATCGTGCGCAGGCACGGTGGAACCATTCAGGTCAAGAGCCGGGCGCATCCCCCGTTCACGGGAACGGTTTTCTCGGTCTTTCTTCCCTCTCACCCCTGCTGGGCTCCGACGCACCACTCCGACAAAGAGAACAATCACGAGCACAATCTTCATGCCCTTCTCGCCTGATTTCAGCCCTGAAAGCGTCACGGCCGCATCGAAACCGACAGACACAACAAGCGGGTCTCGTCGCTGCCAAATGCCGCAGCCGAAGGAACGTGAGGATGAAGGTGAAGATGAGGCCGAAGAGTTGCTGGAATGCATGGCGACGAAGGCCAGGACGCTTAAAGCCGCCTGACTTATGAAGGCAGGCGACGCGGTATGCATCGTCGCTGTGCAAAATGAGACAGACGCGGCCTCCTGCGAGAGCGAAGCTGGAGACACAGGCAAGTCATCGCCGGTACGCGGTGGCTTGGGTTCATTGCGACCTGGACGAGCGTCACGATCAAGGGCATTCCCGACAATTGATTACTTCGTTCGATTCCGAAGAGACAGGCGTCCTTGCGATGGATCCGATCTCCCCGGTGAAGAGGTTCTCCAGATGACTGCAACAGAACACGCCGTCTTTAACGCCGCTACATTTCTAGCGAAGGCAGGGCTCGGACGGCGGATCGTCCGAGTGAAGCCGAAGCGCACCTTCTTTTCACAGGGAGATCCAGCTGAATTCGTCCTGTATCTTCAAAAAGGTCGCGCAAAGCTCACCGTGGTTTCTGAAAAAGGGAAAGAAGCTACGATTACGCTTCTCTCAGCCGGCGACTTCATCGGAGAGGAGTCGATTGCAGGGGGGGTTGGGCTTCGACTGGCGACGGCAACTGCGATTACCAGTTGCACAGCGCTCAGGATCGAACGATCGGAAATGATCCGCGTGATGCACCAGGAGCATGCATTTTCCGATCTGTTCCTGAAGTTCCTGCTTGCACGCAGCATGCGCACCCAGGCCGATCTGGTCGATCAACTCTTCAACTCCAGCGAGAAGCGTCTGGCACGGATCCTTCTGCTGATGGCTGAATTCGGCAAGCCGGGCGAACCGGTGACCCTGATCCCCGAAATTACTCAGAAAACGCTGGCCGACATGATTGGTACCACACGATCCAGAGTCAGCTTTTTCATGAACCGCTTCCGCAAACTGGGTTTCCTCGAATACAACGGCCGTATCCAGGTTCACAAATCCCTGCTCAACGTGATTCTGCACGATCAATTACCCGGGCATAATGCGCAAAAACCGCCAATTGTGGACGTCCCACAGACTCCTCCTAAGTCGTCGGGAGGCGTCCACAGAGCGCGGGAATAGAACCATTGTCTCGTTGGGGAGAAGAAACGAAGATTCGGATTGGTGCTGACGATTCGAGGATCTCCGCGGATGTTGCAGAGACGGTTGTTGCCCAGTTTGGCGATCGCGGCTTCCTTTTGTGTACCCGAATGAGCGTTCCTGATCATCTTTGCGAAGCGTGCGTGTTTCATAGTCAGTGCAGCGGCATTTATCGCAGCAGCGTTGTGTTCGACAGTGGAAGCTGAGGGTACCGCCGCCGGGTGCGACCCGCGGCGCACTAACAGCCCACAATAGGAAGGGTGCCGCCTCCCTGTATGATCGTAGCAAAGGTAATCGCGGGGGAAAGCTGGACTCCAACGTTGTCCCGCGACCCTCTTTCAGGCTTCCTGAACTAAGTCAGCCTACCTGAAGTTATCCCCTTCTTAGGCTCTCAGGAAATCGGGTATGGAATGCCTTCGTCTGCAATTCTGCACGAAGCTCAGATGCTACATCTTATAGGCGATCGTCTTGACGCACTGGCGGAAGAACATCCGGTTGTCTCCGACGCGCTCATCACCATTTCCGGAAACGTTCGCCATACCGCCACGCTACTGGAAGTGCTGGTTGTGACGAGGATGGGACACCTCCCCGAACCCGGTCCGTCGAACGCATGACCGCCTGAGCGCTGTGCTCCCGGCAGATGGGTCCGCTTCGCTTCGTTGACTCTGCAGAGCGTCTCCTAAACAGGAGGCTTTTCCGCGTTCTGTCCGGGCAATTTGTCGTGGAGGATTACGTTGAGCAGGGACTTGCGAACGTGAATGCCGCCGTTGTAATCGATAAAGCCCAGCTTGCGAAAGCGGTTCATGAAAAAGCTGACGCGGGACCGGGTGGTGCCAACCATCTCGGCCAGCGTTTCCTGCGAGATCTTCGGAATCAGAATCTCCGGCTGGCCGGGCTGGCCGAATTCGGCCATCAGCAGAAGGATCCGTGCCAGACGCTTCTCGCTGGAGTTGAAGAGTTGGTCGACCAGATCCGCCTGCGTGCGCATGCTGCGAGCAAGCAGAAACTTCAGGAACAGATCGGAGAACGCATGTTCTTCGTGCATCACACGCACCATTTCCGCCCGCTCAATCTTCAACGCTGTGCAAGCCGTAATCGCAGTAGCAGTGGCCAGTCGCTCGCCGCCCAGGCTGGCGAGCGACTCCTCTCCAACGAAATCGCCAACCGTGAGAAGCGAGATCGTAGCCTCTTTCCCGCTCGCTGAAACGACGGTCAGTCTGGCACGGCCCTTGTTGAGATAGAAAATCGAATCGGCGGGGTGCCCCTGGGAGAAGAAAACCTCACCCGGGTTCAATTCGACAACCCTCCGCCCCAACCCAGCTTTTGCCAGGAAATCGACGGCGTCGAAGGCGATCTTCTTCGGCTCAGCCATTGGAATGGTCCGCCTCGGGGACACAGCTTATGGCGGCCGCTGCGCATCTGACCCGCCTCCAGGAGCAGGCCACCTGAAGGCATTCTAAACCTGGTCACGTGCGAGGAGTCCGACGCCGACTGGGCGCACAGTCCACCTCACTCCTCCCGGAGCACGAAAGGAGCCGGCCTCACGCGGCGGCAGGCATATCCGGGGAATTGGAGGAGAGACGCTGCGCCATGCTCAGCCAGCGTCTGGCCTGCCGTCGTTCCTCATGTGTCGGGGGCGAAACCTGGATCAATCCCTTTCGATTGGGCAGCTTCGCGAACCGATCCTGGCGTCTCGCCACGCGCTTCAGTGCTTCAGCAAAGCCCGACGAGTGGTAATCGTTGCTGAAACTTAGACCCGTGGCGTGAAACCAGAGAGGACGGAGCCAGAACTCGCAGACGAGGCTCCAATTACCCCTTACCATGGATGCCCAGACTTTGAAAAAGTCGAGCGAGCCGTCACTCCCGGTTTCGTATTCGATATGAATCAACCCCGTGGCGGGTCTCGGCATCAGCTCGTCCCATGCCTGGATTACGGCAAATTCCAAAGCGCGATCAAGATGTGGCGCGCGGGTCGAATGCGGTGACGCAGCAACTGGCTCTGCAGGTTCCCTTCGCAGGACCGACACGTTTGGACACCCTTCGTCGTCCATTTGCACTCCCGCCTGATCGTCGCAAAGCGCCTTCTCAACCCATTTCCGGGAATGAACGTGACCAACAGCACCAGGTTGCTTTGAGTTAATACTCATGTGAGTCCTCCGTGTGTCTTCGCCGGCGCGTGATCGGCGCTCTTCGTTGCCTCCTCTCCACACACGGCACGCGCAGAACGATTGAGCAGGAACCAGCGAGAGCATGTGGCCGGAGGGAAATGTGAGTACCAATGTTGGTTCGGAACTCCTGCCGAACCATGCGCGGCGAAATTACTTCAATTCGTTGCGGGCATTCTCCAACGCACGCCGAAACATATCCTGTACTTCGGGAACAACGCCAGGATCCCCTTTTGCCAGTCCTCCTGTAACCGCGTCCCGCTGCGCCAGCACCTCCTGCAGGAAGGCCTGCCGACTCGAGCCTGGAGCCGCGTTGTTCATAGCTCGAGCCAGATCAAAGAATTTTGACGAGTATTGGCTGGCCAGCCCGTAGTTCTTGAGTTCTGCCTCGATATACACGCGCCCGGAAAGCAGGCAAAGCTCGTCCAATTGAGATTCCTTGCGTTCCGAGTCAAGTTGCTGCCGTGCCGCGCTGAGTTGACTCTGGATGTCTCGGCCTTTCAGGTGTTGCGGGATAAACCCGAGCATAAACGCGGCCACAACCAATACCACACCGACAATCAGATACACTTTTCGATTCATGCGATTCGGTTCCTTTGATTCGTGCCTGCCTCGCTCTGACCTGCACGGCTGTGAAGAGACTTTGTTCTCGTCAGCATCGCCGCGCGGTGGAATCTATTACCCCGAACAACAACGGGGGAACGGGGAGCTTCTTCCAGCCGGCAGGCGCCCTGACCCTCCATGCGTTCCGGAACGGATGGCATCGATGAGCAACTCAGTCGGTGCTTACGTGGGCGCGCAGCACTTCCACGCTCGACGGGAAGGTCACACTGTCGCTTTGCTCGGCGGTAATGAACACTTCGAAGTCCTTTGACACCGTCTCAACCTTCAATTCGCCACTCAGATGTTTGTCGACGCCAATCGCGCCCTGCTTCAAGGCGTCTCGGCCGTTGGGCTGGATCCAAACGATATAGCTGTTGGCGGAAGGAGTCAGACTGGAAGGTCTTGCGAGGTGATCGACCTGTATATCAAGCCTGGTGTCGCCGTTGTCCTTGTCTTTGTGAACTTTCACGGTTCCCACCGCGGCCGGAACACCGGCGCCGGATGTCATGCGATATTCGCTGGTGGAAGTAAACGGCCAAATTGCCAGCAAGGCAAACATTGCGATTGTCAGTTTCACATTCTCTCCACGTTGCGGCACTACGCAACCATCTGCCCGATCGAACCCATGCAACCGCATCTCAGATCAGAGTCTTTATAACCCAATGCGCCACTACTTAACAGTGGAGCAGGACGGCTGTCGAAGGCTGGTCAAAATTGCTCATGCGCGTCGAATTCATGGTGCCACGCGAACTCAAACGAGATAACGACTTCCGAGTCGACATCGAAAAGGGACTGTACGCTCGGAATGTCTGGGTGGTACCATCGCGCTCCAGAATCAGACATACATGAGATCGAGGGTGCATTGCCGGATGGGACACCCGCGCGCGCCAGTCGTCGTGTTACGCGATCTCACGCGCTTGTGTTCCTCAAGCTGCTCGCTCTCGATGACCGATACAGAAACCTGCGTGGGCCGGACCCCAATATCCGGAATCAGGACACGATGCGGCGGGAACACACAACTATTCCGCTCTCGGACGCGTGGTATCGACGGCGGTCTTCCTCAAGGTCATAGCCGATTTGCTGTCCATCCGGTATGGCGACGCCTTCGTCGAGAATGGCCCTCCGAATCCTGCAGCCTGCTCCGATGACGCAGTTGTCGAGAATGATTGAGTCCTCGACGAGGCTTTCGCCCATTACCCTGACTCCTCGGCCGACAACGGAGCCGCGCACTGCGCCTCCGGAGAAGATGCAGCCTCCCGAGACGATCGATCCGATCGCAGAGCCTGCGTTGCCGTGCTCGTCGTAACTGAACTTGGCGCACGGGTCGGCATAGCTGGGTGCGTGAATCGGCCAAAGTGGGTTGTAGAGGTTCAGGGAGGGTACCAACCCGCAGAGGTCCATCTGGGCTTCATAGTAGGCATCAAGTGTTCCCAAGTCTCGCCAGTACAGCGCTCCACCCGTTTCACCGGGGAGGATGTTGGACTGGAAGTCATAGGCGTAGATCGCGGCCCGTCCCAGCATGGAGGGCAGGATGTCGTAGCCGAAATCGCGGCGGCTCCCAGGGCGGTTCATATCGGCCTGCAACTCTCTCCGTAGCACCCGACCTGAGAAGAGATAATTTCCCATTGATGCATAGACCTGGTTTTCTTTTCCCGGGATCGTTGGCGCGTGGATGTCCTTCTCGTAAAAGCCGTGAATCGCGCCATCGGTTCCGGCCTCGATGACTCCGAACTCGGTGGACAAATGAGCGGAGACAGGAATGGCGGCCACTGTGACATCTGCGTTTCTCTGGCGATGAAACTCCACCATACGCTCGATATTCATTCGGTAAACGTGGTCGGCCCCGAAGATGGCCACTGTGCATTCGTCGAGGTCATCGATCAGGTCAAGGTTCTGGAAGACTGCGTCCGCTGTCCCGCGGTACCAGCCCTCTTCCCCCGCTTGCCCTTCTGCCGCGGTTGGGATGATGAATTGGTCTTTCAGCAGACCGCTGAACTGCCAACCGTCACGCAAGTGTTTCAAGAGAGACTGGCTTCTGTACTGAACCACCACATAGATGGAAACGATCCCTGAGTTGATCAAATTGCTCAGGACAAAGTCGACGATGCGGTACTTTCCGCCGAATGGCACGGCGGGTTTTGCGCGATCTCGCGTAAGCGGCAACAGGCGATTGCCTTTTCCACCTGCAAGAACGAACGCTACAATTCTGTCACTCATCGTGGCTCTCTTTGTGCCAGCTCGACCGGGGACGACAAACCAAGAATTCTGTGAGCGGGTTGCGAGACGGAGTCAGTTTATTGCGCAGAGGGTGATGCACGCTCTTCTGAAAAGTCGCATCGCTTCTGAGGACACTCCCATGTCTCGATCTTCTGGGAATGATCAACCTCCGCGAGATAAAGAATGGCTCCAATCGGGGACATGGTCGAACCGAAGCGCGGGAGTCATCAAACTTGCCCTCGATCCGATCCGAATAACCATTGGAGTCGCGGAACTCTCGAGTGCAATCGCGCCGCTCACATGCATGATAGGAGCGGACTTGTTCCGAGTCTTCCTCGAGCATCACACGCCACATCGGTACGTGGTGTAAATCGCGTAACGGGGAGAATTCCTGTCTCGACGTCATGAGTCATGCTCCGGTCCGTCAGAACATTCATCAAAACTAGCCTACAGTGAGGATCCGCATGCCTGCAGGCACGGTAAGATCGATTCGCATAGGCGAGACCGATTTCCCTCGCCCTTTTCCTGCAATCCGACCAAGTTAGCCCAGCGGCAACTGTTCAGAAAATGCCTGCAATGTCGATCGCCGTAATGCGCTGGCCGTGGAGAGAATGCTCGAGAGCAGAGTCTTCGAGAAAGCTCAACCTGGTTGCCTGAGGTCCATTAGGCATGATCTCCGAACATTTGGCTATCGGGGCTTGTCCAACTTTCCGGGACGAATTTCGGCTTTTCCTGGAACCTGAAGATAAACGATTGCAGGTATCGTATTTTTTAAGGATGAGGCTCATCGGAACTCCAGTCCCTCGGATCGTTCCTTGAACATTGACGTCTGGGCCAAACCCGGGATGCCGAAGGCGAGAGGTGGAAAAGGATCCTATACGCCTCTAGTACAGGTGGCCCATTCCGCCTCGGCGAACTTCTACCGCCCAACCATCGTTCCCACGCGGATAGCGATATCGGCCGAGTGGTGTGGTGTATAGACCAGCAGCGTCGAGACCTTGCAATCCCAAAGGGTGGCCAACCGCGGCATACTCTTCGGGACTGGACGGGTAAAGGACGCTGACCTGGGCCTTCCCCAGCCCGGACTTCACTCGACCGGGAACGGTCTGAAAACGGGGAGCGTAGGGTGCAAAAGAGCGACTTCGCCTCGTCCAGCGCCTTGGGTTCGGTCCAGACAACGAGTCCTTCGGAATCAGTTGTGCATGCTCGTCCTCCAATCCACTGTACGCAAGTTTTCGTGGCGGACGAAAATAGCGTAGTCCGGATGGGAATCCAGATGTCTGCAACCCTTCGGCAGATTGCCGAAACCAGCCGATTGATCGGGGCTGATCGCGATACCGCCTTCCCACGAACAGATAGGTAACGAAGTGTCGCCCGGGGCTTAGGAATTTCAACTGGACGCAGAACGGCCGACGCGCTCTATTGGTTCCAGATCGGCAGGCGGCTGCGGCACGAGGACGCGTCGGCGACAATACGGCCAGGTGGCCGGTATCCCATTTGTCCGTGAGCGATTTGGCGATGAGGCGCTTATTCAGAGCAGGCAGCCGCACAGGCGAGGCGGGCTGCTCAGGAGCGGAACGTTGCTGGCTCGTCACTGTTCCGGTTTTTCTGCATACATCATCCGTTCTACGGGCGTTGCTCCAAGTCCCTGCCGGGACATCTCGGAGTATCGCCGAGCCAGCTGGTCAAATCCGATATCTTCGACTACGTTCCGTCCGTACTCTCTCAGAAAGTCCGGCGCCGCCCTAGCGAAAGCCCTGATCAATCGCCGGCGCGATCCGTGGCAGAGGACTCGGCGGCTCCTCGCCCTCCGGCGCGATGTCCTGTGAACGTCGGTCTCGTTGATTGGTTAGATTGATCTCCCTTTATCGATACTGATTATCCGTTTACCGAGGTATCACTATGTCGCAATCAGCCGAGAAGTGTGAGACTAGTTGCAGCACTGGAGTCTCTCGTCTTCGCACCACAGGAGTCAAGATTGGACGCTCTCACACTGCACCGGATTCAATTTGGCTTCACCATCACCTACCACTATCTCTTCCCGCAGCTCACCATGGGGCTGGCACTCCTGATCGTCATTCTCAAAACGATCGCCCTCGGCGCCACTGATCCAGACAGGCAAACAACGTACGACATCGCCGCTCGCTTCTGGGGCAAGATCTTCGCTATTAATTTTCTGCTCGGCGTGGTTACCGGGATTCCCATGGAGTTCCAGTTCGGCACGAACTGGAGCGAGTTCTCCCGTCGCACTGGCGACGTCATCGGCATGCCCCTCGCGATGGAAGGCATCTTCTCGTTCTTTCTGGAGTCCGCGTTCCTCGGCCTCTTTCTGTTCGGCGAAAAGCGCCTCTCTCGGCGCCTCCACTGGCTTTCAGCCGTGCTCGTCTTCACCGGCTCCTGGATCTCGGGCTTCTTCATCATCGTCACCAACGCCTGGATGCAGCACCCCGTCGGTTACAGCCTTTTGCCCAACGGCGTCTACGAGGTCGCCAGCTTCACCCAACTGCTCTTAAATCCCTGGGCATGGTTGGAATACGCGCACAACATGTGTGCGGCCGTTGTTACCGCGTCCTTTGTCATGGCGGCCGTCGGAGCGCTCTACGTGCTGCAACGCCGCGATGGCTCCCATGGACACCTATTTCTCAAGCTCGGTGTCACTACCGGCATCATCTCGTGCATCCTGCAGGTCTTCCCCACCGGCGACCTCCACGGCAAGTACATGGCGAAAAACCAGCCGACCGCCATCGCCGCCATGGAAGGACTCTTTCGCACGGAAAAGGGCGCCGGGATGATCGTCATGGGGCAACCGGACTACGAGTCGCAAACCATCGATAATCCGCTGCGCGTCAACAAGGTTCTCAGCTTCCTGATTTACGGCACCACCGCCGCCAAGGTCGAAGGACTGGACCACTTCCCCCGCGACCAGTGGCCCTCAATGCTGCCGCTGTTGTTCTACAGCTACCACATCATGGTCGGCCTCGGGACGTGGTTCGGCATGCTCATGGCCATCGCTGCCTTCTATCTATGGCGAGGCAAGCTCGACTCCACACGCTGGGTCCTCTGGTGTCTCCTCCTCAGTTGGCCGCTGCCCTACATCGCCACCACCGCCGGCTGGATGACGGCTGAAATCGGCCGCCAGCCCTGGCTCGTCTACGGTCTGATTCGCACCTCGACCGGCTCGTCGATCCACGTCGGCGCAGGCAATAGCCTCTTCACGCTGCTCGGTTTCCTCGGGATGTATACGCTGCTCTCGCTGCTCTGGATCATCCTCGTCTATAACCACATCCAGCACGGCCCGAACGCACCCGACCACGCGTCGCACCCTCAATCTCTCACGGCGTAAGGAGTCAACTCCGATGAGCACTCTCTGGTTCTGGATCGTCGTGCTGATGCTCACCGCTTACGTCGTTCTCGACGGATTCGACCTCGGCGTCGGCATCATTTATCTCTTCGTTGCGCGCACCGAGCCTGAACGCGCCCAGGCCCTGCGGTCCATCGGACCGGTCTGGGATGGAAACGAGGTATGGCTGGTCGCTGCTGGAGGCACGCTCTTCTTCGCCTTCCCGCTGCTCTACGCCTCGGCCTTCAGCGGCTTCTATCTCCCGCTCATGATGGTGCTGTGGCTGCTCATTCTCCGCGGCGTCAGCATCGAACTCCGCAGCCATTCCGCCGATCATCTCTGGCGCTCCTTTTTCGACGGACTCTTCACCTTCTCCAGCGTGCTGCTCGCCATCTTCTTTGGCGCAGCTCTCGGGAACGTCGTCCGTGGCGTTCCCATAGGCGCTGACGACTACTTCTTCCTGCCTCTCTGGACCAACTGGCGCACAGGGGCCAGTCCCGGCATTCTCGACTGGTATACCGTTCTTGGCGGCGTTCTGGCCCTGGCCGCGCTCTCGCTTCACGGAGCCGTCTATCTCGCCCTCAAGACGCGGGATCACCTTGAGCGCCGTGCCCTGTACCTTGCGCGTCGCCTTTGGATCCTTACGGTGGCGCTAACCGCCATCGGCATACCCGCCACCGTCGTCGCGCGTCCCGCCTCGCTCAATAACTACAAGGGCCATCCCATCGCCTTCCTTGTCCCACTGGCCATCATCACGAGCCTGGCCCTGATGCGACTGACGATGGGTACCCCCTCACGGCTTCCATCCTTCCTCGCTTCGTGCGGCTATCTCTCCAGCATGCTCGTCGGCGCAGCCACCGGCCTCTTCCCCGTACTTCTGCCCGCCGTCGGCTCGCGAGGCCGCGACCTGACCATCGCCCGCGCCATATCCGGCCCTCATACTCTGCGGGTCGGCCTCGCCTGGTGGTGCGTTGGGATCAGTCTCGCGTTGCTATATTTTGGAGTCGTCTACTGGCTGTTCCGTGGGAAAGTCCCAACCGACGCCGAAGGCTACGGACATTAGTCGAGCCATTCAACCTCTGCCTCTTTCATCAGCAGCGAGATGTCGACTTGTGTTTGCTAAGGATTATTCGGGCTTCAGCCGTTCTGCCCCTCATTTGGTGGCGAACAGGGCGAGTCACTCATCGACCTGGAAATCGGCTCGATTTAATCCTGCAGCGACCGGCGTTCGCAGAATATGCCTGATGACGCACCGAGTGAACGGAACGGCGGGCATGGGCTTCTCGGATCGTTTAGGGCGCGAATGGATTCTTCCCTTTCATGAGCGATGAGCGTACATATCCACACCAGAGCATGGCGGATAACAGTAGCCAGATGAGGACGACTGGTTTCCATGGGATGAGAACAACCATGGCGCAACCTCACAACTAAATATCCTCCGGCAGAGCCGGAGGGATTACCGTGTGAGCCGCTCGAAGCGGCTATGCGGCGTCGCTAACGCGGCCCCGTTTGTTTGCGCCACCTGAGGGTGGCTTTCAGTGCCACAGGTTCATCTGGTCCAGTCGCTGATCCTCCTGCTCCTGATTCCGGATGTACTCCCGTATTGTTTGCTCATCTCGGCCCACCGTGGACACGAAGTATCCTCGCGCCCAGAAGTGCTGCCCCACAAAATTCTGCTTTCGCTCTCCGTACACGCGAGCCAGATGGATCGCGCTCTTGCCCTTGATGAATCCCACCACCTGCGACACTGCGTACTTCGGCGGGATCGAGATCATGATGTGTACATGGTCCGGCAGCAGGTGGCCTTCTTCAATGCGACTCTCTTCCTGCTCGGCCAGCTTCCGGAACACCTCTCCCAAATGCCTTCGCAACGCGCCATACAGTGCCTTGCGCCGACACTTCGGAATGAAAACCACGTGATATTTGCACTCCCATTTCGCGTGGCTTAAGCTTTCATACTCGTCCATCCGGATTCTCCTCCTCGTGTGCTTGGCGGCTCACGTTCCGGAGTTTCTGGATGGACTTCCGTAAATGTCAAACTTTTGCTGCCTCCCCGGCAGAGCCGGGGGGCCTCCCCTGTTTAGCTAGACGTCAGATCTCGGACCCTCTCTTCGCGCTCAGTAAACGGCCCCACTTTAGCCCCACAACACGAATTCCGCATCGCGATTTCACGGGATTTAGCAGCGCCAACCGCTCCCGTTAAGTCTTTGACATTACGTTCGTAATAAAATTTGGGAGCAGAGGGTCGGGGGTTCGAATCCCTCCGCCCCGACCAGTTGAGGTCCTTCGAGTCGCCTCCGGCTCCCTCAGAATTTCGCCTGCGGGCTCAGACGCCCGCAACTCGGCTCAAGTTCGAATCCCTCCGCCCCGGGCTACGGGGCGGTTTCCACCGGGATGACGTTCGTCTCGGTGCGGCCGAAGCTGAAGTGCAGCATCCAGGTGCTGGCGACAGGCTGGCCACCCGCCTGCGCGGGGGTGAAGGTGAACTTGCGGGCGGCGTCGAGCGCCTGGGTGGCGAAGTAGTGGCTGGGGCCGGCGTCGTCGATGGCCGCGTCGGTGACATGGCCGTCGGCGGCAACCTTGACACGGATGCGCACGCGCACGTGACCTTCAATGGTGTCGCGGATGTGCTGGGGGATGTCGGGGGCGGTCTGAGCGGCGACTGCGCCTTTAGCGACCGGGCCGTTCACGGCCGGGTTCGCTGCGGCGGAGCTCTTCACGGTGGGGGCCGGCGCGGCTGGAGCTGTCGGCTGGGCTGCGGCCGAAGACGGTGCGGGAGCCGGACGCTGGCTGACCTGCGGCGGAGGAGCGGTTTTCTCTGCGGGCGCCGGGGCGGGCGCTGGATTCTGACTTGCGGCAGGCGGAGGAGCGGCCGGGGGCGCGGGAGCCGAGTCCTGAGCCACGGGCGGGGCGGTCGGCGCAGGCGAGGGATCCTGCGCGAGAGCGGGGCTGGCCGCAGGATTTTGAAGGGCCGCGGATGGCGCGGGCTGGCGATGGTGCGAGGTGAACACGACGGCTGCAATCGCTCCGGCCAGAACCAGTGCGGCGCCGGCAGCGACCCAACGGGCGATGCCCGATCGCTGTGCGGCCTCGTGAGCGGCGGCGGCCTCCGCAGCACGGGCTGGATCGAGGAAGCCCTGGACCTCGCTCAGCGTTGCGCGCCGGCCGGGGTCCACCTGGAGGCAACTCCGCGCCAGACTGAGGAACGGTTCCGGGATATACGGCGGCACGACCGGTTCCCCGCCCTGCCGCCGGTCCCATTGCGGAGGTTGCCGGGTGAGCGCTTCGACGACGAGCATGCCGATGGACCAGACATCGATGGCCGGGGAGAGGATTCCGGTGGTGATCTCCGGGGCTGCGTATCTGCTGGAGGAGGTTGTGGGGCGGCCGAACTCGCCGTCGGCGTGGAGCCGGTCGGCGGAGATCCTGAGGCGCTCATCGACGACCAGGATGTTGCTGGGCTGCAGGTGAGCGTGGACCAGATTGCGAACGTGGAGCCAGGAGAGGGCTTCGACGACCGGGCCGAGCATCTCGCGGGTCTCTTCGGGCGTGAGGGCGCGGGCGGCAAGAATCTCGGAGAGCACCTCGTCGGCGTGCTCCATGACGAGGTAGAGGTACGGCTGGCCATCGACGTCGCAGCGTCCGCAATGGAAGAGACGGATCAGGTTGGGGTGGGAGAGGGCGCGGGCTTCACGCCACTGCGCGAGACGGGCTTCGGCGTCGACGGCATCGGCGGGAATGAGCTTGATGGCGGCTTTGCGGGGGGGATCGTCTTTGAGCTCGGTCAGGAAGACACTGCTCGACTCAGTCCCGCCCAGCCACTTGAGCAGCGGGAATCTCTCGTCGATGACGTATCCGACGCAGTCGTTGCCGGGCAGAACAGAATTCACGGCCAAACTCATTTTATGTATATCGGCCAGTCGGGCCGGGGCGCACATACAGAAAAAAGCAAAATTGATGATTTTTCAGGTTCCCGGCCGGGAGGGCCGATTACTTCAGTCAGATGCACAAAACGGGGGAGCCATCCCGCCCTCCAAAACACAAGAGCCTTGTCCGGCATTATTCTGTCCAGCATGGATCTCGGACTGCATGACAGTGTCATCATCGTGACCGGCGGCGGCGCCGGCATTGGACAAGCCATCTCCCGCGCCTGCCTGGACGAGGGCGCCACCGTTGTGGTGGTGAGCCGCGCTTCGGACAACGTGAAGAACTTTCTGGCCGAAATGCTGAACACGCGGCGGAAGTGTGATTTTGTCGAAACGCACCTGGCCGATTCGGCGCAGTGCGAACGGGCGGTGGCCTACGTGGAGAAGAAGTACGGCAAGCTGCTGGGACTGGTGAACAACGCCGGCGCCAACGATGGGATAGGGCTGGCGGCCGGGTCGCCGGAGCGCTTCGAGGAGAGCCTGAAACAGAACCTCGTCCACTATTACGCGATGGCGCACTATGCGCTGCCGATGCTGAAGGCGTCGCACGGCTCGATCGTGAACATCAGCTCGAAGGTGGCGCTGACGGGCCAGGGCGGCACGTCGGCTTATGCGGCGGCGAAAGGGGCGCAGCTGGCGCTGACGCGCGAGTGGGCGGCGGAGCTGGCTCCGGTGGGTGTGCGGGCCAACTCAGTGCTGCCGGCCGAGGTGATGACGCCGCTGTATCAGCGGTGGATCTCGTCGCGGCCCGATCCGCAGGCGGCGCTGGACCAGATCGCGCGGCGGATTCCGCTGGGGCATCGCTTCACGGAGGCCTCGGAGATCGCGGCGATGACGGTATTTCTGCTGTCGCCCACGCAGAGCGGGCACACCACCGGGCAGAACATCGTGGTGGATGGCGGCTACACGCACCTGGATCGGGCGCTCACCTAAACCCGGTCGGCCTGTGGCCGGTGGCCTGTAGCCCAGGCGTTTCCCCGAAAGTAACGGGTCTGGGGCGCCGCGGGTGAAGTTGGCGGGCAGCGCGCAGCCTGCCGCATATTAAAGTAGTCCTTGATCCCTGCATTCTCTAACCCGCGGGTCGCGAGGACGCTTTGACCTCCGCGACAGCTACTCCGCTGGCTTCGGGCCTGCCGGGCGTGGCAGAAGCCGCACCCGCTCCGTGGATTCCCTCCGCGAATCGCTGGATGATCGCCGTCTCGGTGATGACGGCGACCTTCATGGTCGTGCTCGACTCGTCGGTAGCAGCAGTGGCTCTACCGCATATCGCGGGGAATCTTTCGGCATCGACGGATGAGGCGACGTGGGTGCTGACCAGCTACCTGGTCTCGAACGCGATCATGCTCCCGGCGACGGGCTGGATCACAGGCCGCATCGGGCGGAAAAGGCTGCTGATCCTGTCGATCATTCTGTTCACCGCCGCTTCGCTGCTCTGCGGGCTGGCGATCGACATGCCGATGCTGATCCTGGCGAGGGTTCTGCAGGGCATTGGCGGAGGCGGGATGCAGCCACTGGCCCAGGCGATTCTGCTGGAGAGCTTTCCGCCTCGGGAGCACGGCACGGCGATGGCGGTGTACGGCGTGGGGATCGTGGTGGCGCCGGTGATCGGGCCAACGCTGGGGGGGTGGATCACGGACAGCTACTCGTGGCGCTGGATCTTCTACATCAATTTGCCGGTGGGGGTCCTGGCGCTGTTTCTGGCCGGGCTGTACATCGAGGACCCGCCTTACATCCTGCGCAAGATCCAAGGCGCGATCGACTATCTGGGATTTGTGCTGATGGCGCTGTGGCTTGGATCGCTGCAGCTGGTGCTGGATAAGGGCCAGGAGTCGGACTGGTTCGGGGCGACGTGGATTCGCTGGACGGCGTTCGTGTCGGTCGCGGCGTTTGTATGTTTTCTGTCTCGCGAGCTGCGGAGTCACGATCCGATCGTGCAACTGCATGTGCTGCGGAACCGGAATTTTGCGATGGGGACGCTGATCACGGCGCTCTTCGGTTTCGTTCTCTACGGGATTACGGCGCTGCTGCCGCTTTTTCTGCAGACGCTGCTGGGATATCCGGCGCTGGACAGCGGGCTGGCGGTGAGTCCGCGCGGCATCGGGTCGATGCTGGCGATGCTGGTGGCCGGCGGGCTGGCCGCGCGTCTGGACGGGCGGGTGATGCTCGCCGGGGGACTATGCATCTTTGGCCTTTCGACGCTGATGCTGAGCCACGTGAATCTGACGATCGGGATTGCCGCGGTGGCCGTGCCCTGCATCATCAATGGATTCGGGGGCGGGCTCACGTTCGTTCCGCTGACGACGATGGCGATGGGAAGGCTGCGGCGAGAGGAGATCGGCAACGCTTCGGGAATCTACAACCTGATGCGGAACATTGGCGGGTCCATCGGAATTGCGGCGGTGACGACGCTGCTGGTGCGGCGCTCGCAGGTGCACCAGAACTATCTGGTGGGGCACGTAACGGCGGATGCTCCGGCAGCCGGCGGCGCGGTGGCGGGGATGGCAAACCATCTTGCGAGTTCAGGGTTCGACGCGTGGAGCGCGCATCGGGCGGCGCTGGGCGCGTTGTATCGGGTGGTGGAGCAGCAGGCTTCACTGCTGTCGTATGCGGATAATTTTGCGGTGCTGGGGTATCTGGCGCTCTTGTCGGCGCCGCTGGTGCTGTTGTTCCAGAGGGTGGGGAGGAGCGGGGAGCAGGGTGTAGGGAGTAGGGAGTAGGCTCCCGAAGAAGTACTGGCGAGGTTTTCTACTTGCTACTCCCTCTTTCCTACTCCCTATTCACTACTCCCTGTCACTGCCTTACTGGATCATTCCCAATTTGTCGATTTCTTCGCGGACGAATTTGAGGCCGTGCATGCAGCGCTCGAAGTCGTCGGAGAGGCGGGCGAACAGAGGGGCCTCGTCGCGGTACTCGAACAGGTCGAAGGCGGCGACGATGGAGTAGCTCTCCTTGCCGGTCTGCACCATCTGGACGAAGCTGGCGTCTCCGCTGTGCTTCCACAGGCCCATGGACTCCGGATACATGCCGGTTGCGAAGAGGGCATAGTCTCCGATGTGCCGACGCAGTTTGCGCTCCTCGTCGAAGGAGGCCGCACCTCCGAAGACCGGATCGGCCGCCTCGAGCATGGCGTGCAGATCGCGCAGGGGCTTGCCTTCCTGATCGCGCAGGTAGAGATTCTCCGCCGCCGTAAACTCGGTGAGCAGATCGCCCACGTAGGAAGTCATCTCGGGATCATCGATGCCGCTGTGGCGGTGATAGCAGCCGGCGACGACTTCGTGGAACAACTGGCGCAATGGATGGCGTTCGGAAATCATACGTCCCTCCGCGCTTCTTCGCCCTGCGCCGGTTTTTGGAGAAAGGAGTCTTGCCCGCTTCTCCGGCTCCACCCGGCTGAAGAAGCTTGTTGTTGTATATGGATCGGCATTTTGACGCATTTGTTGCGCCAAACCAAAACCAAAGATGGTACCTGGGGCGAACTTTCTGGCAGTCGCTGGGGCCAAGTGCGAAGGGCGAGTGGTGAGGCGAGCGGTGGTGCGAGTGGTGAGGCGAGCTTCTCCGCTCGTCTTTCCGCTCGTTTTTCCCTCGGTCCACCACTCGCTTCTTCGCTGTTTATTTCCGCTCACCACACTCCGGATTCGGGTGCCGTCATCTTGCCTTCACAAATCCTGCCATCGAATCCCTTATCCTGTCGGCGGAGATTCCCCCAATGCCCCAGCGCAGTTCCTCGCAAAAGAAAGTCGCAAAGAAGCCGCACTCGCCGGCGCGTGCCAGCCATCGCGCCGCGACCGGCGATCCTGTGTTCGCGCAGCCGCAGCCTACACCCGATCCCACCAGCTTCCGCGATCCGGTCACCGACCGGCGCTACCGGGAGGTCAGGGCCGTCGAGCCTGTTCCTGCGCCGGCTAACAAGGCGGTTGAGCCGGCGCTCACGCTCGCGCAGGTCTACGGCAGCCAGGGCGCGGCGAAGGCGAAAACGATCAGTTCGGCCGGACAGATTGTCTTTCACTGCGTGGGCGATACCGGCAGCGTGAAAGGCCCCACCACGCAGAGTCTGGTAGCCGACAAGATGGTCGCCGACTTCGATGAGCCGAACTCCGCCGACGTGCCGTCGTTCTTTTTCCATCTGGGCGACGTTGTGTACTACTTCGGCGAAGCGAACTATTACTACGACCAGTTTTACGATCCTTATCGCGACTACCCGGCGCCGATTGTTGCGATCCCGGGCAATCATGACGGGGTGGTCTGGGCGGGAGATCCGGAGACCAGTCTGGAGGCCTTCCTGCGCAACTTCTGCGCGCCTTCGTTCGCAGCGTCACCGGACGCGGGCGGCCTCGACCGCACGACGATGATCCAGCCGGGTGTGTACTTCACCTTCGAATCGCCGTTCGTGCGCATTCTCGGCCTCTACTCGAATGTGCTGGAAGATCCGGGCGTGATCTCCGATGAAAACGGCAGGTACGCCAATCTCGACCAGCGCCAGGTGGCGTTTCTTACGGCGGCGCTCCAACGGGTGAAGAGCGACCGGTTTACCGGAGCGGTGATCGTGGCGGTGCATCATCCGCCCATTACGGGCGGGACGATCCACGGCGGCAGCCCTGCGATGCTGGCCGATATCGACAAGGCGTGTACGGCGGCGGGTGTCTGGCCGCACGCTGTCTTCGCGGGGCACGCGCATAATTATCAGCGCTACACGCGCACGGTGAACGGGCTTGAGATCCCCTTTATCGTGGCCGGATGCGGGGGCCACAATCCGCTGTCACCGATGCGGGGGACTTACCGCACGCCCTACCCGATCGACAGCACACTGACGCTGGAGAGCTACGACGGCACGCACTACGGATATCTGCGCGTGATCGTCGACGACACGACGCTGCGGATCGAATTCCATCCGGAGCCGGACGGGACTACGACGAAGACACCGGATGACGTGGTCACGGTAACGCTGGCGACCCACACGGTGAGCTGAGCGAGCCGATATTCTGATTCGCTGAATCCCCATGTCCCCGACACCGGGGACATGGGGCTGGCTACCGGCTGTCTTTCGCTGTTTAGCGCATGCCTTTGGTGCGGAAGCGCGATACCGCGATGTAGAAGACATTGGTGTCCGTTCCGGGATTGTGGTGGCTGATATCGGCATTCGATAAGTGCTGATAGCGGTAGCCCAGCGTCCAGTCCTGGCGGGCTTTTCGGAAGACGTGAATGCCGGTGCCGAAGTCGATGGTGTACATGAACTGCGAGCCCTGCGGGGAGAGCACCCGGTCATCGAAATAGAGGAATCCGCCGTTCGTGCTGAGGAAAGGCTGGATCCGTTTCGATGGGAAGAAGTCCGACTCGAAGCCGACCGGGCTGATGCCGCTGCCGTAGCGGCGCTGCCGCAAATACTGCGCGTCCGGCTGATTCGTGGTCGGCTTGGCTCCCTGCACGGGCTGATCGAGCATCGCCAGCGCCGTCACCTCCGGTGCGTAGCGCATGGTCCAGTGCTGGTGGGCGCTGAAGAGGTAGGTGTAGCGGACATCGATGGGCATGTACTTGATGTCGCCCGCATAACCCCAGATATGACCGCTGATGAGGGAGAGTCCCCACCAGGCGCCGAATTCATGCACGCCACCCGGATACGGATACACGGGGGCATACGCGTGCACCCGCGTCCCGCGCACGATGGCGGCCTCGGCCCCGGGAACGGCGGAGGAAGAGGCGGCCGAAGCGGTGTCTAATTTCGGGCCGCTCGCGCCGGTCGATCCGGATCCCTTCTTCTCGAAGCGCACTTCGTCAACGCCCGGCGGATCGCTCCAGAAGGTCTTCGCTTTGACGACGCGATCGTCGCGATACCACGGCGGACGGAAGCGCAGGATATTCGCGGTTGCGTGCGCCGGCTCGAGGAAGCTGAGCCCGAGGAGTCCGAAAGGATTGCGCCCCGAACCTTCGATGGGCGCGACGACGTGCTTGTCCATGGCGTCTTCGGCCATGGTCCAGAGGGCTCCGCCGACCGGGGTGGTGACCAGTTCGACCCAGCCGGTCTCGTTGCTGTAGTGCTTGCCACTGGCGTCGGGAATGAGGTGGTCGCCGTTGTGGCCGATGGAGGCTTCGCCCGTGGGACCTAGCTTCCACCAGAAGCTGTAGGCAGTGGAGAACGTACCGGCGCGCAGGAGGCTTCGCCAATAGGGCCAGGTGCTGGACTGGGTGACCCGCATGCTGCGGGGATCGTTCTGGATCCAGATGTCGTTGGTGATGGCGCCCATCATGGGGTGGCCGACGTAGTCATCGAGGAAGGGGTTGTAGTCCGGCCAGCGGTTCCACGACCACCCGGCCGCGGAGTTAATCCAGCGATCGAACCAGTCACCGTGGGTGGTTTCCCAGCGATACCAGTAACCGGTGTAGAGGTTGCCGGCGTCGAGAAAGGCGTTGAAGAGCGTGCCCTCGATGATGAGCTGATGCCAATGGACGCGGCAGTGCTGCGAGTGGCTTGTGTCGAGCGAGCAATCCTCGGGTGGCACGCGCGGCTGGGTGCGACTCACGGCGACGACGCTGCTCGACTCGAGGGTTGCGGCGCGAGGTGCGCCGGGGAAGTTGGGCTCCGGAGCCTCGGGCAACACCGATGCGGCTGGCGGATCGGGCACCGGCACGTGCGGCGCCGGCGCGTCCGGAAGGGCACCATCTCCAGCCGCGGCAACGAACGCAGGCATGGAATTGCGGAGCGCTGCAGCTTGCTGCGCGCGACAAGACGAGGCAGCGAGCAGAAGGGCCAGGCCGCTCGACAGCACCGTGAATCCGGACTTG
>JBKICP010000290.1:0-37041 GCA_046567085.1 Acidobacteriota bacterium
TCGCCTGACCGCTTTGGCTCTGGTCCCCCGCGGGGGACCAGAGCCAATCAACCCCAACCAACAACCTTCCTGAGTCATCGCTGGTTCTGAAAGTGCGAAAAAAGCTGGACACTACCCGGGACAGCTCTCTTGCGTGCGTTCGATCCCAACACAACATAATGATGATCACCACATAATCCCATCTCGCTCAATCTCGACCTGCGCAACGCCAAAGCGGGCTCATACTTTCTCTCCACCACTCATGAGCAGGATCAGGCAGCTTACTACTACCCCCTTCAGGGTCAAGGGAAGGCAGTAGCCCCAGCGGACCTGAAGCCTCTCGATGAGCGCCTTGGCCTGATCGCGACAACGAACACCCAGATGCACTTGTCAGGGTGGGCCGTTTTACGGCCACTTGAATTTCCCGCACACTTCTGCCTATCACAGAAGCCTTATAGTTCGCGCAAGGCGCGGACGGAGATGGTAGTGCAGGGAGATTGTCGGGCGCAAGTTTGCGGGCGAGTAGTTCAGCTGGCTAGAACGCCTGTCACGCAGGAGGCCGTGGGTTCGAGTCTCGTCGCTCCCGCCAAAATCTCCAGTGCTCCAAACGACGTGACTCCAGAATCGCAGTCGGTTTAGGGGTGCACATTCACTTGGCATGCGCTTGAACGGCGTGCCACTCGTAAATTAGGAGCACCACTACCATCCACGAAAAGCAAACGATCACAAATCCAACCGTGAGCCAGTCGATCCAAAGGCGAAGGCTTTGGTGGCGCGAGAAGTCGGCTATGTTGATTTGTGCCTATCCCGGTCGACATGGGCGGAGTTGGACGGATCACGCCAAGGGAAACGAGACTCCCGTGAGCTGTTCCGTGATGAGCCAAAGCTTGCTCGCGGTAGCTGGATCAAGGGCTGCCGCAGCAATCTTCGCTTTAGCGGGCAGGCCTTTCAGTTCCTGAAAACCGTCAGGGCCGTAATAACCTCCGGGTTCGGCGGTGGGATCGGTTGCGGCCAAAAGTGTAGGAAGAGCGCCGTGATGCGCGTCCTGCGAGAGAAATGGCCTGAGTACCGTCATCGCGATGCGCATGGGATGCAGAAGCGCTGCTTCGCCCGGACCACTGGTCTGCAGGTTGGTGATCGCATAACCAGGATGCGCTGCAGTAACGATCACAGGCGAGTTCACGGCCGTAAGACGGCGCTGCAGTTCGATGGCAAAGATGGAGTCCGCCAGCTTGGATTGCGCGTACGCTCCCCACATGGGGCTATAGCGGCGTTCGGACTGCAGGTTCTCGAAATCAATCTTGCCCATCTTGCTTGCAGTCGAGGAGACGATCACGATGCGTGAGCCTGGCTGCTGCTTCACGGCACGGAACAGAAGCGCAGTGAGCGCGAAGGGACCGAGGTAGTTCGTCGCAAACTGGCGCTCGTAGCCGTCAGGCGTGAGCTGGCGCTGAGGAATGGCCATGACGCCGGCGTTGTTGATAAGTAGATCGAGCGAAGGCTGCGGGTAGCGTTGGAGGATGCGCTCAGCAAAGGCGCGTACTGAAGAAAGATCAGCCAGGTCGAGGACCTCGGGTAAGATCCGTGCATTCGAAACTTCCTGCCGGATTGCTTCTACGGCGGCTCCTGCTTTCTCAGGAGTCCGTGCAGGCAGGATGATTTCAGCCCCTCGGCGCGCGAGTTCGAGCGCAGTGTGGAAGCCGATGCCGCTGTTGCCCCCGGTGATGAGAACGCGGCGACTTTGCTGCGATGGTATGTTTTGAGCTGTCCAGTTCGTCTTCATAAGAGTTACTATGAATCAGTCAGTATCCTGTGGCAATAAGGCACCTTATTGGCTTATATGCACCTTGAGGTAACTAATGGGCAAAACTGCAAAATCGCCTGCAAAAAAATCTGCGAAAACGTCTCGCCGGAGATCTTCCATCGACTGGGAGGACACGAACGCAGCCTGTGAGGCATTGGGCCCTGGAATGGAGACTCTGGCGCGCGACATGGTCACTCGCATGGCCGAAAAATGGACGCTTTGGACGCTCGCAGTACTAGCCGAGGCGGGCGAACCGATGCGATTTTCGCGCGTCATGGAGAAAGTGGAGGATGTCAGCCAGAAGTCGCTGACGAAGACGTTGCGCCAACTGGAGCGTGACGGGCTCGTTACACGGGAAGTGTTTCCGGAGGTCCCTCCGCGCGTGGAGTATGAAGCGACAGACTTGGGAGTGGAAATGCTTGAGCAGGTTCACCCTCTATGGCTATGGGCTGTGAAAAATCTGGAGCGCTTTCAGCAGGCACAAGCAAAGTTCGACCGACGGTAGTGAGCGAGCGGCCTGAGTGGACGGAAGGGCGGAGCCTATTGGGGAGACCTCCTTGGGATTGGGAACGATAACGGACCAGTGTCCATCGATCCACTTGACGTGAAGTCGCCAAACCGCCGACTGAAAGCGATCGCGATCCGCCTGTTCCACGTGGGAGGCAATGAGGCGGTTTGGCCGTTTCTACGGACATGTGGCATTCCTGAACATTGGCCGACATTTCATTGCTAATCAAGGTTTGAGGAGCACGTTGGTGACGGGCGCCCCGAATGAGATCCGTACGTCTTGACCGAGCCGATCGTCGCTTGCCGCGGCCGCAATCCGCATCGCGTTCCCAGCGGTTCCTCATCGAGCCGAGGTGTTGCCGGCTGGGGGCAGCCTGGGGGCGGGTTTGCCCAGGGCCGCTGCCGTCTCGCGCCACAGCATCGTCGTATCCGAGGCCTCCCTTGAGGACTGCGGGATCAACTTCACGGCGCGGTCGTAATTCCTGTCGGCGTTCGCCTTGTCTCCGCGGCCCTGGAAAGCCTGCGCCAGGAAAAGAAAGTCCGTGGGATCCGTGCCGTTGTGCAAGCCGACAGCCCTCTGGAGCGCCGCAATGGCATTGTCCCACTGCCGGTTCTCGACCTCGGCCAGGCCCAGCGTGTTCAGGAAATCCGAATTGCCCGGATTCGACTTGAGCGCCATGCGGGCCAGTTCCAGGGCCTTCCCGGGATCGCGCCGGCGACGGTCCGGAAGGGTAAGCAGAACGCGTGCGAACATGGCTTCCAACTCCGGGCTTGCGGAACTTTCCAGAGAGTTCCGATACAGATCTTCGGCCTGCGCATACTTACTCTGAGCCACATAGTCCAGACTCAGGTAGTTCAGGGTTTCCGCGGTAATGGGATTCGCGGGCCCCAGCACCCGGCGTTCCGTATCCAGGGTAGGGATCAACAACGCCTCCGATTGACGATACTTGCCCTCATGTCTGTAGGTATCCCCAAGCCCGGCTGTCACCAGCAGGGTGTCCGGATGCTCGGGGCCCCGCACCCGGCGCAGGATTTTCCCTGCCTGCCGCTGGAGGTCCCCGGCCTGTGCATACTTTCCCTCACTCAGGTAAACATCGGACAGAGCCATCATGGCATGCACTGTGTCCGGATTTTCGGGCCCCAATACTCGGCTCCAGGACTCCAGAACCTGGCGGTCGAGCGCCTCAGCCTGGGAGAACTTGCCTTCCTCGAGATAAATGGACGCCAGACTGTACATGTCCTGAAAAACCTGGGCATTCTGAGGACCGCGGGTACGGCGATCGATTTCGAGCTCGCGTTCATCAAGCGGCTCCGCCTGGACCGCTTTTCCATCTTGGCTATACACGCTGGCCAAATCCTGCATGACCTGAAGCGTGCGCTTGCTTTCCGCCCCAGCCAGCCTCTGTGAGAGCTCCAGAGTCCGCCTCAACAACGCCTCGGATGCCGCGTTCTTTCCCTCGATTGCGTAGGTCATGCCCAGAGCATCCATGGCAGCAAGTCTCGGGCGGCGCTGCTTCCCCAGCCCCACGCGGTCGGGTTCAGCCGCCTGAGACAACAACCTCTCGGCATCGGCATACTTGCCCAGTTGAAGGTATACGGCGCCCAGGTTGGTCATGATGGCGAGCGTCAGGGGATTGTCCCGGCCCTCCGCGCGGCTGCTGAGCGCCAGGGCCCGCTCCAGTTGCTGCTGCGCCTGAGGGAGGAGAGCCATGGTGAAATAGGTGGCGCCGATCGTCCCACGGATCGCGGCTTCAACCTCTGGCTGGCCGTTGAATTTGCCGCCGATCCTGGCGGCGGCGCGATCGAGCACGGTCCGCACGCTGATGTTCGGGTCGGGCTTCGACTGGTTGAAGACGCTCGCCTGTCCGAGCAGGTCGTTCTGCAGAAAAGCGCTCACCGCGTGCGCAATGGTCGACTGTCGCTGGGCTTCTGCGGTCTGCTGCTCGGCTTCCTTCTGCGCGCGGCGCGACTGCACCGCTTCCCACGTGCTCCCAATCACGCCCAGCACGAGGACCATGAAGACTGCGGCGACGCCTGTAACGAGCGCCCTGTTCCGCCGCGCAAACTTGGTGAGCTGGTAGACGGTCGAGGGCGGCCGCGCCACGATGGGCTCATCGCGCAGGTAGCGGCGAATGTCGTCGGCGAGCGCCGCGGCGGAGGAGTAGCGCCGTTCCTTGTCCTTCTCCAGCGCCTTGCCGACGATGGTTTCAATGTCGCCACGGTAGGCCCGATCGGCGGAGCTGAGCTTCTGCGGCTCGGCGAGCCGGATGGTTTCCACCGCCTCGTGCAGCAGGTTCGAGAGCGCGTAAGGCATTTTGTGCGCCAGCAGCTCGTAGAGGATGACGCCGAGTGCGTAGACGTCGCTGCGCGTGTCCAGCGCCAGCGGGTCGGCGAGCACCTGCTCCGGGCTCATATAAGCCAGCGTGCCGAGGAGCTGCCCCATGTCGGTCTGGCGCGTGGCCTGCGCATCGGAGTCGGTGACGCGGGCGAGACCGAAGTCGAGAATCTTCGGCTGGCCGTCCTCGCCCACCAGAATGTTCGCCGGCTTGAGGTCGCGATGCAGGATGCCCCGCTGGTGCGCGTGCTCCACGGCATCGCACACGGCGGTCATCAGTTCGAGGCGCTGCCGCAGGTTCAGCTTGTGCTCCCCGGCGTACTCAACCAGCGGCTTGCCGTCGATGAGCTCCATGGCGAAGTAAGGCTGCACGCCGAAGGGTGTCTCCGCGCTGCCGGCTTCGTAGATCTGTGCAATTCCAGGATGCTGCAGGCGTCCGAGGGCCTGCGACTCCTGCTCGAAGCGCCGGATCAGCTCGGGGCTGGCCCAGCCGGCACGGATGACTTTGAGCGCGACCAGCCGCCGCGGCTGATCCTGCTCGGCTTCATAGACCGCTCCCATGCCACCCTCGCCGAGCAGACGGAGAATGCGATAGCGGCCGATGCTCGCGGGAGTTTGCGGGGCAGCGGGGGACGCAGCCGCTTTGTCGACTGCAATCGTTTCGTCCGAATCGGAGACGCCGCCGTTGAGAGGCATGGTGCGGTCATCAGGATGTAAAGGCAAAGAAGCCTCCCGGGGGAGAAAGGCAGATTGAAGAATCCGTAGGTTAGGTCAAATTAGAGCACAGCCCAGGTGGCCCACTGCGGTCCGGACACGAAAGATATTTATATATGGAGGCTGCACGCTCTTCTCTGACCGTTGCAGACACAACCGCTCGTTGAGAGCGGCTTTCTTCAAAAGGCAGGAATAATCCCCACAACGAGCCACTGCTCCGCGATCCCCCCTGCCGCAAAGTCGCCTACGCGCTCCTATCCCGCAGATCCCGGCCTGCGGTTCGATACCTATGTTGTCGTTAACAGCTCCGCGGATTCGCCGTTTGCACCCCAGATACCGTTCGGTCGGTTAGACGGAAACATGTCCGAGTAGGAATTGTATCTGCTCGAGTTCTTCGCCGCACGCGTGGCAGAGTTTCGCGCATGATCTCCTGAGATCGTGAGGTGCAAGCTGCGTAATGCCGAAGTCTTTCGCATATTGCTTTACCACGTGCCAGACCACACGCTCGGTCACCCCGTTTCCCCAACATTTTCCTGCTCGGCAGACACAGCAAAATAACCTTCCCTCTGAGATTCCGGCTGCAGTCGCCCAGACATCGATCGTGGCCTTTACCCATTCCGGCATAGGCACGGTTCGAATGTGGCCGCCTTTCCCGATGAGATCGACGATAGCCCAGTGTTCCTCGCGTTGCTGTAAGTGTGTGAACTCCAGATCGGCGAGTTCGCGGCGTCGCAGCCCACAGCCGAGCAGCACAGCAAGTATGGCACGGTCTCGCTTTCCCTTGAGTGTGTCCGAAGGAGGGAATTGCCAGAAGCGGCGAGCCTCATCGGCTGTGAGCCAATTTCCAAGCCTCACACCCAGCTTCTTGACGCCTTTCACTCGTCGTATCCCGGCCGCCAGTTCGGGACTGAGAAGGCCAGCATCTGCGGCTTCGTATGCTAGCCGTCTGACTGCGGCAAGCCGCCCGTTGATGGTTCCCGAAGCCAGGTTGCGATTCTCAAGGAAGATCCGGAACCGGGTGACGACGATCTTGTTGAAGGAGAGCCGAGGTTCAGAGCAGTACCACTGAATGAATTCATCCATGGCGTGTCGATAGCCGCGCTTCGACTCTCGAGAACGAAGACTGTCCAGCACCGCCGATTTGCTGTGATCCAGGTCCGGCAGGCCGAGCCTTGTCTTTGGCCGCTTCTGCTTCGCAGTGTTCCTTTTACCATATCTTCTCATGCCAGCCGCCTCCATCGCGGGTGGTCATGAGGGTACTCCCCATCCGGGGAAGTAGACCGTTATACGGCCACGTGGACTGGATATAAACACTCACCGACTTATCGTTCCTTGCCCGGGTTCAATCATATGACCGGCTGCACTTCGCGAAAGGTGCTCACCGGGTGTTACGAAAACCGCAAAAACACCTCATAATCTGCGTCCGAACTTGCCGAAGAGGCTTTCCTGATCTCGCTTTCCACCCTGGGGAAAGTGACGCGGAAGACGGTGCCCTTGTTCAGCGCAGAGTCGACCGTGAGCGGCGCGCAGTGCGCTTCCGCGATGGAGCGAGCGATATGCAGGCCCAGGCCGTTACCGTGCTGCATCCTTTGCGACGCGGGAGAACGAAAGTGGCGGTCGAAGATCCGCGGCAGATCAACAGTGGAGATACCGGAACCCGTATCGGAAACTTCCAGGACTGCGGCAGCCTTCTCCCTGGTGAGCCGCACCGCGATGGCGCCTCCCGGCGCCGTGTACTTGATGGCATTCTCCACCAGCACCGCAATCATCCGATGCAGAAGCGAACGGTCCCCGCGGATACAGCATTGCGATGTCAGGGCCAGCGTGAGTGACTGGTCTTTCGCCTCAGCCTGGTGCGTAAACAGCGCGCAGCTTTCCCGTACCACTTCGGCGAGATCGAGGCTCTCCTGAGCGAGCTGATGTTGTTCGGAGCCAAACCGTGCGGAAATGAGAAGATCCTCGAGCAGTGTGAGAGTGTGCTCGCACTCCGATGCAATCTTTCCCAGCAGTTTCCGGTGCTCTTCGACGCTGCGCTCCCGGCTGAGCCCCAGATGGGCGCTTGCCAGCATCACTGCTACCGAGGCCCGGAGATCGTGCGAAGCATCGGAGGTGAACTGCGCGTTGCGGTCGACTGCACTCTGCAGGCGAGCCAGCATGTTGTTCCAGGCCTCGGCCAGACTTTGCAGCTCGTCTCCCGTTCGCGGCACAGGCACGCGTCCCCCCAGGTCGGAGATGCTCAACCGGCTTGCCGTAGCCGTCATGCGTCCGACGGGAAGAAGGGCGCGGTTGCTGAAGACGTAGCCTCCCGCGAGCGACGCCAGCACCAGGAACGGAATGAACAGCAAATAGGAGTTCCGCACCGTATGCAGGATGCCGTAGTGTTCGTCGACCCGGCCAGCCAGGGTTAACTCGACCGGATGACCAGCCAATGCGGCTTCAACGGTGTAGGTTCGAACGGGGTGACCGGAGTACACGACCTCCTGATAACAGGGAGCACGGCAACTGACGCGATCCAGCAGAAAGGGCTGATCGCCGGCGGCGAGAAGCAGCTTTCGCCCATCGGGGCTGCGGACGATGATCTCGCTGGTATCCGGCGACGCTTCGATAAAGCTGTTCAGCGTACCGGCAAGAGGTCGAGTCGCATCGGATTTGTCTTCAGCATTGCTGAACGCAATCAACCGTGAGGCTCGATCGACCATGCTGGCCGGCCGCGATGACTCCAGCACCCGCCCCAGATAGAGCGTGAGAAAGACGCCGAAAAGCGAAAGGCAACTGACCGTGAAGACCGCGTACCCAAGCCCCACCCGCACCCGCAGCGACGAGAGTTTCACGAGGCTCGTCTCTCCCGCTGCAGGACATAGCCGACGCCGCGCAGGGTCTGGATATAAATGGCGCCTTTCGGGCCGAGTTTGCTGCGGAGCGAATGAATGTGCACATCGAGATTGTTGTTGCTGACCTCCGCGCCGACACCCCATACCGCATCGGCCAGTTGATCGCGGGTCAGCACCTGTCCGGCTCGGCGCACGAAGGTTTCGAGCAGCATGTACTCCCGCCTTGTTAGGTCGAGCTGAATCCCATCCAGCCACGCCGTCCACTGCTTCTGGTTGAGCGAAACAGAGCCAGCCACCAGTTCGGCTGCCGATGTCACCGGTCCACGCCTCACCACGGAGCGCAGGCGCGCGAGGAGGATGTCGAGATGAAATGGCTTGGTCAGATAGTCGTCCGCACCAATATCGAGAGCGCGCACCATCTCCGGGACTGTGTCGCGTGCCGACAAAACGATCACCGGCGTCTGGCAATTTGCCTGGCGCACCTGCTTCAGAACGGTGAGGCCGCTCACGTTTGGAAGCATCAGGTCAAGCAGCACGGCATCGAATCGGTTCGCGGCGATATAACGCGCAGCTTCTTCGCCGCTGTCGAGGTGGACGACGACGTGTCGATTCTCTTCGAGCGCCTGCTGGATCAGCTCGGCCAGCCGAATGTCGTCTTCCACCATGCACACCTGCATGAGGCTATTCTTCCCGGCCAAAGATTGCTGTTGATGAATTGCGCGTAAATAATGCGCACTCGCGATCTTCCGCTAAGGTCCAGCTAAGATTCGTCCGTTTTCATCGGAGGAGCCAAACGGCGGGGCGCTGTGTTGTCCAGGTGGTGGAACACATGCTGCTGCATGCCCGCTGTCCCGAAACATGGAGGTGAACGATGAAGCGAATCCTCATTTTTCTCGTGCTGCTCGCCTGCTGCTTATCCCCTGCGGCGAAGGCCCAGATTGACAGAACAGAAATCAACGGCACAGTGACCGATCCGTCCGGCGCTGGCGTCGCGGGGGCTACTGTGATTGTCACGCAGATTGATACTAATCAGGTCCGATCGATCAGGACCGGAGGTCATGGGGAGTTCTCCGTCTCCTCTCTTCCCATCGGTCACTTCAGCGTGAGGATTGAGGGAAAGAGTTTTCGCGATCTGAGCGTCGCCGACATCGATTTGCATGCAGGCGATATACGCACTATCAACGCGAGAATGGTGCTCGGCCAGGTGGATCAAAATGTGACGGTCCATGCGCAGGAGGGCTCGCAACTCGATAAAAGCGACGCGACGCTGAGCGGAACCGTGCAACAGGTTCAGGTCTCCAGCCTGCCGCTCAACGGCCGCAATATCACGAACCTCGAACTCCTCGCGCCGGGGGCCATCGACTCCGGATCAGGTTCGCAGCAGAGCATACGCTTCGAAGGAAACGGCACGGATGATAACGACTTTCGCCTCGATGGAGTCGACGCCGGCGGTATCTTTCATGCCTCGCTGAAGTCGGCTCTGCGCCTACAGTTCTCGACCGAAGCCATCGCGGAATTCAAGGTCAACAGCGGCGATTACCCCGCGGACACGGGTGGCTCCGCGGGCGCTCAGGTGAGTTTGATTTCGAAGACCGGCACCAACGCATTCCACGGGAGCGTCTTCGACTACTTTCGCAACAATGTTTTCGACGCACAGGGGCCGATCAAATCCTTGCATCGCCGTCCGGTGTTTCAGCTGAATCAGTTCGGTGCGGACGTCGGTGGGCCAATCATACGAGATCGGACGTTCTTCTTCACGAATTACGAAGGATTTCGCCAGCAGCTGGGCGGCGTACCGCAGAACGGCTTTGTTCCCAGCGCTGACTTCCGTGCCGAGACACAGGCAGCGCAGCCGGAGCTTGCCTTCTTTCTGAACGCCTATCCACAGGGAGAGGCCTCCACCAGCGATCCCAGGGTCGATACCTACACCAGTGTCGTGCCCAGCCCGGATCACGAAAATGCCGGCACCGTCCGGGTCGATCACCGCTTCAGCGACAGGGACTCCGGCTATGTCCGTTACAACGCAGACTACGGAGTTGCTACCAGCGCGCTCAATGCGCTGGGAGACGCGATTACGATCGAGGCAAACGTGAATAATGCTGTGCTGGAAGAGGAGCACGTCGTCAGCCCTGCTATTACCAACGAAGCTGAGTTCGGATTCAACCGCAATCTTTACCGCCAGGCTCAGACAACCGGTCTGCCCATCAACTTTACGATGACCGAACTGACGGAGCTCCAGGAAGACTACAACAAGCAGCAGGTCGGTCAGGACGAGGATCTGAACGACACCGTGACGTGGATCAGGGGCAAACATACCGTTAAATTCGGCGCGGAAGTGCAATGGCCTTGGTTCTACGAAGCGAACTCACTCGATGGGACGGCGGCCTTTCTTAACGAGACAACCTTTCTGGCAAACCAGTTGAGTACGTATCAGATCACGGCGCCTTTGCCCGACAAAGGTATGCGCAAATTTCACGCGGCAGGCTATTTTCAGGATGAGTGGAAGGCAACGCCCACACTTACTGTCAACTACGGCCTACGTTACAACTACTTTTCTCCATTCACTGAGGTTCATAACGCCGAAGATCCGTTCGACGTCGTCAGTTGCGGAGGATATTGCGGAATCGGCGCGCAATTCTACTTCCCGAACTATCTCGACTTCGATCCCCGCTTCGCTGTGGCCTGGGCGCCTGAACAACTCAACGGGCGCACAGTCATCCGCGTGGGTTTTGGCACCTTCCATGGCGAGGTGCAGCTGGGGGACGAGGACAGCCCCGTGGTCAACACCGAGCCGTCAACACTTCTCACCAGCGGCATCCAATCCAACGGGAGCACGGTGGTCTACAGCTATCCGGTTCCAGCGTCTCTGACGCCGGCGACGGGCCTTGCCCTGACGCCGCGTTCCATGGCGCGCAACCATCCTGATTCATATATCGAGCAATGGACCGTGTCGATCGAACAGGCCATTCCCGGCCAGTCCGTGCTGACACTGACTTACCTCGGCTCTCATGGCGCACACCTCTTCCGCCGCAGCTATACCAACCTCATCGATCCTGCGACCGGCACCCGTCCTTTGCCTCAGTTCCCCAGCGAAATCGACACGAAATACAACGAAGGGATGTCGAACTTCAATGCCCTGCAGGCGGGGCTGAGGCGCCACCTGCACAACGGGCTCTTTTTGGGCGGCAACTATATGTATTCCCACGCCACCGACGATGCGTCGGTCGGCGCCGGCGATGCTGACTCTCCAGAGAATATCGCCTGCTTCCGCTGCGATTACGCAAGCAGCGATTTCGATTCGCGACACACGGGGACCGCCAGCGCTGTATACACCCTTCCTTTCGGGCGCGGGCGGCAACACCTGAATGTCGGGAGAACGGCAGATCTGCTGGTCGGCGGCTGGTCGGTGGACTCGCTCCTGATGGCGCGCTCCGGTTTCCCTGTGAATATTCTCCTCAGCAGGCCGAGTTCCGATCTCCCCGACGGCAACAATGTCGATCAGCGGCCGAACCTTGTGCCCGGCGTGCCGCTCTATCTGGGGCACTCCGTCTCGCACTGGCTCAATCCCGCAGCGTTTTCTCTGCCCGCGGCAGGAACATGGGGCAGCGCGGGGCGTAACCTCGCGGTGGGCCCAACGCTGTGGCAGGGCGACGCGGCGGTGCAGAAAACCTTCCATCTGGGCGCAGAGCAGAACGACGTTATCTTCCGCGCCGAGTCTTTCAATATCTTCAACCGCGCGCAATACGGCCAGCCCGGATCGACCTTGTCCGAGACCGTGAGTGGGGGCGCTCGGACCCTGACCGTTCCCTCCAGTTTCGGCAAGATCACCTCCACCGTGAACGCGGCGGGGCTCGTCGGTACCGGTACGCCGCGCGTGCTCGAGTTCTCTCTTCGGATCACCTATTAGTTTCAGCCAAGTTCGATTCGGCGACGCCGATTGAGCGGGTTAGTCTGGACCGGCGTTCCCTGTCTCTTCTCGTCAAGAAAGGGAGTGAGGATGAAGTCTGTTTGTGTCGTGATCATTGGGGGTATGCTCGCGGCCAGCGGTTTGGATTTCGCAGGCAAGCACGCAGCCCCATCAGGCCTGCCCGCGGCTCCCGCAAGGATGAACGTTCACGCTCCGTTCGCACAACAGCTGATCGTGAGGCTTAGAGATCAGCATCCGGAGATTCAGAAGCTCAGCCTGCACGCCGTGCCTCCGGGTCAGACCCAAAGCGCGATCATCGCCAGCAATCTGCCGGAGAAGATCGGCAAACTCTCCTCTCCAGGCGATCTGGCGACGGTCGCCGCCGGCCAGCCCAACGTGCACCGTGTGGAGCAGGGCAGGTTCTGGGATACCTTTGTGCCCGTGCATGACCGCAATGGCCACATCATCGGCTTCCTCATTATGGAGGTACCGTTCAGCACTGCGTCCACGCAGGCCGAGGCCATTGCCGTCGGAACCCGGATCCGCAACCAGGTACAGCAGCAGGTGCCAACGCTGGAGACCCTCTTTGGACCCGCAAGGCCATAGCCACCTGAGCCGGCGACGGCTGCTCACCACGGTGACGCGGCTTGTTGCGCTATCCGCAGTGCCGGCTTCGGTGTCGGCGGCATCACCGCAGCTTGCGCTCGGGTCCGCCGATCCGGCGATCATGGACAAACTGAGCGCCTACATGGGGGCGGCCGGCGATCGGGCTCTCCCCGCCGCGATCGTGGAGAAGACGAAGCAGCATGTCCTCGACACCCTGGCCGCCATGGTTTCGGGCACCCGGTTGCCGCCCGGGCAGGTCGCGCTCCGCTTCGCAGGCCTCTACAGTGCAGCGGGCGATGCTCCAGTGGTAGGCGCGTCCCGCACCTGTAGTCCGCTGGAGGCGGCTGTCGCCAACGGCATGCTGGCCCATGCGGATGAGACCGACAACTCCCACGCTCCCTCTCACTCCCATCCAGGCTGCGCCATCGTCCCGGCTGCCCTTGTTGCGGGCGACCTGTTCGGCATCAGTGGAGCGCGGTTTCTGAGTGCCGTGGCCCTGGGGTACGACGTCGGCACGCGAGTCCTGATGTCCATGGGCGGGATCGACTATCAGCTAAAGACGCACCACGATGCCCACAGCATGGCGAATACCTTTGGCGCCTCGGCGGCCGCGGCCTGCGCTGCCTCCCTGACAGCGCAGCAGACGCGCTGGCTGCTGGACTTTGCCGCTCAGCAGGATTTCGGTATCACTGCCTGGCAGCGGGACCGGCAGCACATCGAGAAGGCCTTTGTCTTCGCGGGCGCCCCAGCACGCAACGGGGTCACTGGCGCTCTGCTCATCCATGCCGGCGCCACAGGAGTCGACGACATCTTTTCCGGCCCGGATAACTTCTTTCCTCGCCTTTTCGGCGGCAGCCAATCCCGCGCTGCTGATCGACGGTCTCGGCAAGCGCTTTGAAATCACGCGGACCAATATCAGGAAGTGGCCGGTCGGCTCGCCGATCCAGGCCGCCCTCGATGCCCTGCAGGCAATTCGTGAGCAGCACCCTTTCCGCGCGGACCAGGTCCGGCAGGTCGTCGTCCACCTCGGAACGGTCGAGGCCGGTACGGTCAACAATCGCGAGATGCCGAATGTTTCTCTGCAACAGATGACCGCCCTCATGCTCGTTCAGGGCACGGTGAGCTTCCACGCCTCGCACGATCGTGCGCTCGTGTCGGCTCCCTCCTTAGTGCGTGAGCGCGAAAAGGTGCGCCTTGTGCCCGATGCGGCTTTGCAGGAGCTGTATCCGCAATTGGTGGCTGTTGTGGAAGTGATGCTCCGTGACGGCAGCCACTGGACGCAACGCATCGACCACGTACGGGGCACCGCACAGAACCCCATGTCGACCCGTGACGTGGCCGATAAGGCACGCGACCTGATGGAGCCGCGGCTGGGCGCTGCCCGAACGGCGCATCTGATCGAGACAGTCCTCGATCTGGAAGCACTGCGCGATCTTCGTACGCTGCGGCCATTGCTGCGGCCAACACCTGCCTGAGCGGGTCTACCTTTGCATCCACCAAGAGGAGTTGATATGTCTCGTCGCATCGTATCGCTGTTCGCTGCCGTATTTGTGGGCCTTTGCGCTGTATCTATTCTCCACGCGCAGTCTGCACCACTTACTCCGGTGCAGAAAGATGCCATGCCTCCGTCGGTGCAGGGTAAATTCGATCACCTCGCCATTGATCTCCGCGGGCATCGCTTGTTTGCCGCAGCCGAAGGCGCGCATCAGGTGTTGGTCTTCGACCTTGAGACCGGCAGGTATCTCCGCTCCATCGATGGCATTCCCATTCCGCATGCCATCCTTGTGCGGCCGGACATCGACCGCATCTTCATTACCGATGGAGGCGACGGGGCCGTCCGCATCTATGACGGCAGCACGTATCGTCTGCTGAAAACGGTTCCTCTCAAGGTCGATACGGATTCGATCGCCTATGATCCGCGGACCAGATACCTCTATGTCGACAATGGCGGAGGCGACGCGCACGAGAGCTACTCCATCCTCAGCGTGATCGACACGACTGAAGGCACCAAAGTCGCGGATATCCGGATCGACGGCGATACGTTGGAAGCGATGGCTCTGGAAAGAGGCTCGGAGCGGATGTTCGTCAACGATGCATCGGAGAACAAGGTCGTTGTGCTCAACCGCAAGACGCGGCAGGTTGTGGCGGTCTGGCCCGTCACGCTGGGGAAGCGCAATGTCGCGATGGCGCTCGATGAGGCCCACCATCGTCTGTTCGTCGCCTGCCGCAATGGCAAGCTCGTGACCTTCGATACGCAGTCCGGGAAGGAACTGCAGGCTCTCCCCATCGGTGGCGGTGTGGATGACGCTGCTTTCGATCCGGCTACGCAACGTCTTTACGTTCAATGCGGCACAGACGGGTCGACATGGATCTATCAGGAGCTGGGATCGAACCAATTGACCCAGGTTGGCCGCGTTGCTGAAGGCGCCAATGCCAAAAATTCTCTGCTTGCACAGGAATTGAATCGCTACTATGTCATCGTCCCGCCGGCTTCGGGCCGCGGATTCATTGACGCCTTCTCAATCGCTCGTTGAATCAGGACTCGGAAGTGTTTTCGCCGCTTCTCACGTATCGGAAAACGGGGCGGGATCGCGCGATCCGTTTGCCGAATAGTCGCCTGACACTGCCTCGTGCCGCTGCCAGTTGCCTGTCCTGAGCCAGGAGAGCGCGTTGCCCGTTTCTCGTCAAGTTGACCGGGACATGGATCGATGGATCCTGACGGACATTACGAGGAAGTGACCGGTTGAATTCTGACGGTCCGATTTGCGGTCATCCGCCGATGACGCTGCAATTCTGAACGTGGTGTTCTGTTCCTTGAATGCGAAGATCTAAATATCAGGGCACGGGCCGACCGATTTAGTCGTCTCACAGACGAAGGCCTCCATCGAATTACCGGGCGCTTCCCGTCAAAGTGATCGCCGTCACAATTCGTTGCGGATATCTCAAAGTCGCTTGCGAACCAAAAGCATAGACTCGCAGCCGCATAGCCGCAGAGCAACATGCGGACTGCTCAAGTGACAGGCGACATGTGACTATAGAACGGTAATGGCTTTGCTACACTTCGGAGATCTCATAGAGTGAGCCGCGTGAATGCCCGTCCCGTGGTCTCCGTTCGCCACCGGGGCGTAGTGCTCATAGCTCACGTTTGCACTCGCTTTACGAAAGGGCCCTGTGAACGCTCGTGGTCTGTTCGGCTTTCTTTCTTTGTATTTTCCAACCGCCAACAACGCGGGTTGCATGGTTCGTATTACACTCGCGGTCGGTGTTCTCCTGTGCCCTATGGCCGCCGCGCAGGGAAACGAATGGGTATGGATGGCTGGGAGCAACTCAGTCCCTGCCATAGGAGGTACTCCGGGGGTCTATGGAACCCTGGGAACTCCTGCCCCCGAAAATAACCCCGGAAGCCGCAGAAGTGCCGTCGCATGGACCGACAACACAGGCCACCTGTGGCTCTTTGGTGGTCTCGGAACTGATAACACAACAAGTCAATACCTTCTCAATCAATATTCTCTCAACGATCTCTGGCAGTTCAATCCCGCCACCCACGAGTGGGCGTGGATGAGCGGAAGCAGCACAGTTACCTCGATTTCAGGCTTTCAGCCCGGGATCTATGGCGCCCTGGGCATACCTGCAGCTGGCAATGTGCCGGGTGGTCGCCGGGGTTCAAGCGGCTGGCTGGATGCCAAAGGAAACCTATGGCTTTTCGGCGGGTCACACTGCCTCTTGCAGGTAGCGCCATCGCTCTCCGACTCGTGTCATTACAACGATCTCTGGGAGTTCAATCCATCAACCGCTCAATGGGCATGGATGAGTGGCAGCAGTACAGCCGATCAACCCGGCATCTACGGCTCCAGGGGAACGCCGGCTCCTTCCAATATTCCAGGGGCCCGCGAAAACGCCGTCAGCTGGACCGATCGTCAGGGCAATTTCTGGCTCTTTGGCGGCTTTGGCTACGATTCGGCCGGCACGCAGTGCTATCTGAACGATCTGTGGAAATTTGATCCTGCAACCGGTCAGTGGGCATGGATCAGCGGCAGCAGCACGATTCCTTATTCCTCCGGCCAGTCGGGTATATGCAGCAATGCGGGCCAGCCCGGGATTTATGGAACCTCGGGAACACCGTCATCCACAAACACTCCCGGGAGCCGGAGCAATGCGGTGAGCTGGACCGACGCCGGGGGCAATCTCTGGCTCTTCGGAGGCATTGGCGTCGATGCGAATGGCGCTTTCGGATATCTTGATGATCTTTGGGTGTTCAGCCCGACAACGAATGAATGGGCCTGCATGGGAGGGAACAGTACGCTGCAGGGTCGCACAGGTTCCCCCGGCCTCTATTCATCGTGGATGGAGCCCGCTCCGACAAGCTATCCCGGCGCGCGGCAGTTAGCCACCGCATGGACTGATTCCAGCGGCAACCTGTGGCTGTTCGGTGGTCTTGGCCTGGACTCCACGGGTACCCTCGGCTATCTGAATGATCTTTGGGAATTCTCTCCGACTATCGGCCAGTGGGCTTGGATGGGCGGCAGCGATGTCCTCGACCAGCCCGGCACCTACGGTGCCCTGCGAACTCCCGCCTTCATGAATACACCGGCTAGCCGTGATGGAGCTTTGGGCTGGACCGATAAAAGCGGCAACCTTTGGCTTTTTGGAGGTTACGCCCCCGGCTACTCCACAGGGCCAAATTCAGGCATGTTGGAAGGTCTTTTCAATGACCTCTGGGAATACCAGCCCGCTGCGTCAGGTTTGCCCCTGGCGTCAAAGCCGACTTTTTCTCCCGATTCAGGAACCTACACGCCGGGACAGCTGGTAAGCCTCTCCGACGCGACTCCCGGAGCAAACATCTTCTACTTCGTCGACGGCGACACGTCTCCAGCCCCGTACGGGCAACCGATCGCGCTCTCGTCCAGTGGAACCATTCATGCCGTTGCCTCGGCTCCCGGATACGCCAATAGTGCTGTCGCGAGCGCAAACTACACCATTCCAGTGACAGATGCTCCCACATTCAGCGTGGCTGCGGGCACTTACTCAACGCCGCAGGCGGTCACCCTATCGTCGGCGACTCCCGGCGCTACGATTTACTACGCCATCAACGGAACACCCACGCCCCTCTCAACCATGTACAGCGGCCCCGTCAACATCTCCGCCTCCGGGACCCTCGCTGCGATTGCCGTCGCGCCCGGCTATGACACCAGCGCTGTCGCCGCTGTGAGCTACACCATCTGGCCGACGCCCGCTGTCAAGCAATGGGCCTGGATGGGCGGGGTCAATGTCAACGAGTTTGCCCCAGGGATTTACGGAACCCTCGGAGTCTCTTCAGCGAAGAGCTTCCCCGGCGCGCGCCGGTTTTCTTCCACCTGGGCTGACAAGGCCGGCAATCTCTGGCTTTTCGGTGGGGATGGCTTCGATGCCGGCGATGGACATGGGTTATTGAACGACCTCTGGAAATTTACTCCTTCGACGAACCAGTGGGCCTGGATGGGAGGGAGCAACACGACAGGTGCCACAACAAGCGACGATACGGGGAGGTCTGCGTGTTTTAGCCTTTTGTGCGGTCAGCGTGGAGTTTACGGTACGTTGGGAAATTCGGCCTCTGGCAACGTTCCCGGAGGACGTGAAGGCGCAGCAAGCTGGGCCGATGCCCCTGGCAACTTCTGGATGTTTGGTGGATTCGGCTACGACTCGATCGGCACTCGCACGGAGTTGAACGACCTGTGGGAATTCAGCCCATCATCCGACGAATGGACCTGGATGGGTGGAAGTAGCACAATCGACAATACCTGCTTCGGGAGTGAACTGGCGGGCTTCTACTGCGCTGGCGAGCCCAGTGTGTACGGCACATTCGGTGCACCAGCAACCGGCAATCGGCCCGGAGCGCGTCAGGGGATGACAAGCTGGACCGACAACAAAGGCAATCTTTGGCTCTTCGGCGGATGGGGCTACGATTTCGACACGAAGGTCCAGTATTACTTTGATGAGCTTTGGAAGTTCGATCCATCGACACGCCAGTGGGCCTGGATGGGGGGAAGCAACACAAGGGAGGGCAGCGCCTGCTTCCAGAATGTTAATTTGTGGTTTCCGACCTGTGGTGAGCCCGGAGTCTCCGGGAGAATGGCGACACCATCTCCCGGAAATATCCCCGGAGGCCGCTCAGGGGCTGCGAGCTGGACCGACTCCGCCGGCGACCTCTGGCTCTTCGGAGGTTATGGGTTCGATGTCAACGGCAGCTTTGGCGATCTCAACGATCTGTGGGAGTTCAGCACTTCCAGCAACCAATGGACCTGGATGGGTGGGAATAACACAGTTCCGCCTTGCGACGGGTATCAGTGTCACTACCTGGGAACATACGGGACGCTCGCTTCACCGGCGGCTGGCGATGTTCCCGGCGGCCGAGGCGATGCAGCCGCCTGGAAAGACACCAGCGGCAACGTCTGGCTCTTCAGTGGGTTCGTGAACGATTTTTGGGAATTCAACCCCTCGGCGGTTGAATGGGGCTGGATGGGTGGAACCAACGAAGCCAACTGCGGTGTCTATTGCAACCACGGCATGAGCTATGGGACCATGGGCACACCCGCGGCTTCGAACTTTCCGGGGTTAAGGACCGGCGCTGCTACCTGGACCGATAGCAGCGGCCGCTTCTGGCTTTTTGGTGGCTATGGTTCAGTCGTCCCGGATGTCCAGAATTATCTCAACGATTTTTGGGAGTACCAGCCTTCAGCTCCGGATCCTGTTCCCGGGTTTGCTGTAGTGAACCCGAACTACCAGGGCTTCAATAACGTTAAGAGCTTCGTGGTCAGCGCAGGCACGAGCGGTACAACGACCATAAATACAGTAGTAGCTGATGGATTCAGCGGCCCCATCACCCTAAGTGCCTCCAACCTGCCACCCGGTGTGACAGTTAGTTTTAGCCCCGCCCAGGTTACAGGATTTGCTGCCTCCACGGCCACATTCACCGCCAGCCTTGCTGCGGTCCCGGGATACTACACCGTCACGTTGGCCGGAACCAGTGGGGGTGTTACTGAAAGCACGACCGCGACGGTCACCGTGGATGGGCCTCCGATGGCCACCTTCACTCTTAGTGCCTCGCCCTCCTCCATTAGCGTCAGTTCCGGCAGCCAGGGTTCGACGACCCTCACCGTTTCACCGCTCTACGGGTTCAACTCGCCTGTAAGTTTCTCCTGTTCCAACCTGCCCCCAGGAGCAACATGCACCTTCACTCCAGCCACCATAACGCCGTCGGGCTCTGCGGTCACAACACAACTCGTCGTCGCCGTCGCGAAGCAGACGTCTGAATTACACCTTGAGTCCAGTCGGCTTCTGTCTTTCGCAAGCCTATTCGTGGCCTTCTTCTTCTTCTTCGGGCTAAAGAGACGTCGCCTTTCGTCCCTCCTTCCGTTCGTCGGACTGGTTCTGCTCAGTTCCGGCTCAATGTCAGGCTGCAGCGGCGGTGGCGGGGGGGGTAATGGAGGCGCGGGTGGCGGTAGCCGGGCTCCGATTACCTCGACCGTGACGGTCACGGGAACAGCGGCGGGAGTAATTGAAACGACCGACATCTCGCTCACGGTGAATTGAGACGACCTTTGGAAGTCAGCGGAGCAAGGAAGGTCCCAACGAACAGGCGCGGTCGCGGATCGTGCCTCGTCGCCGGCCATAGGTAGCATCCGTTTGGAGCGCTCGCAGAGAAGCTGCAAACGCCTATTACGGTATCGTGGAACAGCTAAACAGCGTACTGGGCTCACTGGGGCTGCCACCCGTCCATCTAAAACCAAGAGAGCGCATCGCCCGTTTTACGACCAGGTGGGCTGGACTTGTAAACACGCGCCGATATTTCGGCACCTATTATGGCTTCCGAGCGCCCTGACGATTCATCACTCGCACGAAGTTGACGGCACGAGCGGGCCGCCTCAGCTGCGCATGCATTGCTGAGCAACTGAACTACACTCCAGTTGCCCAGCAGGAAAGCGAAGACCACGCCATCTCCGGACCTCATGCGTCTGACCCATTAAATACGGCGCAGGGGCCGGATTTGTACCGGCACTTTTCCGAGATATTCGGGTCATCGCCTGTTAATAGAAAGCGTTTAGAGTTCACCATGAGTGACGCTCCAGGTGCCTGGTCCCCGCCTTTCCTGCAGCATCCGGCGCCGGAGTCGTTGTCACGACCATGAGGTTCCTTGTCTTCCAGCAATCCAACAGAACGCGTGTTGCCGGTGCCGCTTCTCTGGTCCAGAGAACGTGATCGCATCGCAGGTACGCAGGAAGGCTCCCGATGTCTGAGCGACGAAAACCTGCTATTTGCACTGAAGAGCAGGGATCGGGACGCGCTCGCGGAGGTGTTGCTTCGCTATTCGCGCCTGGTCTTCAGCATCGGGTTTCGAATTCTGCGCGATGCCGGTGAAGCTGAGGATGTGGTCCAGGAGGTCTTCCTTTTTCTCTTCCAGCGAGCGGAACTGTTTGATGAGAAAAAGGGTGGTGCAAAGGCGTGGATCGTGCAGGTTGCGTGGCACCGCTCGCTGGATCGGCGCGACTATCTGCACCGGAGGAATTTTTATTCTGGTACAGATACCACCGCGCTCGGCGATACTTTGCTGGGGAAGGAGGACGTGGAGGGCGAACTTGCATCGAAGCTCAACCGGGAAAGGCTGAAAGAGGCATTTCAGAGCCTTTCCGACCGGCAGCGCCTGACGCTGGAACTGTTCTTCTTCGAGGATCTGGATCTCCGCGAAATTGCCGTGTGCCTGGATGAGTCGTTCGAGAATGTACGCCATCACTACTATCGCGGGCTTCAGAAGCTGAGGAACGATGCGTTTGTGAAGAAGCTCAGAGGCAAGAAGCCGTCATGATGGGATTCGGACCTGATCTGGAGCACGAAACGTACGAGGAGCTATGCGCTCTGGCCACCGCGGGTGCTCTGAGTGCCGCGGAGCAGGAACGTCTGACGGCCCACCTGGAGAGCTGCGCTGCGTGCAGAGAGGCACTGGAACAGTACCAGCAGATTGCAGGCGAGGGTATGCCGTTTCTCGCAGGCGACTTCGTGCCGGATCGCGGTGCGGATGCATTCGAGGAATCGCCGGCTCTGCATCGGCTCCTGCAGGCCGCCGGGGGAGAAGCCGATCCGCCGGCGCCGTTTCCGGTTGCCGCACAGCGAAAGCCCGTGTCGCACTCCGGATGGGTGCGGGGCCTGGTTGCTGCGTGCCTCGTGATGAGCGTGGGCGCGGGCGCCTACTGGGCGGGCGCCGGTTCTGCGAACGTCCGTCTGCGGGGAATCCGGGCGGCGTCACGATCGACCCTGGATCGGACAGCAGCGGAGAAGCAGGCGCTGGAAACGGCGATGCAGACGGCTCGTGAGCGGATTGCCGTTCTGGAGCAGCAAGCCATCGGCGATCAGAAGGACGCGGAGAAGCTTCGTGCACAGGCCGACGCAGACACGCAGCGTATCGCGGCGATGACTGCCGCGATGGAAGCGGCCAGGACCGAGTCCGATACGCAGCTGGCAGCTCTGCGGCAGGAGCACGATGCCGATGCGGGCAAGCTGCGCGACGCGGAGAAGATGTATCAGGGAGTTCAGTACGAGCTAAACGCCCTGCGCAATCAGCATCGGCAGGATCTGGTTCGCGAGGCGTCACTCCAGGCCAGTGCGGATGGTCTGAGCGAGCAACTGAGCCAGCAGAGCGGGCGCGCGCGAGCCGACGAGCACTATCTCGCGGATGACAAGGATATTCGGGATCTGATCGGCGCGCGCAATCTCTACATTGCGGACATCATGGATGTGAACGACACCGGTCAGTCGCGGAAGCCGTTTGGCCGGGTGTTCTACACGAAGACCAAATCGCTGATCTTCTATGCCTATGATCTCGACCGGCAACCGGGTGTGAGACGCACCAGCACGTTTCAGGTGTGGGGGCGGACTGGCTCGCGGGATCGCAACCCCGTCAATCTTGGCATTCTCTATATGGACAGCGCGACGAACCGGCGGTGGACGCTGCGTGTGGATAATCCCGAACAGCTCGCGAGGCTGGATTCAGTTTTCGTCACCATCGAGCCGCACGAGCAAACAGAGCGCCCGACAGGCAAGCCTTTCCTGTATGCATCGCTGCAGCGCGTTCCGAATCATCCGTAGCGCTGGTTTGTAAACCTTCGGTTACATCTTCCCAGACGACGGTACAGATTGCGTGATGCACGCGTAATTGTGGGCAGAACCGCCGAGCTTACAAGTCGCTTCGAGGAGGAACCAGCTTCATGCGTCGCGCAGCCGTCACCCTACTCTGTGTGGTGCTTTTCGCCAGTCGAGTTTTTGCACAGGCAGGGAACGCCAGTCTGACTGGATTCGTCCAGGACTCGTCCAAGGCATTCATCTCCGATGTCCGAGTGGTCGCCGTGAATACGGATACCAACCAGCAGTTTGAGGCGGAAACGAATAAGGACGGGAGTTACAGCCTCTCTTCACTGCCGGTGGGACCCTACCGCATGCAGATTGAGAAGGTGGGTTTCCGGACGATCCTGAAAGAGGGTTTGTTCCTGCATACGCAGGATGTTCTCCAGATCAATTTCCAGATGGCGGTGGGATCGACCTCGGAAACGGTCACGGTCAGCGGCGCGGGCAACAACATCAATACGACCGACGCGGCGGTGAGCACTGTGATCGACCGGCAGTTTGTGCAGGAAATCCCGATGAATGGAAGAAGCTTCCAGACCCTGGTCCTGCTATCACCCGGAGTGGTCACCAACACGCCGCAGCTTGGCGCAGGAACGCCCCCTTCGAACGATCAGGGCGAATACAGTGTCAATGGCATGCGCACCGACTCGAACAACTTCACCGTCGATGGAGCCACGGCCAGCAACAATCCTGGTTATACGAGCGCGGCAGGGTCCGCAGGCATGCTGGAGAGCGCCAGCATGCTTGGAACCACGCAGACCATGCTGCCGCTCGACGCGATGGAAGAGTTTCGCATTTCGACCTCGACCTACTCGGCGGAATATGGGAGGCAGCCGGGCGCACAGGTGAGCTTCCGTTCGCGATCGGGAACCAATGAATATCACGGGGAAATCTATGACTATCTCCGTAACTCCATCTTTGATGCCAACAACTGGTTCAATACCCACAAGACAACGCCCACGCCGACACCGGCTGAACGCCAGAATGACTTCGGTGGTACGTTTGGCGGTCCGCTCTCGGTGCCGCACCTCTATTCGGGCAAGGATCACGCCTTCCTGTTCTTCGCGTATGAGGGACTGCGTCTGACCGAACCTCAGTCGGCGGCGATCTATGACGTTCCGTCGAACGGCACGTACAACACCGCGACTTATGCGAATCCGGAATATGAAAATCTGCGGAAGTATGCTCCTGCTGCTCTGCAGCCCGTGCTGGACGCCTTTCCGCTGCCCAACTGCTCCACGGCGCAGGATCCGCAGTGCGTGGACTACGGTCTTGGCGGCTCACCGTATCTTGAGAACGCTGCTTCGTCCACGGGAGAGCTCAACTCCATCGAAGCTCGGATCGACTATCAACTCCGGCCGACGATGCGCCTCTTCGCCCGTTACAGCGACGTGACCAGCAACACCGGAGCCGATGGCGACGGCACGTTCACGCAGCATATCGGGCGCAATCGCGTCTACCTTCTGGGTGCAGACAATACCTTCGGCTCCTCGGTTTCCAATGAGCTGAGACTGCAGTATTCTTCGGCTATCTTCGACGCTGCTGTTACGCCGGTCCAGTACGGCGGCGCCACGAATCTGCTCAATGTCCAGGCTCTGGAGGGGCTTCCCACGATGGAAGGCGAGAGCGTCGTACATATCTCGCTGCCGAACACTGTGAGCATATACGACACGAGTTTCGGATCGCAGCAGTTTCAGCCGGATGCCACGGAGACCTTTACCTGGACCCATGGCCGTCATCTATTCAAATTTGGCGGGGAATATCGTCAGACGACGGCCTATTACAACAACGGCGACATCTCCCGCAGTCCTTATGTCGCGTATGGCTGGACCACGGCAGCATCGATCCTCTCGAACAGTGCGCATTTTACGGCCAGCAACGAGCCGCGCGTGGATCCGACCAGCAAGAATCTGGGACTCTTTGCGCAGGATGAATGGCGGGTTCAGCCACGGCTCAGCCTCTCTCTGGGGCTTCGCTGGGATTTCAATCCACCACCGTCTGTTTCCGGAATTCAGGCATACACCTATACGGGTAACATCAACGACCCTTCGACGCTGGCGCTGTCGTCGAGGCCGGGCGAGCCGACTTACAAAACCACCTGGACCGACTTTGCTCCGCGGTTCGGACTCGCCTATACGATTCGCACCGAGCCGAGTCACGAACTGGTTCTGCGTACTGGGGCGGGCCTGTTTTACGATCTGCTGGCCCCGGAAAGCATGTTCGGCAATGGCACGGGCGTCGGAACATCGGCAACCAGCACCGGTGCAACGGCTTTTCCTCTGACGGCCAGCCAGATCCTGGTGCCGATTCCCAACCCGCCGACGCCGCCCTACAACCTGGAGTTCTATGCCGCGAACAATCTGATTCCTCCGTCGGCCATCGAGTGGAATGTCTCTCTGGAGCAGGCGCTTGGATCCAGCCAGACCGTGAGCCTGGGTTATGTTGCGTCGCTCGGCAGAAATCTCACGCATTTCCAGGAATACAACCTTGCGAAGGTGAACCCGGAGTTTGGGTATGCCTACCTCTTCGAGAATGGTCCGGGTTCGAACTACAACTCGCTGCAGGCGGAATATCAGCGACAAATGTCGCATGGTCTGCAGATGCTGGCGTCATATACCTGGTCTCACGCTATCGACTGGGCCAGCACCGAGGAGTACAGCGCAACCTACCCTCTGCAGAGAGGCAACTCCAACTTCGATGTGCGCCAGAATTTTACGGCCGCCCTTGTCTATAACGTGCCGTCGGACTATGCCCATCGTCTGGAGCGCGCGGTGCTGGGCCACTGGAACTCCGACTTTTGGTTCGTGGCGCGCACAGCCTTTCCTTATGAGCCGGTCGGCCCCTCCGTTACGGACCCCGTAACGGGAGACATCATCAACGGAGAGCTCAACTATAACGGCAAGTACCCGTACATTCACAAACCGGGAATTCCGGGCGGGCGTCAGATCGATTCGACTATCTTCAGCGTGACCACAGAGTCGCTTGGAATCGGCAATGCTCCGCGCAACTTCCTGCGTGGATTCGGCGAGAATCAGGCGAATCTTGCTATTCGGCGCACCTTCCCGATTTACGAGCAGGCGGAGCTGGAGTTCCGGGCCGAAGCCTATAACATCGCCAATCATCCGGTCTTCGGATCCGTCAACACGACCTGCGGTGTCATCACGGCGGGATCGACCTGCAATAACGCAATCATGGGGCAAGCAACGAGCACCCTCTCTTCCAGCCTGGGCGGTTTGTCCTCTCTGTATCAACAGGGCGGCCCTCGCTCTCTGCAATTTGCGCTCAAGCTGCAGTTCTGAGGCGCGGCCGAGACCTGCGGCTTCCCGAGTCCGCAGGGCAGCATTCCTGCGAAGCCCGGGAAGCCCGTTCTGGCGTCCATCGATACGCGATAAGGGGTCAAAGAGGATGAAGAAGAAACGGTTGTTGTGGGTGGTGCTGTTTTTGTCGATTAACTGTGCCTGTTTCGCTGCCAATCGCCGGAGGGTCGACTGGGTGGGCAGCTGGGCCGCGTCGCTGGAAGTGATGCGCCTCAGGGAATCTGTCGGGAACTCCACCATCCGGGATGTGGTGCATGTGAGCCTGGGGGGAACTGCTGTTCGCGTTACCCTGACCAATCAGTTCGGGACCGCGCCGCTGCGTGTTGGCGCAGCGTCGATTGCGCTCTCGGCCGGCGATGGGCGCTTGCAGCCTGGCTCCGAACGATCGCTTACCTTCAATCATCAGTCGGCTGTGTCGATCCCTGCGGGCAGTTATGTGCTCAGCGATCCGATCGCCGTACCGGTGAGGTCTTTTGCCGATCTCGCTGTCAGCATCTATCTGCCGCAGCAGACCGTGACGGATCCGACGTGCCATCAATACGGCCTGTCCACGAATTACATCGCGGCGGGTGACGAGACGGCGCAAAACCAGCTCCAGGATGCTCAGAGCATGCCCTCCTGGTGCTTCCTGCAAAGCGTCGACGTTCGTCCGCAGAACAAGGACGCCGCGGCGGTGGTGACGCTGGGAGACTCGATCACCGACGGCGCTCATTCAACGGTCGATGCGAATCACCGCTATCCCGACTATCTTGCGGTTCGCCTGCAGTCCAACAAAAGGACCGCTCACCTCTCTGTGCTGAACGAAGGCATCTCCGGAGGGCGCGTGCTGTTCGAAGGGCACGGCCCGAGCGCGCTGCAGCGCTTCGATCGCGACGTGCTGGCAGAGCCGGGAGTGCGGTATGTCCTCTATCTGGAAGGCATCAACGACATCGGACAGATTCTGAGACCTGCGTCGCCGGAAAACGCGCTGACCGCGGATGATTTGATTTTCGCAGCGACGCAACTGGTGACTCGGGCCCATGAGCACGGTGTCAAGGTCTTCGGCGCGACACTGCTGCCCTTTGAGCCAAGGCTCCTGCTTGCCAGTCCGGGCCGGTCGCGAGCGCTGCAGGTGCTCGAGCAGTACAACGACTGGGTACGGACCTCGCATGTGTTTGACGGGGTCGTCGACCTGCATCGAGCCATCGCCGATCCGAAGTCCCCGCAAACGATGCTTCCCGCGTATGACAGCGGCGATCACGTTCATCCAAACGATGCCGGGTACAAAGCGATGGCCGATGCGATCGACCTTTCTCTCTTCCGATAAGGGCGCGCGGCAGAGCGCTGAGCGCTCTGCCCTATTTCGCAGAACCAGAGCCACCGAATGCGCCGTGGAGGCGAGAAACGGAGCACGTGTGAAGGGCTACAGCCGTCGTACATTCCTGACCACCGCGGGTCTTGCCGCGAGCGGCCTGGCTTCACAACGCTTTACCTTCGAATCGCCGGCCATCGCGGAGAATTCGAAGGCGCGCGGGCGCAGCCAGCCGGAGAGCGAGCTCGGGCGGCTGATCTCTGCTTCCGATCTCGTCTATACCCGTCCTGTGCCCCGCAGCGAAGAGGGCATTCCTGTGGGGAATGGACGGATGGGCAGCCTGGTGTGGACGAGCAGCAACCAGCTACATTTTCAGATCAATCGGGTCGATGTTTACGCGAACAACTGCCAGACGAACAGCTTTGTTGAGGTGCACGACGACTACTGCGGAGGGTGTGCCTTTCTGGATATCGCATTTGAGGGTCAACCTTTTCCCGAATCCGGCTTTCGTCAGCACCTTTCGGTCTATGATGGCTCGCTCGCGATCGATGGCGATGGCGTCTCGATCCGCGTGGCGCCGTGCATGGAGCAGGATGCTTTCGCAATTGTGATCGATCGCCATCCGGGCGCGGAGCGGCGTGTCTCCGTGACGCTGCGCATGCTGCGGTATGAGACGACGTTTTTCGGCCGGCGAACGGAACTACTGGCGGAAGAGCATGCCCTTCGGGTTCCGCATCGCAGCCAGACGGCGACTTCGCAGCTGGTCCCTGATGGTCAGCGCATCGGGCTTACGCAGGAGTTCCGTGAAGGCAAGTTCTGTGCGAAGTCCGCGGTTGTGGCTGCGATGCCGGGCGCTCCTGCCGCAGCGGAGATCCTGAATGACACGGACATCCGCCTTTCCACGGATCAGGCGGGGTCGGTCACGATTCTGGTCGCTTCGGCCGCCACGATGGAGGCTGACGAGGATGTCGCCGCTGCGGCCTTTGGTCAGCTGGACGCTGCTGCGGGACAGAGCGCAGCAGAACTCGAACGTCAGTCGGAGGAGTGGTGGCATGCCTTCTGGTCGCAGGGCGCGGTGGAACTGCACAGTGAGGATGGAAGCGCCGAATATGTTCAGCAAAATTATCACTATTTTCTCTATCTGATGGCCGCGACTTCCCGGGGAGCGTTCCCGCCCAAATTCAACGGTATGCTCTGGAATACGGGAGGCGACCTGCGCATGTGGGGTGCGCAGCACTGGTTTACCAACCTGAGCTGTTACTACGATGCGCTGCCCGCCACCGGTCGGTTCGAACTGATGGACCCGATGTTCCGGATGTATTCGTCCCTGTTTGAGGCTGGCGAACGGGCCGCACGCCAGCAGTGGGGCAGCTCCGGTGTGTACATCCCGGAGACGACGTACTTTGACGGGCTGGAAGAGCTGCCGGAGCCCATTGCTGCTGAGATGCGGGAGCTCTATCTGCTGCAGAAGCCGTGGGAGCAGCGATCCGACGCGCTCATGGAGTTTGCCGAGAAGAAGCACCCCTATTCCAGTCGCTGGAACTGGATCGCAATAGGGAACTGGCAGGATGGAAAGTATGTGATCGCGGAACGCGGCTCCGGGCCGTATGGCCCCACCAGCCATATGTTCAGCAGTACCGCCAAGATTGCCTGGCTCTACTGGCAGCGGTACGAATATACGCTGGACCGCGGTTGGCTGCAGGACTGCGCCTATCCTATGCTGCGCGGCGCCGTGGAGTTTTATCGGAACCATCCGAATCTTCGCAAAGGAGAGGATGGGAGGTATCACATGCACTGGTCGAACAGCGGAGAACCCGTTTTCGGCGTCCGCGATTCGCTGGAAGATATGGTGGCGATGCGCAGCGTTGCGGCCGCCGTGCTGCGCGCGGCTGCAATTCTCGACGCGGATCGGCCGATGGTACCTGTCTGGAGAGAGTTTCTGGAGCAACTGGCGCCGCTCCCGACCAGCAGCGATCCGGAGGCTCTGCAGCCTCCGGATTATCGCGGGCCGCGCATGTTCGTGAACGGGCTGAAGCCAGCCATCAAGGCGGACCGCGTTCCGACGAGCTGGATGCCGGACATCAACAGCCTGCCGATGTGGTTTTTCGATCTCTGCAACGTCGAGGCGACCGACCGGGAGATGCTCGCGCTGGCTGAGTCGACGTTTGAGCAACTGCTGCAGAACGGGATGGAACCGAGGACGGCGGTGGGCACCCTGTCGATGCTTCCGGTTGCAGCGGCCTCGCTGGGACGCGCGGATGCAGTGGAACAGCTGTTACATGCGCAGATGAATCAGCAGCCGAATGCGCGCTCTCCCTGGTACAAACAATCAGGCCTTCTCGAAAATCGGATGACGCTCGGAGAGGGCGCGCAGGCGCTGCATGCGGAGCATCTGGGGCGGGCTGCCGCCGCCCTGCACCGTTCCCTGCTGCAAAGCAATGCGCCTGCCCCCGGTGAGGATCCGATTCTGCACCTGTTCCCGGCCTTACCCCGAGGGTGGAATGCTCGGTATACACTGTGGGCGCGCGGAGGGTTCACGATCACTGCGGTGATGCGCAATGGATCAGCCGAACATGTCGAACTGCAATCGCATGCCGGATCTGTCTGCAGGCTCCGAAATCCGTTTCCCGGGGAGGGAGTTCAGATCAGCCGGGACAGCACTCGGGCCGAGAAGCTGAGCGGATCTTTGCTGAGGTTCGCGACTCGCCAGGGAGAACACATCGTTCTGCGGAGAGCGTCGAACGCTTAGTCCGCCGCTGCACGCACACAAGCCAAATGGTTCATAGGGTTTCCACGACGAGTGCAAGATTGGTCCTCGCAAACCAGGCAGACTTACGCGATCCACCTTGACGCATAGTCGCCGGCGCGTACTTGTGCCGAAGCCGCGTGCCGTTCCGGAATCATGAGCGCGCGTCGCCCGTTTCTCGTCAACTTGCCATCTTCGGGATAACGAAGCTTTTCTGAAACTCTGAAACTTCTGAAGATCCGAAATCTGCGCCTGGACGAGGACTTCATGGCACTGTCGATGGGGGGGGACCTGCGGGTTCGAGAGGCGGGCCATTCAAATCCGAGTGAGTTTGCTACAACATTCTGCCATCTTCAAAAAGGATCGGAAGACCCGGAAGACCGGCGTAGAACGTCCCGGTGGCCAGATCGGAAACAGAAAGAAGGATGCGTTCCAGTTCTTCGACGCGTATCAGGGTTCTCCTCGGTGCGAGTGCTTCATGATTTCTTTACTTATCGTTTCATTGGGAGAGAAGGCACCCGTACCGATCCAGAAATCTGCGAGCGAACTGAGGTTTTTCCTATACGTGCGAGTGACAGTATATTCACTCCCGCCCTCGACTCGCAGGCGATACTCTCCCGTCGAAAGAGGCCTGATCTCTTCCACCAACAAGGTGTTTACGAGCATCGACCGGTGAATGCGGATGAACCCGTGAGCTTCGAGCGCTTCCGCCACGACAGAGATGGATTCACGCAGGAGATAGGAGCACGCGCTTCCCCGCAGGCAGACGCATTTACCCTTAGCCTGCACGGAGACCACGTCACAAAGATTGATGAAGAGGATCTTTCCTCCGACTTTGATGGCCACGCGGCAGGGCTTGGGTGGCATTTGCGTCCTCGATGAAGTCCGCGCCGCTACCGCGGGTTGTGCCCTCGCGTTGCGCGCTCTTTCCGGATTCTGGGCCCCCCATTCAACGGCACCTCGGCCCGAGCGTTCCGGATCGGGGATCACATTTCCGGCTGGTCCCTTCTTCAGTGCAGGCATCGTTGTTTCCAACATGGCAGGCGGACCTAGCGATCGGCCCTCCTGCCGTCGCCCGTCGTGCGCAGGGACCGCAACCAGCCTACGATGTTTCTGATGCCAGCTTCCCACGCCTTCGGATCACGAGAGTTCTTTGCCTGCAGGACGTAGCCTTCGTACATTGCAATCAGAAAGCCGGCGATCTCATCGGGTTCCATGTCGCTGCGCACCTGCCGGCGGATCTGCCCCTCTCGCAAGGCGGCCGCGATGCCCTGCTGCCATTCATGGAATAGCTTTGCCAGGCGCTTGCGAAATCCTTCGTCAAGCGTCGACATTTCAATCGCGAGATTATTCAGGGGACAGCCGCTCCGCAGAATCTCAGGGCGGGCTGAGGAGCCGCGGAGGATGCCTATCAAGGCGTCGACGGGGTCATCCCCCCTCTCGAGCGGGTGCAACCAGGTGTCGCGAAGATTTGCAGCGATCACCTCCTCGACTACGGCGTATCCCAGGGCATCCTTGCTGTCGAAGTGGTAATACAGCGCTCCCTTGGTGACCCCGGTTGAGGCCAGGATGGTGTCGAGGTCGACCGTCTGGAACCCCCATCGGTAGACCTCGTGGAAGGCGGCCTGCAGCAGACGCTCGCGGGTCCGCTCGGGATCGCGCCGCCTTGTCGCTCGGCGTGCCGGATTCGCGCGTGCAGTTAACATACTCAATAGTATGTACTATCATCTGTAGAACATCAAGAAGCCATACCAGGCTGCGCAATCGGAACGCGTAAATGCATCGCAACATACTGTCCAGTATGAATGGGCATCGCTCCGGTTTTTAGTAGGCGCTCTTTGCGGAGCTTTCTGTATTTGGTAGATTCCGGGGTCAACCTGGCAACGCGAGACCTTCGCGCCGATTCCCTAATCGCGTCCTTCCGTTTCCTGTGCTTGTACGCTCATTCCCCATTTCCCCATGCTCGTGTCCCGTCGCCCAACCAACAAAGCCAATGGCCATCCGAATGCTCCTTTAGTCATCTGGTTTGCGCGCGCAGACCGCTCACTCGGCAGAGGGCTGACCGGGGCCTTCCCGGCAGAGCAACTTCAACGGAGATAGGGAGCAGACATGAATAGACAGTTGCGAAATTGCTGTATACCGTGCGTGGCGATTGTTCTGAGTAGCGTCAGCAGTGGGTTCGCTCAACAGAGCTACAAGCTTCTAGATCTGGGCGTCAACAAGAGCACGGACAACTTCAACATGGTCATGGGACTCAATAATCTGGGCTGGGCAGAGAATATGGATGGGGTCCTGAACCCGCCCATCACTTCGACCAACACGACCATTGCAAGCGGCCGCGCGGTCATCAGCATCTACGGACGCAATATCGACCTGGGCACGCTTGGAGGCGAGAACAGCTGGACCAACTATGGCGGGATCAACGACCGCGGGGAGGCTGTCGGTATGGCCGATACCTCTGTTCCAGATCCAGACAACGAAAACTTTTGTGGCTTCGGCACGCACCGAACGTGTCTTCCGTTTCTTTGGCGAGACGGGCACATCATGGCTCTTCCGACGCTGGGCGGAAAGAACGGACAAGCCAGCGCGATCAATAACCGCGGAGAAATAGCAGGCATTTCGGAAACGACGGTCCAGGACTCCGGATGCTCGCCAAGCAAGCCTGGACATATTATTTCGCCGGTTCTGTGGGAAAAGGGCGAAGTCCGAGCTCTTCCCACTGTGGATTACGACCCCGACGGCTTCGTACAAGGTCTCAACGATCGAGGTCAGGCCGTAGGCTCCTCTGGAGACTGCAGCAACATAGCGACGCACGCCGTGTTGTGGGAAGACGGTACTGTCCTCCAGCTTCCAGACCTCGGACACACTGGAGATGATGCCTACGCGATTAATGACCGCGGCCAGGCTGTTGGCTATGTCTCGACCGCCGACGGCTCAACCATTGTTGCCTCTCTTTGGCAGAACGGCGCACACGGCCCGGTCACAAACCTCGGCATTCTACCGGGAGATGGCGCCGCCTTTGCCACTGGCATCAACAACCGGGGCCAGGTGGTGGGAAGCACCTTCAACTCCCAGGGCTGGTCTCGCGGCTTCATCTGGCAGGACAATATGATGACCGACCTGAACACGCTGGTTCGCGGGGATTCCAATCTCTACATTATCGCGGCCAGCAATATCAATGATCGCGGACAGATCTCAGGTATGGCGACGGTTCTCAGCGGGCAGGACGCGAAGAAGATCCACGCCATTCTATTAATCCCTGTAAACGAGGAGATCGGCGAGTCGGCTGCAGATTTCGCTCGCACACACCCGCATTCCACTGTGCCCGTGAATGCCTGCCACGCTTCGCAGAGATTCGCCCCCAGCCTGCTGCCGAGATGAAGGGCATTTTTTCTGGCATCACGCCATGCATCTCGGCTAAGGCTCCGCAAACGTACAACGTCTGAGTGCGCAGGAAACAGCCGATGTCTCTCCATCGGGGAATGTTCTGAGCAGCTCAGGCCAGCAGGCACAGAGGAAAGATGATGCCGCCACATTATGCACGCCTGTTTCGTTCGTTTCTTTGGTTGCTGTCCTGCTTGTTAGGGTCTGCCTGCTCAATTTCCAAAGCTCAATCTCCCGCCGAGCCGCTGGTAGCCGAACTCGGCGGGAATTTTGCGTCCGGGACGGCGAAGGTTAGCGAAGTGAAGATTTACTACGTTCGTGGAGGCGATGGCCCTGCTGTGGTCCTCGTTCACGGCTTTCCTGAGGACTGGTACGAGTTCCATGCGATTATGCCGCAACTTGCGAAGCAGTTCACTGTTGTTGCCATCGACTTACCGGGTATCGGGCTCTCTGTGGGAACGGAAAATGGCTACGCCTCGGCCGATATGGCCAGAGACCTGCACGGGCTGGTAGAGACGCTCGGGCTCAAACATCCATTTATCGTCGGGCACGACCTTGGCGGAATGGTGGCTTACGACTTTACGCGTCTCTTCCCGGAAGAAACCCGTGGCGTGATGATCCTCGATGTGCCGCTGCCAGGGATTAAGGGCTGGGACCGGATCGAGGGAGATCCCAGTTTGTGGCATATCCGGTTCATGCAGGTTCCAGGCCTTGCTGAGAGGCTTGTAACGGGAAGGTCAGCAGATTTCCTCGACTATTTCTTTCAATTGGCTGCGTTCACCGCGCGCGAAACGGAGCACTATGTGTCGGCTTATTCTTCGGCCGAGCAGCTTCACGCTGCGTTCGAGATGTACCGCGCTCTTCCGGCCGTCAGCCGCTTTAATGCCTCGGAAACCGGGGCCATCTCGACTCCAGTGTTTTATGGAGCCGGCGACAAGTCGCCTTTTGCCAAATTGGTTCCCGTCTTTTCGGACGGGCTCCGAGACGACGGTTGCCTTCATGTAAACACGGGTTTGATCCGCAGCGCGGGGCACTTCCTTATTGAGGACCAGCCGGCCGAGGTGGCTCGGCTGATCGAACACTATGCTGCAGCCCAACCAAAATGAGCGTGAATGCACAACTTATCCAAATCCGAGACACTATGAGTTTTCACCACGCAAATGTTGCTACTGTCCCGCTGAAACAGGATTCCGTACCAGGTGACCGTTGCGCGAAATCAGGCCAGACAAAGGCGATTTCGAAAATCCAACGCTCTCCTGTTGCGAGTCGTCCCCGCCGTTCAGGTCAATCTCTGAGCGACGCCACTACTCAAATCCCGTCTCCGATCGCAATCGATCGAAATTCGGCAGTGCCGCTGCACAAGCAGGTCTGTGAGGTCTACCGCGCCGCCATCTTTCGCGGCGACCTGACACCGGGACAGCGCATACCCTCAAGCCGCGACCTTGCCAGCGCGCTTTGCGTTTCACGCTTTCCTGTGCTCCAGGCGTATGAACAACTGGTCGCCGAAGGCTATTTCGAATCACGAGTGGGCGCCGGAACTTTTATCGCTCGGTTCCTGCCCAGTGGGCAAGGAGATCAAAGCTTAGACCGCCGGAATGTCGGAGACAATCTGAGTTCGCTTTTGAAAGGTTGCGAACAGGCCCCTTTGAGGGGCCTGCAATCGTAATCCCTCCAGATCTGCCCAAGGATATTTAGCTCAACACCTTGACGTAGAGTCGCCGCCTCGTCCTTGTGCCTGCCGATCCGGAACCCAATAGAGCGCGTCCCCGTTTTACGTCAACTTGGCCCGTTCCATGGAACGTGGGCTGGGCAAATCGCGTGTCGACCGGGGTCGGTGAGCGATTTGGCATTCGTCGCGCGGGGTCAAAGCGCGCAGATCAGGGAGCCGAGCGTCGCCATGAAACACAAGTAGACGATCTACCTCCATTGGGAGTAGAGTGTCTACATCTATGAGCGGGAAAGACCAGTATAGGAACCGGATCGAGCTGCTGCAGGGAACACTCGACATGCTCATTCTTCAGACCCTGCAATGGGGACCGCAGCATGGATACGGCATTGTCCAGGCTTTACGTTTGCGATCCGGAGAGGTACTGCAGGTGGAGACCGGATCGCTGTATCCGGCTCTCCATCGACTGGAGCGCCAGAAGTGGGTGCAGTCGGAGTGGAAGCAGACCGAGAGCAGACAAAGAGCCCGCTACTACCGAATCACCGCCAAAGGGAAAAAACAGTTGGCCTCGGATCTGGGTCGATGGGAGCGGATTGTTGAAGCGATAGGGTCAGTGATGTACGTCAAGCCGGAGGAAAGCGAGTCATGAAGTGGATCCCGAGCTTCGGTTCCGAGCGGCGCAAGCGCGAATTCGAGGAAGAGATGGATGCGCACCTGCAGATGGCGATTTCGGATCGAGTGGCGCGAGGCGAGACGCCAGAGTCAGCGCGACAAGCCGCAGAGCGGGAATTTGGAAATATTCCTCTGGTCGAGGACGTGACGCGCGACATGTGGGGTCAGGCCAGGCTTGAACAACTGGGCCGGGATCTCCGTTACGCGATGCGGCAGCTGCGCAGGAGCCCCGGCTTCACGATCACCGCGACGGCGATGCTGGCTGTAGCGATCTGCGCCAACAGCACTGTATTCAGCTGGATCGACGGCACCATGCTGCATCCGATTCCTGGCGCGCGGGACACGGGCGAGTTTGTCAGCCTGCAGCGGGGGGAACGAAACTTCTCTCCGACTCCACCCTTCTCCTATCTCGACTATCGCGATCTGCGCGATCAAAACCGTACCTTGACCGGAGTCCTTGCCTACCATAACGACTGGATCGCGCTGACTGGCGGTGCGCGGCCGGAGCGTGTCTATATTGCGAACGTGTCGGCGAACTTTTTCGATGTGCTTGGCATCCAGCCGGTGCTGGGGCGCTTCTTTCTGCCGGAAGAGGAGGCCCGTGCAATTCCCAACGTGGTCCTGAGCTACTCGCTCTGGAAGACGCGTTATGCCAAAGACCCGGCCATTGTGGGCAAGGCGATCGAGGTCGCCCGCCATCCGGTGACGGTCATCGGTGTGGCGCCGGAAGGGTTTGTCGGAGCAGCGCCCGGACTGCGTGACGATCTGTGGGTCACCCTCGATCCCCTCGGGAACGATGTGTGGCGGATGACCCATCGCGATTCGGACTGGCTCATCGTAATCGGTCGATTGCGGCCCAGCGTGAGCCGTGGCCAGGCAGCCCAGGATCTCGACAGCGTGATGCGTCATCTTGTGGCGGCGTATCCAGACGATCATGTCGGCGATAACCGGATCACCCTCGATCCCATGTGGCGCTCGCCCTTCGGCGCCAACGGATACATGGCGGCGACGCTGCCCATTCTGCTGGCCTTCGCCGCTGTGGTGCTGTTGCTCACCTGCGCCAACGTGGCGACGCTCACCCTGGTACGGTTTGTATCCCGGCGGCGCGAACTTGCCATCCGGCAGTCGCT
>JBKICP010000291.1:0-3762 GCA_046567085.1 Acidobacteriota bacterium
CCATGACATTCTTTCTGAGCCGGAGCTGGCGCGCGCCCACTGGGGCATCTCGGTGGTAACGATGGAGGGCCAGCCAGTCTACTCTCTGCATGCGAAGGAGATGTTTGCACCGGCATCCAACGCCAAGCTGTTCACCACGGCTGCGACGCTGGCATTGATTCCGGCCGATGCTCACTGGGTGACGCGGGCGGTCACGTCGGGTGTGCTGGAGCAGAACGGTGTTCTGAAGGGCAATCTGGTGCTGCTTGGCTCCGGCGATCCAACGATGTCGGGACGCGAGTATCCGTGGAACGGGCGGACGGAGCGGCCGTATCCGCCGCTGCAGGCGCTGCAGCAGATGGCCGACCAGATCGTGCAGGCGGGGGTGCGGCGCATCGACGGCAAGGTTCTCGGCGATGACACCTGGTTTCCCTTTGAGCGGTACGGAAACAACTGGTCCTGGAACGATCTGCAATGGGATTACGGCGCGCCGGCCTCGGCACTCACGGTGAACGACAATGTGACGTTCCTGAATGTGATGCCGTCGCCTGGAGCGGACAGCCGGTCCACACAGGTCACGTGGAACCCGGATGTTCCTTACTACAATGTCGAAAACTCGCTGACCGTAGCCCCGTACGACCGCTATGCGCGCGCGGGCATCGATCGGCCGCTGGGCAGCCGGACGGTGCGTCTCTTTGGCACGATTAATCGCTTTGGGCTTCACGATGCGCTGGCCATCAACGATCCGGCGAAGTTTGCCGCCATCGCGCTGCGACAGATGCTGCTGGCCCGGGGCGTCACTATCACCGGGAAGGCCGAGGCGTGGCATCGCGAGCCAACGGACACGGAGGACTTCCGCGAAGAGGTGGATCAGCCGGTGGTTCTGCATCCGCTGCACATCACCACTCTCGCGCCGCCGGATACCGGGCTGCACGTGCTGGCGACGCACGTTTCGCCGCCGCTGGCCGAGGATGTGACGGTCACCAATAAGGTGAGCCAGAACCTGCACGCCGAACTGTATCTGCGGCTGCTCGGCCGGCTGGAAGGGTCCGACGGCTCAATCGCACAGGGAGCGCGGGTGGTGCGTCAGTTCGCGATCAATGCGGGAGTGAACCCCAACGGCTTTCTGTTCTTCGACGGATCGGGACTATCGCCGGACGACGAGGTGGCGCCCCGCGCCATTACCACGCTGCTTGTTTACGCGGCTCACCAGCCCTGGGGAAAGCTGTACCGTTCGACCTTCCCGATCGCCGGGGTCGACGGCACGCTGGCGGCGCGCTTCCATGACGGCATGGTGCGGCGCGTTTTTGCCAAGACGGGCACGCTGGAGGAGGTCAACTCGCTGAGCGGGTATCTGATTGCCCGCAGCGGACGGACTCTGGTGTTTTCCGTGCTCTGCAACGGGCGACAGCCCAACAATGACGATTCACTGCATGCCATCGACCGGATTGTGACCGCGATCGCCGACGCCAACTGAGCTCGCCGTTCCTTGTGCAGGGAGTTGTGGCCCTACAAAAGTAAGGTACGGAACACGCGCCAAAGGGTTTAGGGTAGAGGCATCGGAGAATTGCGCGTGATCGGGAAACGTACGTTATTATGGCTGGCGGCAGCGGCCGCTATGGTTCTTCCTCTTGCTCTTGCCGGCTGCGGACCCTCCTATTCGCCCTCGAAGCCGCTCAGCCAGCTCACTCCGGAGGAGATGCAGGGGCGCCAGATATTTGTGCAGGAATGTTCGAGCTGCCATCACGCGAACCACACGGGAGATCTGCACGGACCCAGCCTGTTTGCCATGTTCCGCAAGAAGTACCTGCCCAGTGGCGCGCCTGCGAACGACGATCGGGTGACGTACGTGATTGTGAATGGGCGGAATATGATGCCGGGTTTTGGCAATCAACTCAGCCAGCAGCAACTCCAGGCGCTGCTTGACTACCTGCACACACTATAGCGTTGAGCAGAAGCTGAGCCCCGCGCCGCCGCGTTGATCACTGTCTGGGGCGAGGGACTGCCGCGGCAAAAGCTCTGGGGATGGCGACGAGTCTGACGGCGGTGGTGCTGGCGGGGCTGTATGGCCTGGGGATCGGCGACCGATCCCACGCTGGACGATGCTGATCCTGGCGGCAGCGAACCTGGTCATTGGTTCATCACCTATCCGTCCTGCAATCCGCGCGAGACAGCGGCCTATTGGGGCAGGGGATACTGCACGCCGGTGAGTTTTTCGGATACGGCCCACAACCGCTCCGCCATGGCCTCGTCGTAGGCCTGAGTTTCGGCCCGTACCCCGACGGGATAGCCGCGCATCTCGCGGAATCCGTCTGGTCCGTAGAAGTGGCCGCCATCGGCTTCAGGGCTGGTGGCGGCGTACAGGGTGGGCCACGCGCCCTGGGCATCGGACTGGGCGAACAGGGGCAACAGCAGCGGGATCAGCTTTGCGGGAAGACCGCCTCCCTGTCCGGGACCGGCTGCGAACAGGTTGGTGTTGGAAACGCCGGGATGCGCAACTATGCTGATCGCCGGCGCTTTGGCTCGTTCGAGGCGACGCTGCAGTTCAAAGCCGAACAGGAGATTGGCCAGCTTGGTGCGGCGGTAGGCTGGCCAGGGCTTGTATCCGCTCTCCCACTGGAGGTTGGCGAACTCGAGCTTTGCGCCACGGTGAGCGATGGAGCTGACTGTGACAACGCGCGCCCGCGCCGCACCGGGGGCCTGTTGGGTACTCTGCTCTTTGAGCAGCGACGGCAACAGCAGCCCAGTAAGGGCAAAGTGTCCAAAGTGGTTGGTGCCGAGTTGCAGCTCGAATCCGTCCTTCGTCACGCGGCGGGCTGGCAGGGCCATGACTCCGGCGTTGTTGATGAGCAGGTCGAGGCGACGCCCGGTCCTGAGGAAGCGGTTAGCCGCTGCGCGCACGGAATCGAGGCTGGCCAGGTCCAGGAGTTCGACTTCCAGTTCGGCCCTGGGAACATCGGTGAGGATTCGGGCTCTGGCGGCTTCCGCCTTGCCGAGGTCGCGGCAGGCGAGCACGACGGCGCATCCGGCGCGGGCCAGCTCCAGGGCGGTGTGGTAACCGATGCCGCTGTTCGCTCCTGTAATCCAGGCCAGTTTGCCCTTCTGCGGCGGAATACGGGCGGGTATCCAGTCTCGATCGACGACTGCGGTCATGGGTGTGCTTCCACCTCCGATTCTCTGTCTCTCTAAACGGGCTGGTCTTCGGTTTCACCGAGGACCACGCGCCGGGTCATTTCGCGCTGGCCGCGGTAGAAGGTGACCATCACGGCATCACCGGGCTGATGTTGGTTCATGATTTCGGAGATGTCCTGGGAATTCGTGATTTCGTGTCCGTCGATGGCCACGATGAGATCGCCGCCAATGAGAATCTTCATGTTGCCCAGGTAGGCGATCTGATTGCCGCCGTGGAGTCCGGCGCGCGCGGCCGGGCCACCGGGGACGGTGCTTTCAATGAGGACACCATACTGATCGGGCAGGCCCATTTGCTTCGCCAGGTCAGGACCGATGGGCAGAATGCTGATTCCAAGGGAGGCGCGGCGGACGCGTCCATACTTCTGGAAGTCGCGGAGCACGGCCTTGGCGGTATCGATCGGGATGGCGAAGCCAATACCGGCGTTTTGCTCGGCGCCATTCTGGGCAATCATGGAATTGATTCCGATGACATCGCCATGGGAATTGAGGAGCGGTCCTCCGGAGTTGCCGGGATTCATCGCCGCATCGGTCTGAATGGCGTCCTGAATGATTCCGCCCTCTGGTCCTTTGACGGAGCGGATTGCGCTGATG
>JBKICP010000292.1:0-11719 GCA_046567085.1 Acidobacteriota bacterium
CTCCTCTTCGTAGTTTGCCAGGTAGTCGTCGTCGCCGGGGGTGTGTCCGAGGACGGAGGCAGGGGTGGGGACCTGGGCGTGCAGGGTGAGGGCAGCAGCGAAGAGAGCGGCAGAGGTGAGCGCAAACCAGCGCATGAGTTCCCTTTCTGAGCCGTAGGGAAGCGCGTGGAACGGTACGCGCCGGCCTGGTTGGAGTGAAGGAGTAGTGTAATCACGCTGGGGCGCGGGGAGCAGCAGCGAGTACCGGGCAGAAGCAGAAAAAGCGCCGGAGACGAATCTCCGGCGCTCGAAGGTTGAGGTGAGTTAGAAGTCGTAGCGGAGGGCGAATTCCATGCGGCGGGGCGTGGTGAGCAGCGCACTGGCGTAACCGAGGTTGCTGCTGGTGAGCTGCGAACCGATGGACTGGGGATCGAAGCGGACGGTGTTGGTGACGTTGTAGGTTTCCCAGTCGAACTTCAGCGCGCCGTATTCCCGAAGGTCCAGGTTTTGTTCAGGCCTGTGTCGATATCGAAGTAGCCGTCGCCGCGGAAGTTGTTGCGCTCGCCGGTTTCGCCCGGATAGGGAAGGCGGACGGGAGATCCGGTGAGCACGCCGCTGTTGATGGCGTTCGGATGGTCGAAGTAGAGCGGGTTGCCGGCGGAATCGAAGTGGCGGTGGGTTTTGAGCTTGCCGGTGACGATGCCGAAGCCCTCCTGCTGCCAGTCGGTGGTCCAGCCGGGTTCAAAGAGGGTGAAGGGCAGGCCGCTGGTGGTGCGGTTGAGCCCGGTGAGCTGCCAGCCGCCGATGAAGGCATTGGCGAAGCGATTCATGCCGGAGCCGAAGCGGCGTCCGCGGCCGAAAGGCAGTTCATAGTAAGCGTCGATGGTGAGCAGGTGGGTGGTGTCGAAATCGGAAGGGGCGCGGTTGAGCTGCGGCTTCCAGGTATTGATGATGCTGCTGAGCGCTTTGCTGGTGCTGAACTCGATGCTGCGTTCGGCATCGGAGCCTTCGTCGATGGAGCGGGAATAGGTGTAGCTGACGTCCATCTGCAGGCCATTGCTGACGGGATGGCGGAGGGTGACCTGCAGGGCGTTGTAGTAGCTCATGCCCATACCGGCGAGAGCGTAGAGGGAGGAGAACTGGCTCTGCCAGAAGTGCGGCTGCCAGTTGGCGGGAGCCGGATAGAAGCCGTAGCCGGAAGAGGCGGGGCCGTAGAAGTCGAGGTCGGCAAGGGCGGTGGTGGCGCCGAGGTTCGAGCGATAGGGCGCCCATTCATTGTTGTAGATGGCCTGGGTGGCGCTTTCGCCGGGATAGTCGAAGTTCGCCATCCAGGGGAAGACATCCTCGAAGTATTTGATCGCGGGGACATTGACGACACTGCCGATGCCACTGGTGTTGACGCCGTAGTTGCCGCCGTTCTGGTCGACTAACTTCGAGAGCTGGCCGCCGGCGGTGTAGTAATCGCCGCCGCCCGCCGGATCGACGTAGTCCACGGGTTCAGAGAGGTCGAGGCTCTGGATGAGATGGCGTCCCATGGTGCCGACATAGTCGGTTTCGAGAGTGAAGCCTTTGGGGAACTGGTGCTGGACGGAGAAGTTGAAGGCTTCGGTGTAGGGCGTTTTGATCTTGCTGTCGAGGCCCCAGGTGATGGCGAAGCCGTGCACCGGATCGGACGGAGGCGCGTAGGGATAGGGCTGGGGCGAAGCGCCGACGCCGTTGCTGAAGGGGAGAGTGGTGCGACTGGTGAAACGAGGCGAGTCCTCGTATCCATAGGTTCCCGCCGCATTGGTGACGGCTCCGCTGAGGCCGAAGGAGCCGTTCTGGTCGAAGATACTGACCAGGGACTGGCCGAAGTGGTCGTAGTACAGGCCGGCGCCCATGCGGATGGTGGTCTTCGAGGTTGGTGCATAGGCAATGGCGAGGCGCGGAGCGATGTTGTCGTTCGACATCGGATAGAAGCCCGGCTTGTTGTAGTAGTTGCCGGCGGGAGCGAAGCTGAGCTGGGGCTCGTAGATCTGTCCGCTCAGAGCCGCAGCCTCGCGCTGCTGATACCAGGTGTGGGTGTCGATGGTGGGGGTAACTTCCTGACCGCTGGTTTCATAGGGGGTCTGGAGCAGGGTATGACGAACGCCCAGGGTGATGGTGAGCGAGGCGATGGGCTTCCAGGTGTCCTGCAGGTAGTACTCGAACTCGTTGGCTTTGAAGTGGCGGGTCAGCGCGGTGCCATCGGCGAGCAGATTGCCTGAGGTGGCGCTGGTGAGCTGGTAGTTGTATTGATTGGTCACGGAGGGGACGGTTCCGATCAGATTGGCGTAGGCGATGACATAGGAGTTGCCAAATCCGCTGTCGACCGGAGGCGCTCCGAGGATGGCGTTGGGGTCGGGGGCGCTGCCACCGAGCCAGTAGGGGTTGGAACTGGCACCGTTAAAGGAGACGGCGTCGGAGACGCGATTCTGGGCGACCAGGCGCCAGTTCACGCCGAACTGGAAATCGTGCTTGCCGTGATTCCAGTTGAAGTTGTCGACGATGTTGTGGACCGGGACGGAGGCGATGGTGGTGCGGGTTTCCGCGGTGGCGGTGTCCATGAAGCGGAAGTCGACATAGTCGCCGGAGCCGACGCCGCGATTGCTGTAGCCCTGGCGGATGTAGCCATAACGAATGTCGTTGACGAGGTTCGGAGAGATGGACCAGGTGTCGCCGGCGACGATGCCCTTGGTGTTGTCCTCAAAGAATCTGCTGGGGCCCTGGCCAGGAAACTGCTCGATGCCCAGGGTGGTGTCTTTCTGGAGGCCGCCGCGCACGAAGAAGCGGTGCTTGTTGTTGGGGGTGTAATCGAAGCGAACGATGCTGGTATTGAGGCTGAGGGGATTCGGTGAGGAGAAGGCGAAGGAGCCGGTGTTGTATCCGTCGCCGGTGAGGATGCCGTTGGCCGCGGGCTCGGATTTGAAGTAGGCGAGGGCGTAGGGGTTGGGGCCGGGGCCGGGGGTGTATTGCGCGTTGGCGCAGCCGCCGGCGGCGACGCAGCCGCCATCGAGCATGGTGACCTGAGCGGGGGACAGCGTTACGGGGGATGCGTTGCCTGAGGCGTCGTCACCGAGATAGATGAGGTTGCCGGCGAGATAGGACTGGGTGGCGACGGTGCGGATGACTTCCTGATTCTCGGCCTGGCGGGTGGCTTCGTAGTTGCCGAAGAAGAAGAGCTTGACTTTAAGAATGGGACCGCCGATATCGGCACCGAAGATGTTGCGGATGCGCTTGGGCGGGGTATTGGGTTGATCGCTCGCCAGTTCGGACTGCTTGTTGAAGTAGTTGTTAGAGACGGTCAGCGTGGGGCGGTTGTACTCGTAGGCGGCGCCGTGAAACTTGTTGGTGCCGGATTTGGTGACCATGCTGACCTGAGCGCCGGCGGAGCGACCTTCATCGGAGTTGGTGTTGGAGGTGGCGACACGGAATTCTTCGACGGAATCCTGGGTTTCGCGGAGGACGCCGGTGAAGGCGTAGCCGAAGACCTGATCGTTGTCGTCGATGCCGTCCATGGTGACGTTGCCCTGGTCGGAACGGACGCCATTGACGGCGCCGCTGCGGCTGTCGCCGCCGGGGTTCATCTCGGAGGCCGCGCCGTTCCCATTGGAGCCGGCGGGAAGGTAAAGCACGCCGGGCTGCAGGGAGAGGAGGTCGGGAACGTTGCGGGTTTCGCTGGGCAGGGCCTGGATGAGGGTGTTGCCCATGGAGTTGCCGAGGGAGGCGTCGGTGGTATTGAGGGTCTGGGCCTCAGCGCTGACGTTGACGACCTGCGAGACGGCCTGCAGGGTCATGGTGAAGTCGATCGTGGCGGGCTGGTTGACGAGCAGCTCGGCGGTCTTTTTCTGATCACCAAAGCCGGTGGCGTGGAGGGCGATGGTGTATCGGGCGGGGGCGATCTGGGGGAATGAGTAGTCGCCGCCTGCGGCGGAGGTGGTGCTGAGGACCTGGCCGGTAGCCATGTTGGTGAGGGTCACCGTGGCTCCGGGAACGACGGCGCCGCTGGGATCACGAACGATGCCACGCAGCGAAGTGGTCGCGATCTGGGCTATGCCGCTGGCACCAAGCAACAACAGGGAACACACGAACGCAGTGAGGTACAAACAACGTCTGGTCACAATTTCCTCCAAAAAGGTATTGCCAGTGCCGGGTGGGTCGGCACATTTTTTTGTTTCGAATCTGTTCTCGGGCCCGAGTTCGAGCGGTGGCCGGATTCTTCAGTGGGCGAATTAAGACAATATTGTGCGGCAGCAACGTGGGGACTGCAAGCACCGGTGGGGAATTGAATCAGGAAAATCAGGCAGCCATAAGCAATGTTTGTTAGCCGCATCAACGCAAGCGCGAGCCGGGCGGGGATGGGCAGAGCCGCTGCTGGGGCAGAAAGGCAGCGATGGTGGATGAAGGGCGGTTCAAGGAGTGGTTACAACAATGCAAGCGAAAACGGTTCTTTGTCCATGCCGGTTTACGACGTAACGTCGAGGGAGATATAGTTTCGCATCGGGAAAATTTGGCGCTGCCATGTTGTGAGCGGAAGTGCGCCATCAAGGAGCAGTAATTATGTCCGATTCGAACGATTCGACCCGTTCTGGACCCCCGGCCGGGCCTGCTGAGACAGCAAAAAGCGGCATCAGCCGCCGCGGATTTCTGAAAGGCGCCGGCCTGACGGCTGCGGGCACGGCGCTGCTGGAAGGTGTGCAGGGCTTCACGCGGGAAGCGCGGGGCGAGTCCACGCAGGGCGTGACGGAACTGGGCCCGGATGCGGCGCCGGTGAAGCTGCATATCAACGGGACGGAGCACACGGTGGAGATCGAGCCGCGCACGACGCTGGCCGAAGCGCTGCGCATCCACCTGGGCATGACGGGGACGAAGGTAGTGTGCGATCGCGGCGTGTGTTCCGGCTGCACGGTGTGGCTGGACAAGATGCCGGTGAACAGCTGCATGACGCTGGCGGTGGATGCGATCGGGCACAGGATCACGACGATTGAGGGGCTGTCGACGGAGGAGAAGATCCATCCGCTGCAGGCGGCGTTTGTGAAGCACGATGCGATGCAGTGCGGATTCTGCACGCCGGGCATGGTGATGAGCTGTGCGGCGCTGCTGGAGCGCAATCCGCATCCGTCGGAGCACGACGTGCGCCATGCTGTCTCGGGCAATCTGTGCCGCTGCGGGACGTATCCCAAGGTCTTTGCTGCCACGCTGGATGCGGCGGGCACGCTGCGCAACGCGTAGGGGAGAATGCGATGACGAAATTACCGATGGAAGATGCATTGACCGCGCAGGCTGCTGCGCCGGCGAAGAAGACGGTGCAGATGCCGGTGGGTGTGCCGGGCTACACGCTGGTAGAGGAGACGCGCAGCGTGCCGGCCAGCGAACCTCCGGTGTGGCCGATCAATAAGGACCTGAAGTATGTAGGCCAGTCGATCGAGCGCTACGACGGGATGCTGAAGGTTTCGGGACGGGCGCGCTACACGGCGGACGTGCAGCTGCCGGGGATGCTCTATGCCAGCTTCGTGAACGCGACGGTTCCGCATGCAAAGCTTTTGTCGGTGGACACGAGCGCGGCGGAGAAGCACCCGGGCGTGCGGGGCGTGCATGTAATTCAGCACGTGCTGGGCAATGCCGAGCTGCGCAATCCCGCGCTCGATGCGGCGAAGTATCCGGTGGTGCGCTACGGCGGCCAGCCGATTGCCGCGGTGGCGGCGACCACTCCGCATGCAGCCGAAGAGGCGGCGGCGCTGGTGAAGGTGCAATACGACACGATGCCCTTTGTCGTGGATGAGGTGAAGGCGCGCAATACGGATGCGCCGAATGTCTTTCCTGGACCGGCGGACGCGGCGGGCAGCGCGGGCGGGGGCGGCGGTCCGAATGACGTGAAGCAGACGGGGAATATTCACGGGCCGTCGATTCACAAGCGCGGCGATACGGACCAGGGCTTCAAGGATGCCGAGGTGGTGGTCGAAGGGCACTACGTCACGCAGGTGCAGACGCACTCGGCGCTGGAGACACACGGGGTGGTCGCGGACTGGAAGCCGGATCTGCTGACGGTGTACGCATCGACGCAGGGTACCTCGGGCGTGCGGGAGGAACTGGCGAGTTTCTTCAAGATTCCGCTGACGCAGGTGCGGGTGATCACGGAGTTCATGGGCGGCGGATTCGGCGCGAAGTTCGGGGCGGGGAATCCGGGCGTGGTGGCGGCGGCGCTGTCGAAGAAGACGGGCGCGCCGGTGCGTCTGATGCTGAACCGGGAGGAGGAACATCTTTCGGTGGGCAACCGTCCGAGCTCGGATCAGAAGCTGCGGATTGGGGCGAAGAAGGACGGCACGCTGACGGCGGTGCACCTGGTGGCGTACGGGACGGCGGGCTGCGGGACGGGCGCGGGATGCGCGGGTCCGGCGACCAATATGTACGAGTACGCTTCGCTGCACACGGAGGAGAACGACGTCTTCATCAATGCGGGACCGGCTTCGGCGATGCGCGCGCCGGGACATCCGCAGGGGGCGTTCGCGCTGGAGCAGACGATGGACGAACTGGCCGTGCGGCTGGGGATGGATCCGATCGAGCTGCGCGACAAGGTGGACAAGCATCCGGTACGGCGCGTGGAGCGGCAGGTGGTGCGCGAGAGCGATCTGTGGAAGTCGCGCAATCCGGTGGCGGGCGCGGATCGGGGTCCGGTGAAGCGCGGCGTAGGACTGGCGCAGTCGGTGTGGTACCGGTTCGTGAGCATGGGCTCGAATGCCGAAGTCCGCATCCACAAGGACGGCTCGCTGGAGGTTTTCTCCGGCGTGCAGGACATCGGTTCGGGCATCCGGACGGTGATGGCGCAAATCCTGGCGGAGCAGTTCGGAGTTCCACCGGCACAGGTTGCGGTGAAGGTGGGGGACACGAACTATCCGGAGGGGCCGCAATCGGGGGGCAGCGTGACGACGCTCTCGCTGACGCCGGCGGTGCGCGATGCGGCGTGGCAGGCATCGCAGAAGTTCCTGGCGGACATTGCGCCGGGACTGGGCACGACGCCGGACGATCTGGTGCTGGTCGACGGAGAGGTGCGCAGCCGTTCGGGAAAAATTGCGGCGGTCAGCTTCAGGCGCGCAGCGGCGAAGATGACCTCGTCGCAGATTGCGGTGCATGCGAAGCGGATTCCGGACTACGACCCGAAGAAGTATCTGACGTACGGCGGCGTGGATGTGGCCGAGGTGGAAGTCGATACAGAGCTGGGGCGGATTCATGTGAAGCGGGTGCTGTCGGTACACGACTGCGGGCGTCCGATGAATCCGGCGCAGACGATCAGCCAGATCAACGGCGGGATCATCCAGGGGATTTCGTACACGCTGCTGGAGCATCGGCTGCTGGATCCGAATTACGGGCTGATGGTGAACCCGACTCTGGATACGTACAAGATCCTGGGAGCGCGCGAGATCCCGGAGATCGATGTGCGGCTGGTGGAGGCGTACCTCGGGCAGAGTTCGACGGATGCTTCGGGGATTGGCGAAGCGGCCGGAGTGGTATCGATCGGGGCAGCGGTGGCCAACGCGGTATACAACGCAACGGGGGTGCGCATCCGCCGCACGCCGATGACGCCGGCGGTGGTTCTGGCAGCGCTGCATGCCCCCGCTGAAGAAAAGGAGATGGCATGAACCGCTTTTCGATGGCTGACTGCACGACGGTCGACGCGGCTCTGTCGCAGCTAAAGGACGGCGCGGTGGTGAAGGCGGGCGGGGTGGATCTACTCGACCGCATGAAGGAAGGCACGGCGCAACCGACGCGGCTGGTGAACATCCGGAATGTGTCGGAGCTGCGCGGTATTCGCGAGACGGAGGAAGGGCTGACGATCGGGCCGCTGACGACGCTGGGCGAGATCAGCGAGCACCCGGCGATCCGCGAGCGCTATCAGATCCTGTCCGATGCCTGCGGGCATGCGGCAACCCCGCACATCCGCAACATGGCGACGGTGGGCGGGAACCTGCTGCAGCACGTGCAGTGCTGGTACTACCGCTCGGGAGAGTTCCAGTGCATCCGGCACGGGAAGGATCTGTGCTTTGCGTTCGAAGGGCTGAACCAGTACCACGCGATCATGGAGTACGGCACATGTCCCTCGGTGGCGCCGTCTTCGGCGGCGGTGGGACTGCTGGGGCTGGGCGCGACGGTGGAACTGACTTCGGCGAAGCGGGGCAAGCGGACGGTAGGCATTCGCGAACTGTACATCGTGCCGGATGCGAACCCGACGAAGTTCACGGTGATCGAGCCGGACGAACTGATCACGGCGATCAGGGTTCCGAAGCCGGCGCCGGGGACGCGCTCCGCGTATCAGAAGTATGGAGAGAAGGAGAGCTTCGACTGGGCGATTGCCGATGCCGGCGTGGTTCTGGAGATGGATGGCGACATCTGCAAACGGGCGGTGATCACGATGAGCGCGGCGTCGCCGGTGGTGCGCCGTTCGCAACAGGCGGAAGCCGCTCTTACGGGGAAGGCGATCACCGAGGAGACCGCGCGCGCGGCGGGCAAGGTGGCGGTGGACGGCGCGACGCCGCTTTCTCACAACGCTTACAAGGTGGACATGTTTCCGGTGGCGGTGTATCGCACGGTGATGCTCGCGGCCGGGAAGATGGATCGCGATCCCAGAGCGGCTGGATAACGGAGGACGACGATGAGCACAACGAACGCGACGCAACCCTGCCAATGCCTCCGCACCAAGAATCCGTACGGCTCCTCGCCGGAGAACGCGGAGTCGTGGCTGCAGGGGATTGCGACGGCAAGCAGCTACTGGTGCATCCGCACGATGGGACCGGCGGGACCGGACGATCACTTCGTGCATCTGTCGCGCTGCGTGGCAGGGCGCGCCTGCTACGAGGAGCGGCAAGGCTGAGGCTGGTTCTGCGGCCTGCCGGCTGCGGGAGGGGTGAGCCCCGGCTTTGCGGGGCTGCCCTGCTAGTCTGGAGATATGGAAGCATCCCCTGGCGCGGGTGTGGTCACTCTGCATCCGCGCGGCATTCTTTTTGACATGGATGGCGTGCTGGTGAGCTCGCTGGGCTCGGTGGAGCGCAGCTGGGAGAAGTGGGCGCTGGCGCGGGGCATCGATCCGGAAGTGGCGATCCGCACGGCTCACGGGCGGCGGGCGATTGAGACGGTGCGGCTGCTGCGGCCGGATCTGAACGACATGCAGGAACTGGAGTGGCTCGAGGAGATGGAGGTCAACGACAAGGTTGGCCTGGAGACGCTGGCGGGAGTGGAGCGCATTCTGGAGTCGCTGCCGGAGAAGCACTGGACGGTCGTCACGTCTGCGACCGAGCGACTGGCGCGGACGCGCATGGAGGCGGGCGGCATTCGCGTGCCGGCGCGGATTGTGTCCGCGGATATGGTGAGCCAGGGCAAGCCGCATCCGGAGCCGTATCAAATGGGCGCCGAGGTCCTGGGGCTGCGTCCGGAGGAGTGCCTGGTGATCGAGGATTCCGCCTCGGGCGCGCTGGCCGGACATGCGGCCGGATGCAAAGTGCTGGCGACGCTCTACTCGCATTCGATGGAAAGCCTGCGACACGCGAACTGGATTGTTCCTTCGCTGGAAGACGTGCACGTGCAGGTCGCCGGTGATGCGCTTGAGGTGCGCTTCACGCCGATCGAGCGCGATGCCGCTGTCGCAGCGGGCTGATCGACGACAGATATAATTTGCAACGGCATGGCTCTTTCAGTTCGAGTTGAATACGCCCACGAGCGCAGGATGCGCACCCGGAACACGGCTCGTTACCGAGCTGCGCACTGGCCGATCTGGATCTGGGTTTTCTTTCTGGCGCCGGGGCCGCTGACGTTCAACCTGTTCGATCACGGCGGGAACCGGTGGAACTGGATGTGGCTGGGGGCGGTGCTGGTGGGCACGGGCATCGCGCTGCTGTTCGGGAAGCTGCCGGGGTCGGAACCGGCGCCGTATATCCTGCGCTTCACTGAGGATCGGCCGAATCCGTGGTATCGGCGGATCTGCTACACGTTCGCGTGGAACGCGCTGCTGAATTTTGCGCTGCTGAACCTGGCGGGGCTGGCGTGGGCGGTGATGAGCGGGCAATGGCGGCTGAAGCAGATCTATGCCGCGGGCTATACGCCGGTTCTTATTGTGGTGATTCTGCTGGGAGCCGCGGGGGTGCTGCCCCGCGTGCGCCGTTCGACGCAGGGCGAAGGCTGGGAGCGGCGGTATTTCTACGGCACGGTGTGGTCGGTGACGGCGGCGCAGACGGTGCTGCTGGTGCTGTGGAAGGCGCTGCCGAAGGAGCACACGACGGACATCGTGAAGCTCGCGATGTATTGCGCGGTGCTGATCCTGATGGGGGCGCTGGCGGCTTACGGAGTGCTGCCGCGCACGCGGCCGATCCTGCCGGGCGAACTGATGGTCGCGGATTAAACGGATAGCGGATAGCGGATAGCGGATAGCCAAAGGCTGTTAGCGAAGCAACGCCCGCAGTTTTCCGGGCCTGAAGGCCGGGGCGCTCCGTCGTGCTGCTGCGGGAGCACCGCTGCGCGAGAGGCGCCCGAATCTTCCTGGTGCCAGAGGTCTTTTGCTTCAGGACCTCTGGTCACAGTTTCCGTTACAAATTGCCGCGGAGAGCCTGCTCGCGCTCGATGGCTTCAAACAGCGCCTTGAAGTTGCCTTTGCCGAAGCTGCGGCTGCCTTTGCGCTGGATGATTTCGTAGAACAGAGTGGGCCGGTCTTCGACGGGTTTGGTGAAGATCTGGAGCATGTAGCCTTCGTCGTCGCGATCGACGAGGATGCCGAGTTTCTCGAGTTCGTCAAGGGGCTCGTCGATCTTGCCGACGCGGCCTTCGAGCTCGGAGTAATAGGTGTGCGGGACGGTGAGGAAGGGCACACCCTGGGCCTGCAGCTTTGCCACGGTTCCGAGGATGTCGTTGGTGGCGAGTGCGATGTGCTGCACGCCGGGGCCGTGGTAGTACTCCAGGTACTCTTCGATCTGAGATTTTCTGCGGCCTTCGGCGGGCTCGTTGATGGGGAACTTGACGCGGCCGTTGCCGTTGGCCATCACCTTCGACATGAGGGCGGAGTATTCGGTGGAGATGTCCTTGTCGTCGAAGTGCTGGTAGAGCGAGAAGCCCATGGTCTGCGCGTAGAAATCGACCCAGCGGTTCATCTCGTTCCAGCCGACGTTGCCGACCATGTGGTCGATGTGCAGGAGGCCGACGGGGCGCGCGAGCGGGTCCTCGGGCATGGCGCGATAACCGGGCATGAATGCGCCTTTGTAATCGCCGCGCTCCACGAAGGAGTGGACGGTATCGCCATAGGTGGCGATGGTGGCGATCCGGACGATGCCGTTGTCGTCTTTGCTTTCGAAGGGCTCGCGGACGCTGCGGGCGCCGCGTTTGGTGGTTTCTTTCCAGGACTGGCGGGCATCGTCGACCCAGAGGGCGACGTCGTGCACGCCGTCGCCGTGGGTGCGGATGTGCTCGGCGATATCGCCATCGGGGCGGAGGGGGGTGGTGAGGACGAAACGAACCTTGCCCTGCTGGAGGACGTACGAGGCGCGATCGCGGATGCCGGTTTCGGGGCCGGCATAAGCCACCAGCTTCATGCCAAAGGCGAGCCGGTAAAAGTAGGCGGACTGACGGGCGTTGCCGACCCAGAATTCCACGTGGTCGGTGCCGTTCAGCGGCAGGAAATCTTTTTGAGTAACGACTTCGGATTGCAGTGCAGTTGCCATAACAAAACAGCTCCTGGGGATTACAG
>JBKICP010000293.1:0-10703 GCA_046567085.1 Acidobacteriota bacterium
GTGCTGCTGCGCAGCACCTCATGGTGTGACTTTGCCTGGATGTCTGGACGAGCGGCTTTCCGGAATGTTCGAGGGTGGGTGGCCGGGCCTGAAGGCCCATTCTTTGGGCGACGCTATTCCACGGGCTAAAAGCCCGTGGCTTTTACCGTCGTGCTGCTGCGCAGCACCTCATGGTGTGACTTCACCTGTACGTCTGGACAACCGGTGCCCAGGAAGTTTCGTAGCGACTGAGGCACTGGGGCTGAAGCCCGTGGCTTTTACCGTCGCGCTGCTGCGCAGCACCGTGCAGTTCTCAATCCCTGGAGTTGCTCGATTCACTGCTGACAGAACGCTGTCAGCAGGGGTGTCCTACTCTCCTCCTCGTAGTCAACTTCTGACACAAGAGGACACCCCAATGGCCACCGCTGCAATGACCGTCACCTCGACCATCTCCTGGTTCGAAATCCCCGCCGCGGACTTCGGTCGCGCCGTGCGTTTCTACGAAACCATCTTCGCCAGCCCGCTGCGTCACGAGGCCGCATGGCCGAACCTGGCCATCTTCCCCTACCAGCGTCCGGGCGTCTCCGGCGCGATCGCTTCCGGCGAAGGCCACCGCCCCTCGGGCGAGGGCGTCGTGATCTACCTCAACTGCGACGGCCGCATCGACGAGGTGCTTGGCCGGGTCGAAAAGGCCGGCGGCACTATCGTCGAGCCGAAGAATCACATCCCCAGCGTGGGCTGGGTGGCGCAGATTCGCGATTCGGAGGGCAACCGCGTCGGCCTCCACGCCGCTGCGTGATCGACCGGGGAGGCCCGGAGGCGCGCGCCTCTACAATGCCGGTATGCGCCGTGCCGACCGCCTCTTTCGCATCGTTCAACTGCTGCGCGGCGGCCGGCTGCAGACGGCGCGCAATCTGGCCGAAAAGCTGCAGGTCTCGCATCGCACGATCTACCGCGATGTGCAGGACCTGCAGCTCTCCGGCATGCCCATCACGGGCGAAGCCGGCGTTGGCTACACGCTGCGCCGCGATCTCGATATCCCGCCACTGATGTTCGACCGCGAAGAGATCGCTGCTCTGGTCCTCGGCGCCCGCATGGTGGAAGCCTGGGGCGGTACCGAGCTGACCGAAGCCGCGAACCGCGCGCTGCGCAAGATTGAGGCTGTTCTCCCCACGAGCCTGCGCGAAAACATCGACGATGTATTGCTTTACGCCCCAGGATATAAAGCGGCCCCTGAGGTTCGGCGCAAGCTCGATACCCTGCACAACGCCGCGCAGCAGCGCCGGGTCGTGCTGCTGGCATACGCCCGCGAAGATGGAAAGCCGAGCGTCCGCCGCGTGCATCCTCTGGCGCTGTATTTCTGGGGAGGCACGTGGACTCTGGCCGCGTGGTGCGAACTGCGCAACGACTTCCGCAGCTTCCGGGTGGACCGCGTTCAGCATGCCGACGCTCTGGACGAGTCGTTCACGCCACGGGCGGGCCAGACACTGGCGGACTTCCTTCGCCGCGTCCGCAGCGAACTCGGAGAGACCCCGTCCGGCGCATAGGACTGTCTCCTTCCGGCTTCTTCCTTCCAGCTTTAGTAGCCGTTTGCCAGCAGATATTCCAGTGTTACTTCAAAGGTCGATCCGGGCCGCTTCTGGTCGACAGCCAGCTTGATCATCACGTCGGCTTCCACGTTGACCGGATCGCCTGGCCGCAGGACGCGCAGGTTGGTGACGCTGCGGGTATGCGGCAGGATGGCCACGCCGACGATGTCCCCGTCCCAGGTGGCAATGGTGAGGCTGATGCCCTCGATGGCGATCGATCCTTTCTGCACCATGTACGGCCGCGTGCTTTCCGGCACGCGGATGCGCAGCCACCAATCGGTGAGGTCGGGACTCGCGGAGGCGCTGACCGGATTGAGCGAGATCAGCTCGCCGCGCCCGTCCACATGCCCCTGTACGATGTGGCCGCCCAGGGGCGTACCTGCCGCGGTGGGCATCTCCAGGTTCACGACTGAGCCGGGCTTCAGAAAGCCGAGCGAACTTTTCGCCAGCGTTTCCGTTGCCAGATCGGCAAAGAAGAGCGGCGGTTCCATCTCCAGCGCCGTGAGGCAGGTACCGCTGACCGCGATGCTGTCGCCCTTACGCAGGCGCTCGGCGAATCCCGGAGCGGAAACCGCGATGCGTGTGGTGCCTTCGCGCGGCTCCAGGGCCGCAATCGTTCCCGTTGCTTCAATGATCCCCGTGAACATGGTTCAGCATTCTCCCCAGGGGTTACGCAAATAAGCATCGAACCGAAGATCGTGGCCGATGCGTTCAACGGCCGGCGGAATGGGCAGCAGGGGTTTGAAGACCCCCTCCTGCAAGAGCGGAACTCCGTCCGGTCCAAGGAACACCGGCGCGTAGAAGAGCGTGATCCTGTCCACGTGTCCTCCGTGCAGCGCCGATGCATTCAGTTGTCCTCCGGCCTCGAGCAGCGCGGAGAGGATCCCCATTTCGCCCAGGCGCTTCATGACCGCTTTGAGCGAGACGCCGGCGTGGCGAGCCGAGCTCCTTTGCCGGGGCTTCTCCGTCGCAGACGGATCGGTCATCGTTTGGGCGCCGGCCGTGCGCTCGACGCGAACGCCCAGAGCTTCCAGCGTCTGCTGGCGCTCGGTTCTGGCGACGGTGCAGAAGATGAGGAGATCCTGATTGGCGCTGCGCACGAGTTTGGAATCGAGGGGGATGCGCAGGCCCGAGTCGAGCACGACGCGCAGCAGAGGCCGACGTCGCGGCAAGCCGGAGCGGTCCGTCAGATGGGGATCGTCCTGCAGTACCGTGTTAATTCCAGTGATCACAGCATCGGCTGCGTGACGCATCGCCTGCACCTGCTCCCTGGATTTTTCGCCGGTGAGGAACACCGGCGCGCCGCGAGGAGCGCTGCCTGGAGCGGGAGCAATGCGGCCGTCGAGCGAGACGGCTGCCTTCAGGGTAAGGAAGGGCAGGCCGGTGCGGATGTATTTCGCAAAGCCATCGTTGAGGCGACGCGCCTGGCATTGGAGAACTCCGGTGCTGGTCTGAATGCCGGCCGCCCGGAGTTGTTCGATTCCCTTCCCGCTCACGGCGGGGTTGGGATCGGTTGTGGCAGCGACGACCCGGGCAACGCCTGCGTCGATGAGCGCACGCGTGCAGGGTCCGGTGCGTCCGGTATGGCAGCAGGGCTCCAGCGTGACGTAGGCCGTCGCGCCTCGCGCCTTGTCGCCGGCATTCTTCAGCGCGACGATCTCGGCGTGATCCTTTTGGTCGTAGGCGTGGTAGCCGGCGCCGACCAGGATGCCGTCTTTGACGAGCACGCATCCGACGACGGGATTGGGAGAAGCCAGGCCGACCGAATGCTGCGCCTGTTCGAGCGCCTGCTGCATCCAGCCTTCGTCCGCACGCAACGGATCGATCTCCTCAGCCACACTACCCTTTCAAACCGCGAAGCGTTGCTTCGCTCAGTTCTCCAGCAACGAATTCACGAACGCTCCGCTGTCAAACGGCAGCAGATCTTCCAGCGCCTCTCCAACACCGACAAACCGCACCGGCAACTTCATTTCGCGCGCAATCGCTACGGCGATCCCGCCCTTGGCCGTGCCATCCAGCTTGGTCAGCACGATTCCGGTCACGCCCGCCGACTCGGTAAAGAGGCGGGCCTGCTGCAGGCCGTTCTGGCCGGTCGTCGCATCCAGCACGAGCAGTACTTCGTGGGGCGCGTCGGGGATAATCCTCTGCGCCGTGCGACGCATCTTGTCGAGCTCGGCCATCAATCCGGTTTTAGTATGCAGACGACCCGCGGTATCGACAATCACCACATCGGTCTGGCGCGTTCGTGCTGCCTGTAATGCGTCGAAGAGTACTGCGGAGGGATCGCCTCCCTGTTTGGTCTTCACCATCTCGACGCCGCTGCGTTCGCTCCAGACTTCGAGCTGTTCAATGGCCGCGGCGCGAAAGGTATCGGCGGCGCAGAGCAGAGCCGTCTTTCCTTTCGTGCGGAAGAAGGCGGCCAGCTTGCCGCTGGTCGTGGTTTTCCCGGTGCCGTTGACTCCGACCATCATGATGACTTCGGGAGCGGTTGCGATCGTTTTAACGGGCTGGGCGTTTTCGTCGAGGATCTTCTGCAGTTCCTCTTTGAGGAGATCTTTCAGCTCGGCGCCGTCGCGGATCTGCTGGCGCTTGGCGCGCTCGCGCAGATGGTTCGTGATCTCCGAGGCGACATTGACGCCAAGGTCGGAGGCGATCAGGCTCATTTCCAGATCTTCCAGCGCCGACTCGTCGACTTCCCGCGTCATGGCCAGAACGCCGTCGATGCGCTCGCCGAGGCTGTCGCGCGTGCGCGTGACTGCCTGGCGCATCCGCTCAAAGATGCTTTTCTTTTCCGGTTCCTGCTCTTCTTTCAGGCTGCCAAACAACGTCTGAATCATGAGAAATGCGCCCTCTGCGTCCCTGTCATCGAGTGTAGCGAACCCATGGGGTGCGTGTTGTCACGGACCTGCAGCTCAGACGAGCTCGGCGACCGGCTTTCTCATGCGGAAGGAAACCGGAGTGCGGACATTCTTCACTTCGAGCGCTCCGGACCTTACCAGTTCAGACAAGGCGACCACCACGACCGGATCGTAGCGGGTGCCGGCGAGGCGGGTGAGGATGTCCAGGACATAGTCGGCATTCATGGCGGATTGGTACGGCCGCGGGGTGGTCATGGCGTCGAAGGAGTCCGCCACGGCAATGATGCGGGCCATCGGCGGAATCTGCTCGCCCCTGAGGCCGTAGGGATAGCCCATTCCGTCCAGCGATTCGTGGTGCAGTTCGATGCCGGGGACGAGGTCCTGGAGCATGGTGATGGGGCGCAGGATTGCAGCTCCTTTCACGGTGTGCGCCTTCACGATCTCGAACTCCTCCGGACTCAGAGATGTCGCCTTCATCACCAGATAATCCTCGACACCGAGGCATCCGATGTCGTGGAGCAGCGCGGCGAGACGGACCCTCTCGACTTCCCGCTCATCGAGTCCCAGCTTCCAGGCGATCGCGGCGGCATAGGCGGCTACCCGCTCCGAGTGCCCCCGCAGGTACGCGGTGCGCTCGTCGACGGCCTTGGCGATCATACGCATCAGGTCCTTGAGCGTGTCGTAGTGGTTGCGTGCCTCTTCGGTCTTCTCGTTTGCCTTATCGCGCAGGGACTTCAGAGCATGCTGCCAGGTGGGAAGCACCTCGGCAAACAAATCGTCCGCGATTTCCACAGCGTGCTCTTCCTGACCGGAACGCAGGGAGTGAAGCAGGCGCTGGATGCGACGCTCGAGCCACAACGTCAGCAGCAGGGCCGCGGCTGCGCTGCCCGCCAGTTCGATCAGCGCGACGGCCCATCCGGCCGCCACCACGCTGAGCGTGCGCTGCGCCAGCAGCATGGCCAGAACCGTTACGGAAGTCGCACCCGCAAAGATCGCGAGGAAGCGCGCAAATACACGCCAGCGGATTCGCATCTCCGGTGATTGCCGGACCGAGCGAGCGGGAGCCTTTTGCATGCTGAACCTTTCTCCGTCAGTCTACGGAGAGAGGCGCGCTTTTTCCTTCACCCGAAGGTGGTAAACCCTACTGCTGAGGGGGTTAACAGGGACTTACCACTGTAATGGTGCGTCAGAGTGCGCCATGTCGGGGGGGCGTAGCCGATTGGGGCAGTTCCTGAGCCGTTTGGGCTACTCGTCCCGCCCCGGACGCAGCATCAGCTCCTCAATCGCGCGCTGGGGAGCCTTTCCGTGCATCAGGATGGCCTCCATCTGCTCGGCAATGGGCATCTCCACCCCGTATTTTCGAGCCAGGCCCAGGGCCGCCGAGGTGGTCCGTACGCCCTCCGCCACCCGGCCTTCCAGCCCGGCAAGGATCTCGTCGATCCTGCGACCCTGCCCCAGGCCCATCCCCACCGTCCGATTCCGCGACAGGGACCCGGTGCAGGTTAGGACCAGGTCGCCCACGCCGGAGAGTCCCGCCAGGGTCTCGCGCCGGCCCCCGCAGGCCATGGCCAGGCGGGTAATCTCCGCGATGCCCCGCGTGATCAGGGCCGCATTGCTGTTGTGGCCGAGTTCCAGCCCCGCCACGATGCCGGCCGCAATCGCGATGACGTTCTTGAGCGATCCGCCCAGTTCCACGCCAACCACGTCGTCGTTGGTGTAGAGGCGCAGGGTGCTGCTGGAAAAGTCACGCTGGACGCGTGCCGCCAGGTCCGCATCGTCGGAGGCAATCGTAATGGCCGTGGGAGCACCGGCCGCAACCTCCTGCGCAAAAGATGGCCCGCTCAGCACACCGCACGGCAAATTGAGCCCCCGGCGGCCGAGGACCTCGCCGATCACCTCGGTCATGCGCAGAAACGTCTCGTCTTCGATTCCTTTGGTCGCGCTGACGAGCAGCTGTCCCTGACGCAGCCAGGGAGCAAATCCCTCGTACGACGATCGCACGAACTGCGACGGCGTGACGCTGACGACGATCTCTGCCCCGTCGAGCGCCTCCTCCGCCTTCCCGAAGATCGCCACCGCGTCGGGAACGCGGAATCCGGGAAGAAACTGCGTATTCTCCCGCCGCTCGCGCATGGCTGTTGCTACATCTTTCGCATAGGACCAGAGCGCAACCTCGTGCCCGCCGCGGCGCGCCAGGCTGATCGCGAGCGCCGTTCCCCAGGCCCCGCTGCCCATCACGGCAATCCGGCTCATACTGTGGAAGTTCCTGGTTTCGCAGTGCGCGACTGGCCGAAGCGATACTCGGTCCCGCTCATCAGGCGGCCGATGTTCTGGTGATGCTTCACGATCACGATGATCGGAATGACGAACAGCATCGCGGTTTCAAGCGGCGTGCGCGGGGGGTGATGCAAGACAAGGGCAAAGATGGGAAAGGCGATCGCTGAGAGGATCGATCCCAGCGAGACGTAGCGCGACAGCGCAAAGACCAGGGCAAAGACGGCGAGCGCGGCGAGCGCCGCCCACAGCGCCAGGGCCAGAAACACTCCAAAGGCGGTGGCGACTCCTTTGCCGCCCTTGAAACCGAGCCACAGCGTGTAGATGTGGCCCAGCACGACGCATAGGGCTGCGATGGCGACCCCGTTGGAGTGGACCTCCGGGATCAGACCCGCGCGCATCGCATACGCGCTGCACAACCAGACGGCAAAGAATCCCTTGAGCACATCGAGAAGGAAGGTCACCGCGCCCAGGCCCCTGGAGCCCGAACGCATCACGTTCGTCGCGCCGATGTTCCCGCTGCCCTTCTGGCGAATATCCTCCTTGCGGAAGAAGCGCACCAGGAGATATCCAAAGGGGATCGACCCCAGCAGGTACGCCACCATCCCGGCGACCAGATAGAAAATGAAGGGCATTCCGCTTACGAGTCTACCAGGGACTCAGGCGTTGGTATAGCTGCCGCACGGGACGTGAGATTCCTGACGCTCGCCTTTGACTCTCACTTCCCGGGCGGTACCGGCGTCGCTTTGCCGCTGCCGAGGCACTGGTCGATGATGCTGCGCACCTGCCGGTCGATTTGCTGTCCAAGCCGTCCCTGCTGCGCTCCCAGCCGACCCTGTTCTGCTCCCAACCTGCCCTGCTCGGCGCCAAGTGCGCCCATCTTCGCGCCGAAGTCGCCCTGGCGCGCACCGGCTTCGCCCTGGAGCTCTCCCAAACGCGCCTGCAGCGCGCCCAGCTTCTCCTCCATTGCGGCCATCTTCCCGGAGTTCCACTGACTCTGCGCCGCGGCGATTTGAGACTGCAGCTCGGCCATCTTCTCCGGCGTCAGCATCTGATCCTGCGCGGCCTTCAGTGCAGCTTCGGCCTGGGCCAGACTGTGCGAGCTGAGGCTCTCCTGATCCGCCTTGAAGCGGGCCATCGCCGCGTCCAGATCCGCCATCTCTTTCGACAGGTCCGGCATCTTCACCCGGCCAGCGGCTTCCTGCTGCCGCGCCAGTTCATCCATCTGTCTGCCGAGCGCGTCCTGCTGTCTGCCGAGGGCGTCCTGCTGCCGGCCGAAGTCTTCCATGGGCCGGTACATCGCCCGAATCTTCGCGATCGTCGCCGGATCGGTGACGATATACGACTTGCCCTGGTGGGTGAACCAGAGGAAGGGTCCTTTTGCCACTTTGCGGGCGGCTTCGATTTCCGCTTTCCGGTCACCGTTCCAGTTGCCGGAGAACGTTACGTCGTTTCCCGGTCCATCGACGATCGCGTACGAGTCGCCGTGACTGGAAACGTGATAGCTCGACGCATTCACTTCCTGGTCGTCGTTGGAGACCAGCGAACCTGGCGCGTCCTCAACCTGAAAGCCATTCGGCGCGGGCGGAACGGGCGCCGCCGCGGGCAGAGCAGGAAACGCAGGAGTGGGCGCCACGGGTGCGATGGCCGGAGCGGGTGTCCCAGGCATTGGGGGTGGAGCAGGAGCCTGCGCAGCGTCGGCAGCGCTCGCTTCCTGGACGGTCTCCGCAGGCGGGGCCGGCATGGCAGGGAGCACAACGGAAGCCGGTGGAGCCTGTGGCGCCAGCGCGGGGGCCGGTGCAGGCACAGCTACCGGAGCCGGGGGCGGTTGCGGAGCCGTTTGCGCGGCAGCTCCCGGAACGCGAATCAGCGCGGTCGCCGCAAAGAGGGCAGCCGGCAGGATCAGCAGGGAAACGATGGCGCGCCGTCGTCCTTCGGAGAATGCGCTTCGAAAGAGGGGCTCCTGCAGCAGACGCTCGACCCGGTGCGAGAGATTGCCGGGGCGCGCCATGGCAACGCCGGGGAGCGTCCGATGCGGCATCGCCGCAAACTCCAGCAGGACCTCCGCGTAGCGCGGGCCGCTTGCGGCCGCCTCCATCCCGGCGCGGTCGCCGATCGCTTCGCCCAGGGAGGCGAGCGTCCGCCGCAGCCACCATCCCAGAGGGCTGAACCAGAAGGCAGCCGTATAGAGTCCGGCCAGCAGCTGCAGATAGAAGTCCATCTGCCGCACATGCGAACGCTCGTGCGCGAGGACCATGCGCAGCTTTTTGGAATCCCACTGCCGATAGCTCGCCGGCAGAACGATGCCGGAGCCAACAGTGACCGGCGAAGGAATTTTCGCGCTCGAGCGCACGTTGGGTTCCGGCGCCACCAGCGGCGACACCGGCTCGGCGGTCGCCCAGAGGCGCACAGCCCGGGCCAATCCCCACAGCAACCGCAGAAAGAAGACTCCAGCGATGGCGAGATAGATTTGGACGATGAGCCGTGCTGCCGGGGGCCAGTGAAACCCGACATCGCCTGCATGGAACGGAGTCGAGGACGGATCCAGCGCATTCGCCGGGATGACCGGGATTTTTGAAGACGGCGCGGCCACTCGTGGGCTTTCCGGCGCGGCCATTGCCTGCGCCACCCATTCCACGCGAGCCGGGTGCGCCGCTGCATGTTTAGCAGGCAGCGCCGTGGCCGCGGCGGGAGGCAGCTGTATGGGGAGCGTCCAGCCCCAGCGGGCGTTCCAGTCTGCAACGGCCGGCGCGCGCATGAGAAACGGCATACTCACGGAGGCGATCAGCACCAGAGTCCATGCCGCCTTGCGCACGGGGACATTGCTGACGCGGAACAGCCACAATCCTGCACCGACCGCGAGCGCAAACAGCAGGGCGCGGACCGCCGATTCAATCACCAGAGCCGTCATGGTTTGCCTCCTTCCTGCTTCTTCGCCGCCGCCACCTTCTTCGCCAGGCGTTCCAGTTCGGCGCGGCTCACCACTTTCGAGTCCAGCAGCCCCACGAGCAGTTCCTCGACGGACCCCTGGCAGAACCAGTCCACGATGCGCTGGACCGCGCGCGCGGCCACCTTTTGCGGCGACTCGGCCGGACGGTAGATGAAGGTGCGGTTATCGAGCGAGTGCGCCAGATAGCCTTTCTCCTCCAGCCGCCGCAGTACCGTGCGGATCGTCGAATCCTTCAGCGGACGCGCAACTTCTTCCCTGACCTGCTCTGCGGTGGCCTCGCCGAGCCGCCACACGATACCCAGAATGTCGCGCTCCAGCTCACCCAGTTCCGCCGGATCATGTCCCGATGCAGTGTTACTCGCCATAGTGTTACCCACTGTAACACATAAGACGGCTGAACCTGCAAGAGGGTGAGCGACGATTTTTCAGTTTTCAGGAACCCGAAGCGGCCGGCCGTGTACCTTCAGACCGGGATTCCTCGGGAACGGTTAGGGAAATTTTCGGCGACCTGGGATGGGGAGCTGCGCGCGTCTACATCAGGCGACGGCGGACCATGTCCAGCCCCTGCTGGCTGGCGTAGTAGCGGATACCTGCCCGGTCGCCGGAGAATCGCTTCTCGATCCATTCGGTGCCATCGGCGTCGCTCACGGCGACGTAGACGAGCCCCACCGGCTTCTCGTCGGTACCGCCGCCTGGCCCGGCGATTCCGGTGATGCCCAGCCCCAGGGCCGATCCGCAACGTTCGCGGATCCCTTCGGCGAGCGCTACGGCGACTTCCTGGCTTACGGCCCCGCGGCGCGCGATCAGCTGCGGATCTACGCCCGCCATCTCCGTCTTGAGCCGATTGCTGTAGACGACCGCCCCGCCGACAAAGGAGCGCGAGCTGCCGCTGACGGAGGTCAGCCTTTGCGCGACCATGCCGCCGGTGCAGCTCTCCGCGACCGCCAGGCTGGCTCCGCGCATTTCGAGGTGATAGAGGACGATCTGTTCCAGCGTCTCGCCCTGCGAGGAGTAGACGAATTCATCGAGCTCGTCCTCCAGCTTCCCGGCGAG